>CAZAZY010000009.1:0-26306 GCA_964489785.1 uncultured Candidatus Saccharibacteria bacterium
GAGAAAAATTTTCCAATGTTCCGGTCAATACAAATGTCTTTCCAGACAAAATATCTTTAGTAACGTTTTTTTCTTTATATACAATAGTAATATGTTGCAATAGTGCATCTAATTCTGTTATTTTTTCAGAATCTTGGAAATAATCAATAATGCTTTCTGCGACAATATCCCCAATACCATCTATTGCAATTAATGTTTCATAAGATGTGGTTCGTAATATATCCAGAGATGCAACATGTTGCGCCAATAACGTTGCAGTTTCTTCCCCCACATGATGAATACCCAACGCATACAAAAATCTATCAAAAGGAACCTGTTTACTGCTTTCAATTGATTCCAAAAGATTTTGTACAGATTTTTCTTTAAAACCTGGTAAACCCATAATCTGATCAGCTGATAGTGTATAGATATCAGTATATACAGAGACGAGATGCGCACGCATTAATTGTTCTACTATTTTTTTTCCCAATCCATCAATGTACATCCCTTTTTTAGATACAAAATGGATCATGTTTTGCAATTTTAATTCAAAAATATCTTTATCATCTACATACCAGGCTACAGACTCTTTGCCGTTAATATTTTTTTTATGTACTGAGAGACCCTTTTTTTGTAAATAAGAAACAACAGAGAAAGATTTTTCTTTTCCGGTTCGAAATTCTGGTAATACTTGGATAATTTTTGGTATAATATCCCCTGCTTTTTCTAAAATAACAGTATCGCCAATTCTTAGATTCAATCTTTCTATTTCTTCTTGATTATGTAATGTTGCTTTTGAAACCACCGAACCCGCAATCAAAACAGGACGTAAATGGGCAACGGGTGTTACTACGCCTGTTCGACCAATTTGTACATCAATATCCAACACCACCGTAGTTGTTTGTTCTGCAGGAAATTTATATGCAACCGCAAAACGAGGAGCTTTTGCAGTATATCCCAAATAATTACATATCTTTTGTGAATTAATTTTGATTACAATACCATCGATATCATATTGCATAGCATGTTTTTTTTGCATGCATGTTTGATACCAATGTTCTATATCTTGTAATGATGTTGCAATATGATAATCATCATTTACAGAAAATCCCGATGATATAAGAAATTCTAATTTATCTTTATGAGTTTTAAATGATTCTCTTTCTTTTTCACTATATTCACAATCATAAATAAAACTTTGGATATTTCGTGAACGTGTTACTGAAACATCTAATTGCCGTAATGACCCTGCTGCAAGATTTCTTGGGTTTGCATACAATGGTAGACCGGCCTGCTTGCGTTCGCTATTGATCAATTCCAAATCATCTTTTTTCATCCAAGCTTCTCCGACCATAACGCAGGTTCTTTTTTCTGAAATCACATGAGGAATTCCATGAAGGGTTTTAATATTCTGAGTTACATCTTCACCAATTTCACCATCACCACGGGTTGCACCTGTAACTAGTACCCCTGATTCGTACGTAAGAACAATTTTCAATCCATCGATTTTTAATTCACATACATATTCCAATGGTTCATTTTTTAATTCAGGATATTTTTGTATCATCCGTTCTATTTTTTCTTGCCACAACACAAGCTCATCATAATTATAAATGTTATCGTATGACCATTGGGAAATTTTATGTTGTGTTTTTTGAAAACTTTCTTGGATATCACCACCAATTTTTTGCAATGGACTATCGGTAATTGTGTATTCAGGGTATTTTTCTTCTAATATACGCAATTCAGCAACCAACGCGTCATACGCCTGGTCAGATATTTCCGGCATATCAAGAGTGTGATACAAACGATTATGCCGTTGTATTTCAGAAGAAAGAGTTATTATTCGATCTTTTGGATTCATGGTAACAGTATATCACACCAAGAAGAGCAAAATTATGGCGCAATTGTTTTACTTGTCGCACCACCATTGGCATTCATTTGTTGATTTGATTGTGTTGGACTAGGAGGGGTTCCACTGTATGTTTTTTGTAAAATTTGAGGATTTGAAGAAGGTCCAATTGCTGTATTTAATTGTGCTGAAGCAGAAGAAGCATTAGGTAAGAAAACTTGCAATACACGTTCTACCAACAATGGATCGCTAGTCATGGGCATATTTTGTGAATCACAAATATTGTACCCTCGAGAATGAATACGAAACATTGTACCATTTCCATTTGGATCAGGATAATTAGGGTCAACGGTGACACGGGTACAAGCACGATCATCTGGCATAGGAAATACAACTAAAATTTCACCTTGTTGAGAACCTTGCTGTAATACCGATACATAATTATCTACACAATTAATAGATGCAGGCGGGTTTCCCCCAGAAAATTCAGTCATCGCCCATAATATACATTCGACCCCAGTATCTGCGGCATAAAATGCGGTGTGAGATTCGCGAGCAACCGAAGATAATACGGTTGATTTATATGAGGTACTGTAAATACCAAAACCAACTAACAAAATTGCAGCGGCAATCAGGACTGAAAATAGTATAACGAAACCTTGTGATGTGTTTTTTATCATAAATTAAGGATTAACTATTGGTATAGTAGATTGAAACCCTGACGGTATTGGTGCAGGTACTGATCCGGACGCAGGTGCCAAAGGAGCCAATGGTGAAGCCGGTGCTGACACCACCCATTCTCGTAATACCTCTGCCAATATTACATTTCGAGTAAAGGTTCCCTGTTGCCAAGAGACAATTGAGATAACTTCTAATGCATCAATAGTAGTATCCCCATCAAGATCTTGTTCTATTAATCGAATTCTACGGGTAAAAGGTGTTTGATTGGGTCCAGAGTATGAAAATTTAGGAGGAGTATTGTTATCTATTTTGATAATACATGCATTACCCGAACAAGGAACACCCGATGTTGTTTGATTATTAGAATCAATATCAAAACCACAACCTGCATTTGAACCCATACATAATGGATTAATCTCACTCAACCAAGGGTCGGCATTCAAAAAAGCCTGATCACGAAGATTATGCACAATTTCGATTCCCTCTTGTGCCAAGAAATATGCCGTCGTTTGTTTTTCTGATGCGTTTAATGCCAATAATCCACGACCCGCCATAGTAATAAGAAAAACTACGGCTGATGAAAAAATAAATACAGCAACTAATGCTTCGATAAGCGTAAAACCTTGTGTATTTTTTTGTGCGTGTTTTTGTTTCATACTATGTTATGGATTTTTTACTACACCATTTGTAGGATTAGGACCAATCTGTGTACTGATTTGGGTTGATAGCCCACCAGATGTATTTTGTGAAGGAGATATTTTTGATGAAGGATTATTACCAGTATTTTGCATAGATGTCTGATATGTATTTTGACCCTGTTGTAATATAGATTGCGATTGTGCGGGCATAGCATCTAAACTACGTTGACTGACCGTTGATTGCATTGCTATGATTTGTTCCTGTCCACCTACACGCACACGAAATACTACACGAATTGTTGCTCGTGGTTGCAATCCGTCATCAAGAGCATTACCCACAACCACAATATGAAATGCATCCACGGATACATCTTCACCGGTTATCTTTTCCCAAGAACCATTCTCAATTTTGCGTACAATAGCTCCGTCGGGATCCAAGATCGTATCATATCCATAAGATACACGTTCTCCGCGTTCTGAATCATTAAATTGAATAAAATCTATTTCATTTCCAGCACCGCAACCAAAAGTTTCCGAGGGAGAGGCCATAAAATACCCCAAAGCACCATCATAATCAGTACTTAGATCTTTACAGGTATAATAATCTCCTGTACGAATAGATTTTGCAATACTTTCCATAACGAAATTCACACTATCTAATGCAGTTTTATTTGCCAAAGCTTTTTTATGCGCAGTATTAATAGACAACAACGACCCAATCCCAATTGTTACAATAATAGAAAAAATTGCAACTGAAACCATTACTTCGATTAATGTAAACCCTGATTGTCTAAGATTTTTTTTCATAATTAATCAACACTAATTAAACCCGTTGGTTGAATAGTAATTGTTTTTGGGTTTGCATTCTCATTATTTAATATTGTTACCACCATATCATTCCATTGATTTGATATACCTCCACAGAAAATTCTTGGGTCTGGTAGAGGACGTTGAAAGCCGATGGTCAAAAATTGATCATTGTCGTCACACGTAGTACCATTTTGGTTTTCAATTTTATAAATATACGAAGGTGATCGAAATGTAATTCTATCTAATAACATATCATTATTTACATCATAAAGTGCATTTTGATTCATGTCCCGGAACAAAACCATTTCTGAAAGAAATCTATCATTTCCCATGTCTCTTTCAAATTGAACAGCTACAGGATATCGAATAGTAGCATTATCAATATCCGCAGTAGAACCCATTCCATAATTTTGTGCCTGACGGATTACTAATGCAATATCATGCGTCAAATTTTGCATCGCAGTATGACGATTAAATGAACCTGAATTAAACAAAGACACCGTAGCAACAATCGCAAAGATAGAAATAATAACAATGAATTCAACCAACGTAAAACCAGTAGACTGATTTTGTTTTGAAGATTGCATACATTGTTTCATATCGTTAATTATACACTAATATATTAAACCTGCCCACCATATCATCAGTGAATACAGAGTAAATCCTGATAAATATACAACAAAAAAACCAGCAATCAAAAATGGGCCAAAAGGAATATGATGATCCAGTGCACCTATTTTTTTACGTTTTACATATTTTATAAAAAAACGATACCCTACCAACAACATTACAAAAAGAGCCCCGATCCAAAATGAAAATACCAACGCAGAAAATCCAGCGCGCAACCCCAGTATCCATCCAATACCCAAAGATAATTTTGCATCACCCAATCCCATCCATGCACCTTTTGACATCCACCATACCAATGCAAATGGTAATGCAACCACTGGACCAGAAATAATAGTCAACCACGATGGCAATTGCACCAATGTATCAGAACCAATTAATACGGGAAAAAATAATGATAAAATCCCTAATCCTGCAAAGAAATAAGTCAATTCATCAGGTAAAATAAAATGTCGTTTGTCATATGCACCAGCCACAACCAGACAAGAAACAATAACCCATCCAAAAACAACTGATAATAATGAAACAAGATTTGAAATATCAAAGAAAACAAACCAGACCAACCCAAATAACGTTCCCGTAATTAACTCCATGGCAACATATTGTATCGACAAAGGTACACTACAATTACGACATTTACCTTTTTGAAAAATAAAACTAAGAACCGGAACCAATTCAAACCAATTCAAACCGTTTTTACAGGTAAAACACATTGACCGTCCGCGCACAAAAGAACGCCCTGTATGCATACGCAATACAACCACATTCAAAAAACTACCGACGATAAAGCCAAAAAGAATTGAAATAATGATGAGAAGTAAAGACATGATAGATAAAGTAAGAAGTAAAGAGTAAGTAGAAAAAAGAAAGAAAGAATTAGGAATTAAGGATTACCTTTTTTAAAATCGAGACATTTATACGTTGTCTGACTACCAGGGAAAAATAAACCACAATCATCAGTATTTCCAGAAAAACCATTCGCGGCACTAGGCTGACAAATTTCTGCACCCATTGCAGACAATGCAAATCCATCTGAAGTATCGGCACGATCTGCACGAGATAATTCTGAATGTTCTGTCTCTAATGGAATTCCTATGTGATATCCCGTACACCGTGATTGCCCCGTTGATGCAATGCCAACATATTTGAAATCATTAGCCCCAGAGAAAAAGTTTGATGTCCCGTCAATTGCATTGCGAGCATCATCTGACAAAAATGTTTCCAATGTTACAAGACTAGAAGTATTACCATTTACACATCCATTATCTACATTCAAAATTAAACTATGTGGATATTCTTGACATACATCACGATACTCTTCTAGCGCCAACATAATTTCTTGTAGTGTAGAGATGCGACGATCATCACGAGTACGTTTTTGAGAAATACTGAGTGATGAAATAACAATAGCAATAAGAATTAATAAAATTGCAATAACAACAAGTAATTCCATAATAGTAAAACCAAATTTATTTTTCATACTTATATTATACATTACCTAAAACAAAAAACCACCCACATATGGATGGTTTTTTTGTTTTAGGTAATCCAATGAATTAGATACAACCAGTTTCTGTACAAGTAATAGTAGTAGAATCCCCTGTTGCTTCAAAAGAAAATGTTCCATCCCCTGCTGTAGCGTCAGTAATAGTACCATATGCCCATCCAGTTGGAAGTGCTGGCCAAAGTGAACCACTTGGAGCTGAACAAATGTCGTTACCAACAGTAGCAGCTGCCAATGTTCCAGCATCGTCATCACAGATAATTGCTCCTGGCAAAATTCCACGCAATGTTGCTTCTGCAGCAGCTACACGAGCTTTTGTTCGAGCAGATCCCAATGACGTCAAAACAACAGCTGATAAGATACCGATGATAGCAATAACTACCAACAATTCGATTAATGTAAAACCTTTATTTGTTTTCATAAAAAATATATGATTAAAAACTATTAAAAAATTCCGAACTTGATACAATCAATATGTACCACTTGGTTTTATTATATCATACCAGAATAAAAAACAATACTATGTGGGGATAATCAATACTATAACTTTTTTCTTGATAAAAAAGTCACCAAAACCTGCCTTTGCCGGCAGGCAGGAATCAAGACCTCAGAGTAAAAAGACTAAAAATGAGTCAAAAAATACTAAACAGGATAAACTCGCTATCACTCAAACATATCCTGTTTCATACGCATTTTTTGACTCATTTTCTTAACGTCTTTTTCTCTAGGGTCAAAGGATGCGGAATGCAATTCGTAGCTAGCGACCCTGTAGAAAACAACGTAAAGAAAACAGGTGTACTATTTCGTTAAATAAAGTATATGCCTGAGTGAAACGAGTTTATACTTTATAGGAATAGTACACCTGTTTTTAGTTGTTTTATGCGGGTCTACCCTTTTTGATTACTTTTTGGGTATACAAAAAGTGATAAGACTGATTTTAGACATTAATTATTAGTTCTCAATGTATAGAATTAACCTTAGAATCCTGAAGCGATGTTGTAAATAGGCAACAACACCGATGTAAGAAGGAACCCTACCCCAAGCCCCAACAAGATAATCATCACCGGTTCAATCAAACCAATCAATGTATCTACTGCAGTTTCCATTTCTCGTTTATAGAAACGTGCAACGGTTTTCAAAATAGTAGTCACCGAACCAGATTCTTCACCCACACGAATCATCTGCACCAAGATGTTTGGAAATTCAGGATGCTTTTCAAATGCTGATGACATTGGGTTACCCGCCTTTACCGATTCAACAGACTCTTTCATAATGGCTGCATAAACATGATTATCCACCACCTCACCAGTGATTTGCATCGCACGCACAACAGGAATACCTGCAGATAACATGGTATCTAGGTTGTCTGCAATACGTGATAAATACAATTTACGGAACAGATCCCCTAAATAAGGTATCTGCATTTTCAATTGATCAATACGATATTTTCCTTGTTCTCCACGGCTGAATTTCCAGAAAAAGAATCCTCCGACAACTAATGCAATTAACATAAACAAACCATAATCAACAAAGACCTGACTGATCCAAATAACTATTTTTGTATAGAATGGTAATTCCCCACCTGTTTCAATCAAAATTTGTGACAATTTTGGAATAACCATGACCAACATCAATACCATAACGATGATAAATGTTAGGATAACAAACGCAGGATAGATTAATGCATTTTGTGTTTTTGATTTAATTTCAAATTCTCGCTCAAGATAATCTGCCAAATATTCAAATGTTTCTACGAATTTACCAGATTCTTCACCGGCACGCACCATGTTTACATAAAAATTAGAAAACGCGATAGGATGTTTTTTCATTGCATCAGAAATAGCCATACCACCCTGAATATCCTGAGATACCGCAGATAATGAACGACGCAATGTTGGGTTAGATGAACTTTCTGCCAACAAAGAAAAAGCACGTGATGCAGATACCTGGGCTTCGAACAATGTTGAAACCTGTCGTGACATCATCACAATATCTTTTGATGGAATAGAATCGAAAATAACAATATCACCAAAACGTTTTTGACCACCCTCGACAACCGACACGACAACATATCCACGACGTTGTAATGCAGTAATTGCCAAATCCTGACTGATTGCATCGATAGTTCCCTGTTCTTGTTTCCCTTCTTGGGTTAATACTTTGTAGTTAAAAATCATATACGAGAAATTATAACAATCTTTCTAATGCTTTTGGATTTGTTGAATAACGGTATGCATTTTCCAAAGTAATTTTTTGATTCCGAACCAAATCCAACAATGAACGATTCATATCGATCATACCAACTTCTAGACCTGTTTCAATAACCGTATCCAATTCATGAGTACGACCTTCGCGAATCAAATTGGCAACAGCACTGTTATTAATCAATAATTCATATGCAGGAACAACGCCACCTGAAATTCCAGGAATTAAACGTTGAGAGAATATACCCAACAAGGTAGAAGATAACTGTGCACGAATTTGATCTTGTTGGTTAGGTGGGAACGAATCGATAATACGATCAATACTTTGTGATGCGGTGTTTGTGTGCAATGTTGATAATACCAAGTGCCCCGTTTCAGCAGCGGTAACCGCAGTTACCATAGTTTCTGGACTTCGCATTTCACCAATCATAATCACGTTCACATCCTGACGAAATACTGATTTCAAAGCTGATTCAAAATCTTTACTGTCGATACCGATTTCTCGTTGATCGATTACTGAATGTTCTTCTTCAAATGCATATTCCATTGGATCTTCAATGGTAACAATGTGTTCGCGACGTTCTTTATTAATCATGTTAATCAATGCAGCCAATGTGGTTGATTTTCCAGATCCGACGGGTCCTACCACCAAAAAGAATCCTTGTCGTTTTCGCGCAAATTGTACTAATTGTTCTGGAAGGTTTAGTTCTTGCAAAGATTTTACTTTTTGAATAGCACGCAATGCGATACTAGCTGAATTTTTTTGAAGAAATGCATTACCTCGTAATCGTACGCGCCCTTCGAAATCATAAGAAAAATCTATTTCTTCACCTCGATTAAATGCCTCTAATTTAGAAGGGATTACCATTAATTGCAACAATGCCATGGTGTCTTCTTTTGTGTATACACGTTGACTGGTCAAAGGAATCAAATCCCCTGACACACGCAAAAATGGAGTACGACCAGTTGAAATATGTAAATCAGAAGCATTCTCTCGAATCAAAGATTCGATAAGATTTTTTAATTCAGCTGAGTAGTCATATGTTGTCATAGCATTTTTTTGTTATCTATAAATATAGTTTTAGTATAGCACATACAACCTTGTATCAAAAGAAATTTGAAGAAATTAAAGATTTCCAACTTCTCCGAATGGTACAATTCCCTGTATACTTTTCAAAATAGCATCTTCTTTCATAGTTCTCATACCACGTGCACGAACTGCTTTGTGTAATTCATTATCATTTGAACCTTCGAGAATAATTTTTTCCAATTCACGATCCATGCGAAACATTTCATATACTGCAGTTCGTCCCAACATACCCGAAGGACATTCTTCGATTGATTTTGGTTCGAATACGGATTTTGCAGAAAGAAATTCTTGCTGTATTTCTGCTGGCAGGTCTGCGACTTCTCGTTCGATAAGTTTTTGAATACTACCGTCCATAAGCATTTCTTGTTTTGCATTTGGATGAATGGTTCGTACCAACCGTTGTCCCATAACCAACAATAATGTAGGTGCAATTAAATAAGGATCTACCCCCATATCAATAAGACGTGGAATAACCCCAATAGCATTATTCGTGTGCAACGTAGAAAATACCAGGTGTCCAGTCAATGCGGCCTGTACGGCCAACTGAGCGGTTTCTTTATCTCGAATTTCCCCAACCATAATAATATCAGGATCCTGACGCAAAATACTACGTAGTCCGTTTGCAAACGTATATCCAATTTCTGGCATCACCTGTGATTGGTTCATGCTACCAATGTTATATTCAATAGGATCCTCCAAAGAAACCACATTGTGTTTTTCTTTGTCTAATTCATTGATCATAGAATACAATGTACTGGTTTTACCTGACCCTGTTGGACCGGTAATTAAAATAATTCCGTACGGTCGATTGATTGCTTCTCGCACCATTTTTACATGATCAGAGCGCATTCCTGTTTCTTCTAATGATTTGATTCCTTTACCTGGATCCAAGATACGGATAGCAACTTTTTCTCCGTTATATGTTGGAAATGTAGAAACACGAAAATCGATTTGTCGACCTTCTATTTTTGCAAAAAAACGACCATCCTGAGGTTTTCGTTGTTCATCTAATTTCAAACTAGATAAAATTTTAATACGTGCAATCATTGCACGGTGCACTGTTTTTGGTAACAACAAAGATGTATGCAATGCACCATCAACACGAAAACGCACTTTTACTTTTTCTCCTGTATTTTCTATGTGAATATCCGAAGCGCGCCCTTCGATAGCGTGACGCAACACCACGGCAACCATTTTGGTAACCGGCGCATCTTCAACAATAGCCTGATTACCTTTTGCATTTTTCTTTACCAAAGATTCTCCTGCCGCAACTTCTTTGTCTACATTTAACATTTCACCTTCCAACTGAGAAACAGCTTGGTCTACCTGACCGGTAATACCACGATAGGTTTCCAACAAAGCTTTAAAATCTGTTGGTCCAATAAGATATATTTCAAATGGAATACTTTTTTGTCCAAAAATAAATTGCAACGCATTTCGTGCTTCCATGTTTTCTGGATCACGAATACCAATGTGCACTACATCATTTTCCAATCCCACAGGAACAAAACCATAATGTCGCACTGATTCTTCGGGTACGTATTTTAATAGGTCAAAAGAAACACTTTGCTGGTCTACTTTTTTAAATGGGATACCATAATATTCTGATTTTGCAGCCATCAAAACATCTTCATCAGCACCTAATTGTATCAATGTAACATCAAGATCACCTCCATTTTCTTCAATTTTTTCTGCAACACCATCTAACTGGTTTCGTGAAATAATATTTTTTTGTACGACGGTTTCAAGAAAACTCATATATTAAAATAATGGCAAAGCATCTTCTGGTATATCCATACCCCCGGATTGCACATCATCTGCAGGCATGGTGTCTGCAATAATAGGTTGTTCAATAATTTGTACAGTTGTTCCCGTATACGGAGCAAAAGGATTTACGCGGCCCTGACTGGATACAGGTGGCAACAAAATCCCAATGTCTTTAAGGTTAGTAAAAGAAGGGGCATTAAGTAACGAGGTATCCAAAGAAACCCGAGAAACGCTTTGTAATAAAACAAGAAGCTCATCTCGAGCCAACGATGCATCTGATTGCCCCGTAACTAATGGTGTTGCCAATTCCCCAGTTGCTTGAGATACAAGACCTTCGGGTGTTTCTTCTTTTGAATTATTAAAAATAACATATCCTAATCCTCCTAATACAACCAGGATTCCGATGACAATAAAAATTGTTTGTGAATTGTTTTTCATATAATATTATCGCAACCAATAGGTTCTTAGGGTAATAATATAAGTATATACTGTTTCATCTTCTGACGAAGTAAACGTAACAGATTCAACATCAATTAACCGTAGACTTTTTTCTACATCAGCCAAAAAAGATCGAAATCGGTCATAGCGACCTTCTAATGTTAATTCCAGTCGAGTGGTTCCATATCGAGAATCAGCAACCACTGCAGATTGTTGTGTCCCTGTTTCGTCTTCGATTTCTCGCACACGAACATTTTGAATAGGCAGACCATAGGTTCTTGATAATGCATCTAATTCAAGAATTAATTTTACATTATCAATAGAATCAGGAAGCAACGATCGTAGTTTCAAAAGCGCATCTTGTGAAATTGCATTATACTGACGTGTTAATTCATCACGTCGAACACGCAGATCAGCACCGCTGGATACAGCGGAAACTAATTCTGATCGTTCGCTACGAAGTTCTTTTATAGAATTAAAACGTGGAATAACAATAACAACAAAAACTGCTACAGAGATAAGTATTGTGAATAGTGAAAAAATGAATCGTCCCATACTTAGTTTGTTGGTTGCGCGTTATATAATAATACATCAGGTGAAAATGCTAATGCTAACTGAAATCCCACATTTCCCATCTCGTCTGTTTGGAAATCAGAAAAGATATGATCTCGCACCGACACTGTACGACCCAAAACATTTGATTGCTGAGCAATGGCCGTAAATGATCGTGCCACCCCTTCGGCAGTTACAAACACTTGTCCATCCGATACAGAATATGAAAACCGAGAATATCGAACATCAGGTAATACTGTTTGTTCCAGGATATCAAATACCGGAGTCAAAACAACATGTTGATCCAATAATAATCGAGACACAGACAATCTCATATCCAGTCTTCTTATTTCATTAAGAAATTCTGGTTCAAAAACTTTTCGTGCATCTTCTAATTGGTTTTGTAAAACGATAATGTTTTCTTTTAACGACTTTTCGTAAAAGATAACACCACCTGCAGAAATAGCTGTGGCGATAAATATAATAAGTGCCAATATTCCCATTAAACTCACAGGTCGAGAAATCGGTGCTGGCGGAACAGACGACCCACCGAAATTTCCAACACCACTCAAAGATGGCGCACCTACTATTCCATTATCAGAAGATACGGATCGTTTTGGTATAAAAGTTGTTTGAAATTCTTTATCCATAAATAAGAGTATATATCACTATTGCTCACTTGATTCTATTATATCACAGTAAAAGAAAATCAACAGCAATAAAAAGAAAAAACGTGGAAAAGTATTTTATTCTGATAACCCCCTAAGTGCCAAACCAATAGAAACCGCAAATGAAGGACCAACAGTTTCTAGTGTATCACGCAAAAATTGTGGAGCCTGAGTTTTTTGAAATGGTGTAGCTATGGTAACCTGGGCCCGGAATGCTTCTTGGGCAATATCTGAAAAACCTTTTAATAATGCGCCCCCTCCGGTCAAAACAACTTTTTGAATAGGTCGTCCATATTTTTTTTCATATGATAAAACAACACCTTGGGCTTCAGAAATAATAAACCGAACAGTCATTTTTGCGATTGCAGAAATTTCTTCGTCATCCCCAGAACCCAATAACCCAACAGAACGTTTTCGATTCTCTGCCTGGGTAAATGGAATACCCCGTGACGTAGCAATTGCCTGAGTAATATAATGTGAACCCCGTTGAATGGTATGAAACGAACGCATGATTCCTGATTCAACAATGGCAACACGTGTTGATGATGCACCCACATCAAGAACCAGCGTAGCATTTAAATCATATTTAACTGATGACCGTATAGTGCTAAACATTTCGATTTCAAAACCCGTAGATTGCAATGAAGCTGCATGAACAATTTCCTGATATGTTTTTACCGTATCACGATGCACTGCGGCGACAAGAACCTCTCTTTTAGGAACACCATCGTTCACATCATGACCCAATGCAGAATCAATTTCTGATGGAATAATCCACCAATCCAGAACAACTTCGTTTACCGGAACAGGAATATATTTTCTCATTTCGTTTGGCAACAATGCAGAAATTTCACGCTCGCTGACTGATGGAACATCCAACACAAAAACCAAACTGGATGATGATCGTGTAGAGAAAAATATTTTTTTTGCAGTAACTTTTGCTTCTTGGAATAAAGCCTTGATTGCCTGAGTAATAACCTCTTGGTTTAATTGGATAACCTGACCAGCTTCTTTGCCGGCAAAAGGCCCTAATGCCAATTCCCCATAGGTTTGCAAAACAACAACACCCTCTTTCTTTTTAATTTCAACAACTTTGATAGATGAAGATCCAATATCCACACCACAAATAGCATCACCACCCGTGGTGCCTAAAAAAGATTTTGCTTGTCCTAAAAGAGTGTCAAATATATTTGGCATATGTATATATTACGTATATGATAAGTATATCATGAATAGAAGTCAAAGAGAATATCTCTACAGACTATTTTGGGATATCTTTTTCCCACGACATTGTATTATGTGTGGTCAATCAGGCGTCTTGTTGTGCACACCATGTCTTCATAAATTACCGCATGCAGAAAAAAATCCATCATACTGTTCTTCTTTGTATAATTACAAATCCCCTACTGTCAAAAAGATTATTCTCTATCTCAAGAAAAATAAATCAAAAGAATTAACAACCATTATAGGGAAACCATTATCTGATGTATGCAAAGATATTTCTTCGGAATATGCAACCATACACCAAACTCAAAAAACCATTTTAGTGCCCATTCCAATATCAAGAACAAGATTATTGGAACGTGGCTTTAATCAATCAAAATTAATTGCAGAATCATTATTGCCATATGTTTCCAAAAGTGATTATACATTACAAGAATTATTACAAAGAACATCCCATAGGAAAAAACAATCAACAATTACATCTCGACAAGACCGTTTAAAAAATATGAAAAATGTATTTGTTGCAAAAAAAATTCTACCAAAAGAACCTCTGTATATCATTATTGATGATGTGACCAGTACTGGTGCAACCATCCAAGAAGCAAAACGTGCCCTACAAAAAGCAGGAGCACGTCATATTGCTGCAGTTACGGTAGCCCATTAACCTATCTCAGAATCTTAATAAACAATCGTTTTCCAATTTTGATTACACAAGGTTGTGTAGGAACAAAAGAAACGTCTGTTATCTTTTCTCCTTCGTGAATAGAAACCGCGCCACCATCTATTAATCGCTTCCATTCTGATTTTGAAGGTATGTGTTTTTGTTCAACCAAAATTTCCCCTAGAGATTTATTTGCATCAAGTTTTATTTCAGGCATTTCATCTGGCACTCCACCTTTTCGAAAAGTTTCAATAAAAGCCTGTTCTGCGTTTTCTGCATTATCTTTTCCATGAAATATTCCTACGATTTCTTTTGCAATACACATTTTTGCATCACGTGGACCCATATCCATAATAGTTTCTTTTTGATCCAACGGCATTCGTGTACAACTGGTAAAAAATATTTCTGTCATTTCATCTGGCTGTGCCATTAATGCTCCGTACATATCATTGGCAGATAAATCCAATAACACTCCGGACCCCCTAGATTTTGACATCAATTCCCCTGTAATAGGATTTGCAACTAATCGTAATGCAATAATATGTTTTTCTTTGTTGTTGATTTTCTTTTGCAATGTTCGTCCTGCCAGTGCATTAAACAACTGGTCCGTTGCACACAATTCAATATCAACGTCCATAGCAACAGAATCATATCCCTGCATCAATGGGTACATAAATTCATGCAAATATACAGGCGAACCTGATTGAATACGTTTTTGAAACATATCACGTTCGATCATTTGTTGTACAGTAAAATGTGACGCCAGTTGAACAACATCGGCAAAAGATAATTTTTCCAACCATTCGCTGTTGTATTGAATAACCGGAGGATTTTCCGTATCGTCAAAATTTAACAAAGGTCGAACCTGATTAATCCATCCTGATGCATATTCTAAAACTTGCTCTTTGGTCAATTGTTGTCGTGCAGATGATTTATCTGGATCACCAATTCGTGCAGTAAAATCACCAAATAAAATAATCACTTCATGACCCAATTTTCGAAGATCTTCCAAAAACATTAAATTCTGTGCATGCCCAAGGTGCAATGCGATACCCGTAGGATCAAATCCTATATAGATACGCAGTCGTCTTCCAGAAGAGAGTTCTGAAATCAAAAAATCTCGTGATGGTAAAATGGTATCTAACATACCGCGGTCCAACACGCGCTCTATCCTAGTTTTATCAGTTATTATTTGCATACAGGCAGTATACTAGAAATTATAAAAATGAGAAGTGGTTATTTTTATGATATAATGAGACACATATGATAAAAGAACATTATACTTTCAAAGACTTTTTACCGTTGATTATTATTCTTACCAGCATTCTTGTTGTTTCTGTAGGTATCCCTCTACTGACAGGTGGAAATATTATGTTAGGTATGCGTATTTTCATGGGAGGTTTTTTTATGATCTTTGGAGTCCTGAAGATACTCAAGCTCAAAGACTTTGCTTCTGCATATCAAATGTATGATATCGTTGCAATGAAATCAAAAACCTATGCATATATATATCCCTTTTTAGAAATTGCATTAGGAATTTCTTTTCTCTTGAACATCATACCTCTTGTTACCAACTGGATAACATTGATTGTTATGATAATAAGTACTATTGGGGTGTATCTAAAATTACGCAAAAAAGAAACAATTATGTGTGCATGTTTAGGAACGGTATTCAAGGTTCCTATGACATGGGTCACATTGGCAGAAGATGTACTCATGGCCGGTATGGCAATCGTTATGATTTTTATGTTATCATAGAAAAAGAATTATTATATAATCAATTAATGTATATATGAATCAAAAAAATAGCATCATCGGAATAGCGGGAATAATTATAGGAATTGTATTGGGATTTTTCTTTTTCTCTGGATATAATAATGCAGACATGACTAAATCTCATGATATGCATTCAACCATGACAGATATGACCGCGCGCATGCAAGGCAAAACAGGAGACGAATTAGACAAAATTTTTCTCGAAGACATGATTGTGCATCACCAAGGTGCCGTAGACATGGCAGTAGTATTACAAGAAAATACCGCACGACCAGAACTACAAAAAATGGCAGATGATATCATTCGTGTACAGACTGAAGAAATCACTATGATGCAATCATGGTTAAACGCTTGGTTTCAGTAAAAAGAATTCTAAAAAATAAAAACCGCATCATAGCGGTTTTTATTTTTACCCTCAGCTAATTCCCTAATTTTTTGTTTTTTTCATAATTAGAATATGGTATAAATCTTTTTTACTCATTATTTTCTTGAATATTTACTCCTTTTGATTCAGAAAGCTCTTTGATAATACGTTGAATTTTTTCTGAACCCTCATCTGAATATAAAGAAATTAACAGATTATGTTTTTTATTTTTTGCAAGATCAAAGATTGTTTCAAGTAATTTTCTTGCTAATCCTTTACCCTGATACAGAGGGTCTATATCAACAGATTTTAACCAAAAAAGATTTTCATCATAGGGATCTTGTTCTAATTCAGAAATACCCACAATAGTATTTCCTATTTGAACCACGGGATACCATAATAAATTTTTATTATGAGAAACAGTTAATAAATTTTGAATCTCAAAATATTGAAATACTCCACCTTTTTCTTTATCTAGAAAACGATTATCTTGTGGCAGACTTTGTCCTTGATAGATAAATTGTTTCAATTCATCAGTAGATAATACCCTTGTTTGAAATTCAAGATTTTCTTTTTGAATTTTTTTAGGATTTTCCATACAAAACAGTATATCATAACACCAAACAAGAAAAGAAAATCATTACCAATATATTTCATCAAAATAAAACCCGTGGACAGTGAACTGTCCACGGGTAAACCCCCTTTGGTGAAAACTTGCAACCCAACCGATAGTGAGGTTATAACTACCTCCGATGTTGTTACAAGCTAGAGGTTTAGCTTACATCCAAGAAAACACATCTCAGCATCGCTTTTCAGGGGATTAATCAAATCACCATAAAACAGTCCCCCTATTGAATTGATCCAAATACTCATTCCTTCTTCAAGTACCTTTGGTATTGGTAACTTGAAAATCTTACCTTCAGATAACTGCTTTTGTAAATATTCAAAAGAATAAGAATTATTCCCGGTTCCCCAGTAATATTTACCATGTTTGCTGGTATTAAAAAGGAGCTTACGATAACCATGTGATGGTGGCTGATCTACAACTACATATACAATCGAATAACCTGTTTGCGGCCTCATGATCTGTTGATTTTAGTGAGCTTTATACAAAGTATACATTAAAAGATACTTTTGTATATAACAACACAAAGTATGGACAAATTATTAAAAATAATGTATAATAATAAAGAATCAAAGAACTTTTGAATGAAAAAGAAACAACAGACATTGCTAACCCGAATGCGTGGATGTGCGCAACTTATTCTTGCCACCATCCGTGTAGGGGAAGATTCAATAATTTCCCCTGATGAGTATTTTTCAGCACAAAATGCGATTGATGCATTATTTGTTCTCTGGAATCATCATGATCAATCATTTTCAGATTCTCTCAGAGAGGAGGTGCACCTGAAATTAACACGCACATTCGAGAAAAGACCAAAAAGAAAAGACGTCTTTGATTTAAAAAAGATAGAAAAACTTTTTGATCTTATTCTCAAAGAAACCGAAAGCCCGCGAAAAAATCGCGGGCTTGTTTTTTTGTACAACGTTACTTATTCCTCATCATTCAAGAATTCTCCCGATTGGTGCCCCCATAATCTGGCATACAAACCGTCTTTGTCTTGCAATAAATCTGTATGTGTTCCATCCTGAACAATATGTCCCCCATCCAAAACAATGATACGATCCAAATGTTTAATAGTTGATAACCGGTGTGCAATAACCAATGCAGTTTTATTTTTCATTAATTCTACCAAACCTTCTTGAATATATTTCTCTGATTCTGAATCCAATGCACTGGTTGCTTCGTCTAATACCAATATCGGAGCATTTTTTAATAACGCACGTGCAATAACTACACGCTGTCGTTGACCGCCCGATAATTTGATTCCTCGCTCACCCACCAGCGTATCGTACCCATACTCCAATTCAGAAATAAATTCATGAGCATGTGCTAATTTTGCTACATGTATTACCTCTTCTAGGGTTGCATCTTCTTTACCATAGGCAATATTATCAAATAAAGACCGATGAAATAATAATGGTTCCTGGGAAACATAACCAATGGCGCCTCGCAATGATGACTGGGTTACCGATGCAATATTTTGATTATCAATGGAAATACTACCCGATTGCAATTCAAGAAATCGGAGTAATAATTTGGTGATGGTTGTTTTACCACCACCCGATGGACCAACAAGACCCACCTTTTGATTAGGTTGTATCTCCAGATTAAAATCTTTCAAAAAGCTAGTTTTTTGATTTTCATCATACGAGAATTCTATATGATCAAAAGAGATAGATGCATTTTTTACTTGTAATTCAGTTGCACTTGGAATATCTTGGACCGATGGTTCAACAACAAAAAGCTGGGTAAATTCAGTAGCTTCCCCCATAGCAGATTCAATATTACGATAAATTTTATTAATATCCCAAAAAATACGATTCACCTGAGAATAATATGTAAACACTACAATGATTGTTCCAGCCTGAAGTCCTAATTTTTGGGTGAAAAATACAGCCAAAAATAGACCTACTGCATTCGTTAGAATTGATAATGGTGCAATCGCTACATCCAAACGCCGATTATGATAATCAGCTGCATTTTTTATTTTTTCTGTCAGATCATCAACCAGCAATCCATACGTTTTTGCCTCTGATTTTTCCTTTGCAAAAGATTTTATAGTTAGCATATTAGTCACAATGTCAGATAGATTACCTGACAATAAACTGGATGCATTATGACGCAACATTACCAGATGGGATCTTTTTCTGATAATAGGAACCGAGACAAGGATGGTCACACTAATACCAATTAAAAGAGCCAACGGAATAACCGGAGAATACCTCCACAAAATTACAAAAGCAAAAATCAAAGGAAACATATTCCCTACTACCCAAAATACCAATGTCTCGGTTAACGATTCAAAACTACGTGAATAGGCTCCGGCTTTTTTTGTTAACGATCCTGCAAAATTATGCGCGTAGAAATTATAATCTTGTTGTGCCAATAATGTATACGCTCTTCGGGATAATGCGTTGATTCCTAATGTATTCAATCGAATAACCGCATGAATACCAATACGCCAAAATACTTCACCTAATAACCAGACTCCAGCAAATAATCCAATATAGGAAAATGTAGAACGCATATCTAAAAATCCATTTATAACAAACATATCAACCAATTTTGCCACAATTAAAGGTGGGATAAAAAATACCAAAATAGAACCCATTGCGGGCATCAAAAAAGCAAGAAATGCATGTCTAGGATTTTTTACATATTCACCCCAAAAATCCACCAAAACTTGGCGAGTTGCTTGTTTTATTTCTTTTTGTGTATGTATTTCTGGTTTCATAAATAAAATATAATTTTCATAGCATATCACGCAGAGAAAAAGAAAAACTCGTCACATACATGACGAGTTTTTCTTATAACACCGTATGTATTATTTTTTCTTTGGAGCTGCTTTTTTAGCTGCAACTTTTTTCGTTGCTGCTTTTTTTGCAACTACAGCTTTTTTAGTTGGAGCTTTTTTTACCACTTCTTTTTTAGAAGCTACCGCAGAAGAAACTACTTCTTTGATACTTGGACGTTCTACTTTTTTCACATCCATAGGTTTTTGTTCTTTTTTCTTTTGAACCAAGATTGCTTCTTTGTCAGAAAAAGAAACTTCGTTTTTCACGCCAGTCAATTTTTCCATAGCAAATACCAATCGGTCAATTTTTGCATTCATATCTACCATTTGTCGTTTTATTTCATCATCCATTGATGGTCGTGGTTTTTCAGAACGGAATGATTTTTCACCTCCGAAGTCTTTTTTAAATCCTCCGAAATCTGAATCTCGTCTTCCTCCTCGATCATCTTCGTCTCGTTTTCCTTTGAAACAATCATCACAAAATACTGGTTTCCCATGTGTTGGTTTGAAAGGTACTTCGCAGCTTTTGTGACATTCATCACAGTTTACACGGTGCAAAGAAACACTGCGGTCATCACGACCACCAAAGCTAGGACGACCACCTCGGTCTCCTCCGCCAAAACGTGAACCGCCACGATCACCTCCACGTCCTCCACCAAAACCTCCTCGTCGATCACCTCCTCTGTCTCCACCTCTACCACCTTGAAAATTTCCCATACTATTTGTCTATATATTTATTACTATTATTTTTACCTACCTGCGGGCAGATAACTTCTTATATTGATACACTGCATTATACATTAATTTCAATATAAAAGCAAGCTCTTGCCCTGTGTATATTAGATATCTTATTTTTTCAATCTTTGTGCGTGTTTGATAATCCCTAGTGTATATGGAGTATTGGTTTTTTGCCACCGCCTGATAAGTTTTTCTGTAGCCTTTGGATTTACCTTCATATAATCACGAACATGATTGGCTACGGATTTTTGTACGAATTTAATAGGATCTTCTTTTAGTATCTCTAAAATTTCAAACACAGGTTCTGGGTTTTCTATAAATATATCCAGTTTGCTGGCCCATGGTAATTTAGGTCGCAGACCCTCGCTGGCTAATCTACGAAGATGAAAGTTTTTTGACTTTGCCCACTTTTTTATAATTACCAATGAACGTTTTGGATATTTTCTGATAAAGGGACGGACCGCATATTCCCCGGTATTGCGTTTTGTGATTTCTTCTAATGCATTCATAGAGATAGTAAAATCATTAATCCCGTATTTCTCTACAAATTTTCCTATGGGTAATATCCAATAATATTCTTTGAACATCCCTGTTTCATTAGGATTTTCTTCCCCTAAAATATTTATTAAAATCTGCAAAGCTTTTGGATATTCTTTTGGTAAATATTTTTGAAGAGCATCAGCCAATATATTGACGCGTTCGGTATACATTTTCCCTGGGACCTGTTTTTTGACAGAAGAAACAAAATCCGTATATGCAAAATCAGGATACACAGTCAGTATTTTTTTACCCAAAATCTGTGCCAAATTTGAACCAAAATTTCCAGAGATACCTGTTTCTGCCATATGATTATTTTTTATTACCAGTTTTTGTAAACCATTTTTCTGCATTTGGTCGTCGATGTGGACAACCAGGCCAACAACATGGGCGCCGTTTTCCTTTTTGTAAATCCTCCTGTAGACGTTGTATATGATCTTCTCGGGTTTCTTTTTTCTTTACAATTGTGATATAGCAAATCCATTCATTTTGTGCCAATGGGGTCAACCCATTCCAAATAGCCAGGACCTTTGGATTCTGTGCCAAAATCTCTTTGAGGTCTTTTGGGATTGTATGCATGATATTTTTGGTAGCTGATGTCATATAGAGAAAGCACAATAGAGTTTATTTTATATCTCTTGTTCAATAATAAATTCATTACCATCAGGATCTGCAATAATAACCTCTTTCCAACCCCACGGTTTTGTTTCTATTTCTTTTATTATTTTTGCACCGTGTAACAGTGCTTGTTGCAGAAATTCATCGAGATTATCTGATTCAAATGATATATTCTTTCTGGTACCAATATTTATTTTTGCCCAATCTGCACTACGCACAGGAGCATCCTCTTCGATATTAAATTCAATACCATCCAGAGTGGCCGATGCAAAAGGGGGACGAAATTCATCGAATTTCATACCAAAAACATTCTCATAAAAAATACGAGCTTGGTTCAAATTAGAAACACCAATTAAAATAGAGGATACTTTTAACATATCAATATACTAACATTTTCGGATGATCAAGTCATCATAAGGTTCTATACTTAACAAGCCCCCCTTTTTTTTATTAGATACCGGTCTGGAATCGTGAATGAGGAAAGTGAGCTAATGATTTAACTACTTTTAGATTTTGTTTTTTTAACCTCTCGAGCAGAAATTTTTCTCTTGTTTTTTACAATCTGTTTCTGAATCATAAAAAGGTTATACTCCGCTAGTTTTTTAATCAAAGAGTAGTATGTTAACCTCTTTTGTTTTGCTTTATCATTCAATGATTCAATTGGATTATTGAGCAACCTATGTGTAATTATCTTTCGGAATGAATTGAACTCATTTAGTTTTGATATCAACTGCTTATCATCACAATACTGAGCAAAAATTTTTATTAAAACCCCTAAAGGTTGTTCTAATAATTTCTTCTCTGTTATACCCTCAAATCTCAATTTACTTTTGCTAACCAAATGTTTAATCCATTTTTCTTGGTTCTCAATTGTCGATTGGAGCATAAATTCAATAGTTGCTGAATAGAGATAAAATGCCTCAAGATCAAAACCTCTATCTTCTAACTCCTCAATACGAGGACCGATAGATTTCTCCCAATTCTTATGTTTGTTATCAGAATCGATCATAAATTAAGTTTTCGAGCCTATCTCGAGAATGCAGAGAGTGTGGGATTCGGTCAGGAATATTTTGCTACGCAAAATTTCACGACCCTGACTCGGCAACGATTCTGCGAATCGGCTTCGCGCCTCCGTCTTTCGAATCCCCCATCTCACGGAAAAACAATATCTACAGAATGTGTTACATCCTGTGTATTTGTTTTTTGCGGAGAGTGTGGGATTCGGTCACTCTCGTGGATTTTCTTACAGAAAATGTCACTCCTTCGACCCCCACTCGGCCAGGCCGCTACGCGGACTTCGTCTGGCCTCGGTTCGAATCCCACATTTTCACGCGTCGACAACCCAATCGGGTAATAGACATCACCC
Organism: uncultured Candidatus Saccharibacteria bacterium; assembly: GCA_964489785.1. Taxonomy (GTDB): domain Bacteria; phylum Patescibacteriota; class Minisyncoccia; order Phycocordibacterales; family UBA1006; genus JAIPIY01. The sequence continues at coordinate 23,514 of CAZAZY010000009.1, forward strand.
TCTTGGGTCGTTGCGGAGAGTGTGGGATTCGAACCCACGGTCCTTTTAACGGGACGCCTCGTTAGCAGTGAGGTGCTTTCGGCCACTCAGCCAACTCTCCATTTTTTATTCACAAATACTAAATTCACTATACTATTATGAAGTGCTTTCGGCTTCATCTCGCCGTGGCGGGGTAAAGTGCTTTCGGCTTCATCTCGCCGTGGCGGGACAAGCTCCCCCAACTCTCCAGTAAATACACATTATCACGTTTATTAAATAAATTCCAGGCATATTGTGATGATGAGTCTCTATGGTGTATACTATTCCCATGAACCCCGATATTGAAAACCTACAACAAGAATTGGCAAAATGCCAAAAAGAAAATGAACAGAAAAGCGAATTCTTATCCATGATTGCCCACCAATTGCGGACCCCGTTAACTGGTATCAAATGGACATTAAAAATGTTGGTTGATGGTGACCTGGGAAATTTAAACGAAGAACAGCGAACTATCGTCCGCAAAGGACACGAAAGCAGTGAACAATTGGTTGAACTGCTTCAGGAATTAATTCTTGCAAACCAAAGCGAAGCTTGGGATTTTCAATATACCTTGGCACAAACTCCATTAGAACCATTGGTTGATGATATTATTACTGAATTCCTTCTCGAAGCACGATCACGTAATATCACCATCAAAACCGAACATGAAAACGAAGATACGAACATTCATACAGACCAATCAAAATTACGTATCGTATTACAAAATTTAATTGAAAATGGAATTAAATATACTCCCGAAGGTGGTAATATTATTATCCATACATCAAACAATACTGATCATGTTGTTATTACCGTTTCTGATAATGGAATTGGAATTCCCAACACCGATCATGAACAAATATTCAGCAAATTCTTTCGGGCATCAAACGCTGCCAGTCGTCATACCCACGGTACAGGACTGGGTCTCTTTACTGCAAAGAAAATTATTCACAAATTAGGTGGAACATTAGAATTTGTCAGTACCGAAAACCAGGGCACCACGTTTACTATTTCCCTACCCAAAGAATCTTTGCATCAAGAAAATGACGTGCTATAGTATACACAGAATCAAAGATAATATATAATAATTTTATGAACGAACAAAAACACATTTTAATGGTTGAAGACGATGATTTTCTACGAGGTTTGGCTGTTACAAAATTGCAGGCATCTGGTATGAAAGTAGATACAGCACCTGACGGAGAAGCTGCAATTACCTATTTAACTGCACAGACACCTCATCTGATTCTCTTGGACCTTATGTTACCAAACATGAGCGGTTTTGAAGTATTGGAAAAAGTAAAAAAAATGGAGAATCAAAAAAACACCAAAGTTATTATCTTTTCAAACCTTGGAGACGAAGCAGATATTTTGAAAGGTCAACAATTAGGCGCTGATGATTATCTGGTAAAAGCCAGCTTTACATTGGACGAATTGGTTGAAAAAATCAACGGAATGATTACTGCGTAGTCACCCCATATTCTTGTTATAAAAGCCTTCGATTATCGAAGGCTTTTATCGTATATATATCATGATATACTAGTACCATCTTATGCAACCTACTTATACATGGAAAACACCCGTCAGTGATTTGTACCGATTACGTGAACCTCAGACAAAGGCTCTGTGGAAATTGGGCATACAGACATTACATGATGTGTTATATCACTTCCCTTCGCGATATGCGGACATGGGTGGAATAAAAACCATACAGTCATTACAAGACGGAGAATACGCCAGCATCATTGTAAAGATAAAAAAGATTGCAACTAAAAAAACATTTAAAAGCAAAATCCCCGCAACCGAAGCCACAGTCGAAGATCCCACAGGAACTATGAAGGTAACCTGGTTGCACCAACCCTATATTGCAAAAACACTCTTTCCAGAATCTATTGTAAAACTATCAGGGAAAATCAGCATCGCAAAAGGTGTTCCCACGATATTCAATCCATCTCATGAACCAGCTGATACTGATATGATGGGCGTTGGATTGTTTTCAGAAACCAACGAAATCAAAGAAACGATTATTCCACTATACAAAGAAAGCAAAGGTATCACATCGTTATGGTTTCGACACGCATTGGAAAGAATATTTCTTTCTGGTTTTTTAGATACCATTGTAGATCCATTGCCGGAACACATTTTACAGGCGTACAATCTGCCATCATATAAAACAGCATTTTTGTGGATACACCGACCACGTGACAGCAAACAATACCAAAGTGCAAAAAAGAGATTCTCTTTCGAAGAAATATTTTTCATCCAATTAAAACGCCAACAAGACAAAGCATTGTATGCATCGTTACCAACCTACACGATTGATGTACCGGAAAAATCCATTATTGAATTTGTTGAAACTTTTCCCTTTACACCTACTGATTCACAAATGAACGCCATATCACAAAGCGTGAACGATTTTCATAAAAATCAACCCATGCTCCGTCTTATCGAGGGGGACGTTGGTTCGGGAAAAACATTTGTGGCAGCAACATTGTCACACGCTATTGTAACCAACAGACCAGCGGGACAGAATTTTGGAACACTGCAGGTGGCATACATGGCACCGACCGAAGTTCTGGCAATGCAATTATTTGAAAACTTTGTGCAATATTTTAAATATTCAGGTATCCAGATTGGTTTGATTACCGGATCAGGATGTCGTAAATTCCCTACCAAAGTAGCATCAGCACAACAACCATGGACCAGCATCTCTCGTCCGCAATTATTGAAATGGGTAAAAAGCGGAGAAATTGCCATTGTGGTCGGCACACATGC
>CAZAZY010000010.1:0-25760 GCA_964489785.1 uncultured Candidatus Saccharibacteria bacterium
TAGCCAATTGATATTTCACCCATCTCTTTTCTCCTGATCGAATTATTTTTCCATCTGATACCAATGACAACAAATCTCGTTGAATAGTTTTAACGGACACGTGTGGGAATCTGTCGGTAATGTCCTTTATAGAATATTCATGTCCTTTATCGAAGATTGCTAACACCTGTCTGATACGAATATTTTGATTGTCTTTTTGAATCTGAGTGAAGTCTTTTTGTTTTTGTTTCACATCACTGTTTTCAATAGTCTGTGATGTTGTAGGTATTTTTGATTCTGCACTATTGTCTTTTATATATGATACAGTGTCTGATTTCTGTGATTCATATCGGACATTATTCCCTATCTTATCGGACATGGTATAAGCATGTCCTTTATCATGTCCGATAGAAATATCTTGTTGTTGCGTAGTTCGCAATGTATCAAACAATGGCATATCAAATAATTGTGTCGATAGTTGTACTGCATCATTATGCACTGATGTATGTCGCCCATGTGCATGGTTGGATGTTCCACCTGATACCGCGTGTAGGTTCTGTAATTCTGTTTCTAATGTGCCCTGTAGTTTAGTTATTTCTTCGATCAATATATGCGCGTTCATTGCTGAAATAAATCGCAATGATTCCATCATCGTTACCAGTGAAATCAATGTCTCGCTGTGGGTAATAGATTGTGCCAACATGCGCACACGATCATGATGTGACAAAGCCATACAAGAAAACAAATCTGACACCAAAGAAACTCCTAATCCACGGATCCGTGTCTTTAATGGTTCGTTGTCTTCAAAAAAATCTGTCACCATGTAAATGGCCGTTATGATTTTTTCTGCCTTCTTTCCAAAGGCAAAGAATGTCTGATTATCTTTATGAGAATAAAAGAATTCACCAGTATTTTTAAGGGTATTTTGAACCGATGTCGTATTGATGTCTGATAGAGACATATCTATATGTCCCTTTGATACACCTACCATGTCCTTTTGAGAAACTTCATTTTGGTTCATACCCTAATGTCTTTTATGATGAATAATGTGTCCATTATAAAGGAAAGGTCCAGAGAGCGCAACCACTAAATAATAAGAAGCACCAGGAAAAGAGTAAGTGGGAGATGCAATTGCATTTCCGAAGCTCATTCCGCCTATACTCTTTGTGATGATAACGATGCATGGTTTTGCATTCTGCATCCTTCGACCCTAGAGAAAAAGACGTTAATAAAATGAGTCAAAAAATGCGTGAAGAACAGGATATGTTTGAGTGATAACGAGTTTATCCTGTTTAGTATTTTTTGACTCATTTTTAGTCTTTTTACTCTGAGGTCTTGATTTTTTGGTGACTTTTTTATCAAGAAAAAAGTTATGTATAGTGAATGTTTATTTATGAAAAATCACAAAACCAAAACTAGTATTCACTCCCCTTTTTTGATATAATAATCACATCTATGGCACGAAAAAAGGAATCAACACCCATGTTCGGAGAGCGAACAAAACGATGGATCTTAGTATCCATTCTTTCTTTTATTACCCTTGTATTTTTTTTAGGAAGCATTCAATCTTCAGGGATACTGGGTATCTATGCACATCAATTTGCAACATGGTTATTTGGTTTTGGTTTTCTTATTATTCCCCTATCGCTGACTGGAGTCATCATTAGTATTATCAAAAGAGATACACCGTCAGATCATCTCCATCCCGTATGGAAAGGGGCTCTGACACTTTTGTCTTTGCTGACTTTTGTACATATTCTTTCTCCACAATTACACAATGGTGGCATTATTGGATCAGTAATTGGAAATGGATTAATTACACTGACGGGAAATTTTATTGCAGGGTTTGTATCTCTGGTAGGATCCAGTGTAGGTATTTTATTTTTATTTGATGCATCAGTGCATGACATGTCATGGTTTAATAAACTACGAGAATTTTTAGTTCGACCAATCTTTTCGTTTGGAAAAAAAACAGATGAAGAAGACATCGGCGAAGATGAAATTCTGGATAGTGAAGAATCCGATGAAGAAGAGGAGGCTATCAAACCTATCAAAACAACTGATGGCATTATCCCGCCATCAATAAAGAAAGCAATGATGAAAATTGCAGATGATGAAGAATTGGATATCCCTACTCCTAAACCTTTGGTTCGATTGTCCCCTTTTACTCCTCCACCATTGGACCTATTAGAAAATGACAAAGGCAAACCATCGGTCGGCGATGTCAAAGCAAATGGAAATATGATTCAACGCACATTGGCGAATTTTGGTATTAATGTAGAAATGGATGAAATATCGATTGGACCCACCGTGACACGATATTCATTGAAACCTGCCGAAGGGGTAAAACTGTCTCGTATTATTGGATTGCAAAATGATTTGGCGTTGGCGTTGGCAGCCCACCCTATTCGTATCGAAGCACCTATTCCAGGAAAATCTTTGGTGGGTATCGAAATCCCAAACAAAACAAAAGCAATGGTTGGATTAGGGACATTGTTTGCAGACCCTCAGTTTACTGGATCTGATAAACCATTATTGTTGGCGCTGGGTAAGGGAGTGTCCGGTCGTGCACATTATGCAAACCTGGCAAAAATGCCCCACCTGCTGTTGGCGGGTGCAACCGGTTCTGGAAAATCAGTAACCATCCACGCATTAGTAACATCTTTATTATACCGAAATGCACCAGAAGATTTGCGATTCATTATGATCGACCCAAAACGTGTTGAATTAACATTATACAATTCAATCCCCCATTTATTGACTCCTGTAATCACCGAAGCAAAGAAATCTATTCTCTCTTTGAAATGGGCAGCAAAAGAAATGGATAGAAGATACAATATATTAGAGAACGAAAAAGTTCGTGACATTCATTCCTATCATACAACTATTGTACGACCCGCATACGAAAAAGCACAAAAGAAAGGCCAAACCGAAGATGATGTTGAGCTGCCAGAACGCATGCCGTACATTGTTATCATCATCGACGAATTAGCTGACCTGATGCAGGCATACCCCCGAGAATTGGAATCCAGTATCGTACGATTAGCCCAAATGAGTCGTGCTGTTGGTATTCACCTTATTCTGTCGACCCAGAGACCATCGGTAAACGTTATTACCGGTCTTATCAAGGCAAACGTACCGTCACGTATCGCATTACAGGTTTCTTCACAAATAGATTCAAGAACCATTTTAGATGCTGCTGGAGCAGAAAAACTATTAGGTGCCGGAGACATGCTATATCAAACAGGTGATATGTCAAAACCAGAACGCGCCCAATCTGCATTTATTTCAGAAGACGAAGTAAAAAGAGTAGTTAAATACCTGTCCCGAGCATATGCAGATATGCCACCTGATGTCAGCATTATATTCCCTGACACATTGGCGGATGAAAAATCAATCAGCTCTATGTCATTAGAAGACGGAGATGACGACGATGATCTCTATGAAGAAGCAAAACAAGTAGTAATCGATGCCAAAAAAGCATCTACATCGTATTTGCAAAGAAAATTAAAGGTTGGGTATGCCCGAGCTGCCCGCCTGATGGATATATTAGAAGAACGTGGGGTTGTAGGTCCTGCAGACGGTGCAAAACCACGAGATGTATTGGTTGGACAATCTGATTCATTTTCCCATGATCCAAACGATGCAGGCGTAGACACCGAAGAAAAAGAATTCTAATCCTGTATGCTACACAAAGACACCCCTTATGCGATGGGAATATACGATAAGAAACCGCTTTGGTTTTATATTTCTCTTGGTATGGGAGGTATTGTTGTTCTACTGATTATTGTGTTTTTGTTCTCCCGGGTCTATGGTATTATTATGGGGCCGAGGATAACCATAGAAACCCCTACCCCATGGCAAGAAATTACCGACGGATGGGTAGAAGTTTCAGGAACTATCAAATATGTCTCCTCTGCAAAAATAAATGGTCGTACATTAATTCTACACACAGACAATTCATTTCGTGAGACCCTTGCAGTTGTCCCTGGATATACGATGATCGAAATAGTCGCACAAGACCGTTTTGGAAAAGAAAATTCTGTTTCCATCCCCATTACACGAGATGACATCCCTATCCCACCCCCAGAACCAGAAACAGAAAAATCAATCGAAACCGAACAAGACAGTGAAATTAACAACTTAGAAGTATAATCATATTCATATGGCAAAAAAACCAGCAAAAGAAAAGATGGTATCAACAGGTGAAGGGTCAAAAGACGTAGCAGCGGCTATGAAAATGATCCAAACAAAATTTGGTGAAGGATCTATTATGAAATTAGGTGAAGCACCAAAGGTAGACATTGGTGTTGTTCCCACAGGATCTTTGGGATTGGACCAAGCATTGGGCGTAGGTGGCCTTCCCCGAGGAAGAATCGTTGAAATCTTTGGACCAGAATCATCTGGAAAAACAACATTAACGTTGCACGTAATCGCCGAAGCCCAAAAAGCTGGTGGAACCTGTGCATTTATCGATGCGGAACATGCCATGGATCCTGAATATGCAAAGAAATTAGGTGTTAAAATTGATGACCTACTGATTTCTCAACCAGATACCGGAGAACAAGCCTTGGAAATTGTGGAAACATTGGTTCGATCAGGAGCTATCGATGTTATCGTAGTCGATTCAGTTGCAGCATTGACCCCAAAAGATGAAATTGAAGGAGACATGGGCGCACACCACGTTGGAAAACAAGCCAGATTGATGTCTCAGGCTTTGCGAAAATTAACTGCAATCACCCACAAATCAAAGACTATTGTTATTTTCATTAACCAAATTCGTATGCAAATCGGGGTTATGTTTGGAAACCCAGAAACTACCCCAGGTGGAAAGGCTTTGAAATTCTATACATCAGTACGATTGGATATTCGAAAAATTGCACAGATTAAAAAAGGTGAAGAAGTGGTAGGTGCACGAACCCGTGTAAAAGTAGTAAAAAACAAAGTCGCTGCCCCATTTCGACAAACCGAATTTGATATTATTTATAACGAAGGAATTTCAAAACAAGGTGAAATATTGGCTTTGGGCGAAAAATTTGATATTATCCAAAAATCTGGTGCATCATACAGTTACCTACAAAAAACAAAAGAAGGTACTGAAGAAAAAATGCCACTGGGTCGAGGATATGATGCATCTAGAACATTTTTGCGTGAAAATCCAAAAATAGAAAAAGATTTAGAAAAACAAATTATGAAGAAACTTTTAGAAGAAGCTTCTTCATAACAACCCCGTCCCTTGTCCCCCGAGGAACATAATTAACCATATAACCGAAAGACCAACATGTTAGAATACAATGAAATTACATTACGAAAAATTATTATCTTTGAAGGTGTACCTCACGAAGTATTGGCTTCGCATGTGTTTCGAAAACAACAACGAAAACCGGTAAATGCAACAAAGCTACGAAACCTATTAACCGGTGGCGTAACCGAAGTATCTTTCCAAGTTCAAGACAAAGTAGAAGAAGCAGATATCAGCACACGTAAAATGGTATTTCTTTATAAAAATGCAAAGAATAATGAATATTGGTTTGCAGAAGAAAAAGATCGTAGTAAACGATTTACCATTGATGAAAATATCATTGGGTCCCCTGCTCAGTTTTTGAAAGAAAATGCATTAGTTGATGTGGTTATCTTTACTGATGATGAAGACGAAGAAAGAATCATTGGTGTTCGATTAGCACACAAATTAGATCTCAAGGTTGTAGATGCTCCGCCATCCATCAAGGGTAACACCGCAACCGGAGGAAACAAACAAGCAACATTAGAAACCGGAGCCGTAGTGAGTGTTCCCCTATTTATTAACATTGGCGACCTTGTCAAAATAAATACGGAAACGGGAGAATACGTAGAACGTGCAGAGAAGAATTAATTTTATACATCATACAAAAAACCGTCCTGCCTCATCGGCGGGACGGTTTTTTGTATGTGCTTTATTAAGCCTGAATATAGGGAAGAAATCCCATAAATCGAGAATGCTTGATAGCCAAAGACAATTGTCGTTGGTATTTTGCAGAAACACCTGTTCTCTTTCGAGGAAGTATTTTTGCGTTTGGTGACAAGAATTTTTTCAATAATTCTGTATCTTTGTAGTCGATATGTTTAATACCATGAGAAGTAAAATAACATTGTTTGTTTGATTTCATAGAGATAAAAAAGTGCTAATAATTAAAAAGGTATATCGTCAGGATTTGCTTCGTCATCTGGATATTCAATAGTGTCCATAGAAGGAGGCATTTCTGATGCTCCTGGTCCAGCAGATGCAGAGCCTGATTGTGATCCAGTATTTGGTGCTCCACCAGAACGTGGTCCAAACTGTACTCGATCTGCTACAACTTCTGTTCTGTATTTCTTTGTTCCATCTTTGTCATCCCAACTTCGTGTTGTTAAACGACCTTCGATCATAGCCATAGCACCTTTTACAAGATATTGTGAAGATGTTTCTGCCTGGCGACCAAATACCACAACATTGTGATAATCAGTTGATTCTTGGCGTTGCCCATTTTGGTCTTTCCATACACGATTGGTTGCAAGAGAAAAAGAGGTTACCTTTGCCCCACTAGGCAATGATCGCATTTCTGGTTCTTTGGTTAGGTTTCCAATAAGAAGCACTTTGTTTAAATACATATACATGAATGCGCAAAGCGCAGTGCCCTGTTATAGGGCGTTATTGTTAATCAATGATCAGATTTTCAATACTTTCATCAATCACTTCTTCGTCCACAGGTGCTACTGGTTCTGCAACAGCTTCTTTTTCAACAGTATGTGTTGGTTCGTCAGCTGATACGCGTGCAGGTCGTGTTTGAATTCGTCCTGTTACCATAGTATTTTCACGTACAGTAAGAATACAGAGATAACGAAGCAATTGATTGTTTCCATCCAATAATTTTTGGATTTCTGGAATATGATGTGGCATTACTTCGAATTTTACCCACCCAAAATAAGCAGTAGAAAAACGAGTATGTTTATTATCAAGCACTTTTATCATTGTGTATGCCAATGGCATTAACTTTGGATATTCTTCTGAGATAACTTGTGCTCCTTTTCCAAGGATTACGTCTTTGATAGTAGTAACAGCCTGAGGCAATTCTTCTTCCCCTACTGAAGGGATGACAAGATAGCCAACTTCATAAATACGAGGTTCTTGTGTTTCGTATTTAAGTTCAATATCATCTAATGATGATTCTTTTTCGGTTTTTGACATATATTTTTCACCGGTAATCCGTTAATCGGATTCCCCAATTAAAGATTGGGGTGCTTTTAATTCATAATATATCCCCTCGACTGGGATGGTTGTAGAATAGCATAAAATAAGGTGGAGGTAAAGTAGAGCCAGGGGCTAGTCTTTAACTTCTAATAATTAGAAATACTGTAACCATAAAATGAATTCATTGCCTATAACTTTTTTCTTGATAAAAAAGTCACCAAAAAATCAAGACCTCAGAGTAAAAAGACTAAAAATGAGTCAAAAAATACTAAACAGGATAAACTCGTTATCACTCAAACATATCCTGTTCTTCACGCATTTTTTGACTCATTTTCTTAACGTCTTTTTCTCTAGGGTCGAAGGCTACGGAATGCAATTCGTAGCTAGCGACCCTGCATAAAATGCCGTAAAGAAATCATGCTGGGTATTACGTATAATACCGGATATGTTTGAGTGCAACGAGTTTATCCGGTATAGGAATACTCAGTATGATTTTAGGTATTTTATGCGGGTCTACCCTTTTTGATTACTTTTTGGGTATACAAAAAGTGATGAGACTGATTTTAGAAATTAGCAGTTAATAGTTATATTCCAAAAAATCTCTTTGCATTTTGTAGTAATACTGTCTGAACCTCTTCAATTGGCAATTGTTTTATTTCAGCGATTTTTTTGATTACTTCTAAAACATATACGGGTTCATTGCGTTGCCCCCTGTGCGGTGATGGCGAAACATATGGACAATCAGTTTCTGCATGGATTCTATTCAATGGAACATACTGAATTAATTCTTCGTATTGTTTTGCAAAAGTAATAACCCCGGTAAATGAAATATCAAATCCTATATCCATAAATTGCTGTGCAATATCTGCGGTTCCCGCAAAAAAATGTACATCCCCACGTAATGTATCTCCTGCTGTTTCTTTGTATTCACGTAATACATCTAATACATCCACATACGCATCATACGTTCCCTGTGATGGACGCACATGCAACATCAACGGAAGATTCAGCTCAATCGCCAGTTCAATCTGTGCACGAAATGCTGTTTCTTGAACTTGTTTTGTATCATGATCATTTCGATAGTAATCAAAACCGCATTCCCCTATGCCCACTACCCGGTCGCTGGATTTTGCAAGGTCTCTATATTTTTCTGCATCAAAAATCTCCCCACGAGAAGAAAATGATTTATTTCCTTCCCCCAATTCATCTTCATCATGATGCGTTGCTGTTGTGTGAATGGGATGCAATCCAATAATTGCATAGCAGGTATCATACACACCCGCCATCTCGACCGCTTTTTTCGATGTGTCGTATTGGGTACCAATATTAATCATTGATACACCTGATTCTTTTGCACGCAAAATAACATCGTCACGATCATGGTCGTACGCAGCAAAATTTGTATGAGCGTGAATATCGATGTTTTTCATATTCAGACTATCTTTTTCTTTTCACTAAATATGTAATAACGACCGCACCCAATCCAACCAATAGTCCAACAAGAATACCAACCAAAAAATTAGAATCTGTGGCGGTCTTTGTGGGTTCAATTGGAGTATCTAATATAGGAGTTAGTTCTTCTTGATCTTGTTCGTCTTTTGGTTCATCTGGTTTTTTAGGTTCTTCTTTTTCATCAGGTTTTGGAGATGCTAATACTAATCCATGCAAAGATCGAAGTATTGATGAACCCGCTTCTAATGCTCCATTTATCCGGACTTTACTTCCTTTTTCAAGAGTGAAATTTTGTTTTTCTAATAAGTTTGTTGATCTAAGAGAAATAGAAGTTTTTGATCCAACGGGAAAATTTACACGACAATGATTATTTATTCCTTGGACTTTGGTAATTTGAATATCAAATGAATCATCGGCAAAACAGGAATTTCCCCCTGGTCCTGGCATGCACAAAGATGCCGAATTAAACGGATCATTTACAAGAACCCCTTCAACTGTACAAAAATCTAGCTGTTCTGGTCGTGCAGTGAAAACTGGATCTCCTGAAGTCTGTCCCGTCCCTTTTTGAAAAGAAATAGAATAGCCAAGTACTGAATCTGTAGTCATTCCTGAAGGCAATGATTCTAATGAAAAAAAGTAGTGACGATTATAAGATATTTTATGAATCTCTGCACAGTCACCATATTCTTCATTATCTAATAATTCAACCCCTGTTACATGTACCAAAAATTGATAACCCTCTGGATTCCCAAATGACATAGGACCCGCAGGTCGTGCTTCTTTAAACGACGCCCCTACAACAATACCCCCGACACGACAATCTGGCATAAGAGCAATGGAAAGTGCCTCAGTGTCAGATGGCACCATTGCAACCCCAAAAACTGCAACCAAACTTGTAATAAAAAATGAAAATAGTTTTTTAGGCATATAATATACGTGATTTATAATACCATTTCAGTATATCAGAGATTTATGCCTTTTTATACCTTTCGTGCAAACAGGGGTTCTGCAGGTTTTTCTCTTTTTTCGATAAGTGTGCGCATTTTTTGTGAAGTTTCTGGCATGATAGGTTGTAGTTGTACTGATATTTTTGCCAATCCTTGCAATACTTCGAATACATCATTTCGCGCCTGGTCAGGATTAATCTTGAAAACTTTGAATGGTTCACGTTCAGTAATCAATTTATCCAATGCAGTTATTGCATGCCAAATATCGTTTGTTACTTCGGTATAATCAAATATTTCATATGCTGGATTTGCCACCGTAGAAAATTCTGGAAATACCAACCCACTACAATCAACATCATAACTTTGTGCCATGGTCAGTGTGCGCGATACCAGGTTTCCCAATCCATTCACCAGATTTGAATTGTATGCATCTGAAAACCGTTCAATAGTAAATGGAGAATCATCCCACGCACCAATTTCTTTTGCTAAAAATAATCGCAGTGTATCAGTTCCATATTCACCAGCCATATCCCGAGGATCAACCACATTACCTAATGTTTTTGACATACGAATACCGCCATCACCTGTAATAAATCCGTTGATAATAATTTGGTGACTGTTTGGAATACCTACGGCCATCAACATCGCCTGCCACATTGCAGATTGAAAACGATTGTTATCTTTACCACAATATTGTGTGGGTGTTCCGTTTACCCAATAGTGATTAAATTTCTCGTCATCTGAAAAAGGATTACCTAGTGTGGAAATATAATTGGTTAATGCATCAAACCAAACATACATGACATGATCATCGTCATTTGGTACCGAAATTCCCCATGGCATTTTTTCTTTTTTTCGTGAGATAGAAAAATCTTGCAATCCCCTGCCCACGAATTCTTTTATTTCTTTGAAACGAAAGTCAGGAACTACAAAGGTTGGGTGTTGATTATAAAATTCAATCAATTTTTCTGTGAATGCAGAATATTTAAAGAAATAATTTTCTTCGTCGATATGTTGCAATGATTGCCCGGGATGCTCAGGACATTCTTCGTTCACTAATTCAGAATCAGTTTTTTCTGATTCACAGCCTTTGCAGTATTTTGCCTGATACGGAGCCTTGTAAATATATCCATTCTCCAGGGCACGATTCCAGAATGCTTTTGCGATTTCGATATGATGCGCGTCTGTCGTTCGCACAAAATGAATATCATCCATAATGCCAAATTGTTGTAGTTGCTCTTTGAATACCGCAAATCCTGCATCAACAAATGCCTGTACCTGTATACCCTCTGATTGTGCTTTGTCATAGATTTTCACTCCATGTTCGTCAGTACCTGTATTAAAATAAACATCATATCCCATCAATGTTTTGTACCGCGCCAAAATATCAGCACGCACAAATTCCAAAGCATGCCCCATGTGCAATGGTGCATTTACATACGGTAATGTCGTTGTAAGATAAAACGGTTTTTTCATAATGAAATTATGCTAGTTTTTTTTTACTTTTTTCTTTCTCTACATCAGAAATAAATTCAAACAAACCAACGGTTACGGGCATAGCAATCACGATACCTAATACCCCACCCAAAGCCCCACCCACAAGAAGAGAAATAATCACAATCAATGGTGGAATCCCTACAACACGTTTCATTACCAAAGGATAAATAATATTACCTTCTATTTGTTGAATTACTGCATACAGAACCAATACGTAAATCAATAATGGAAATCCTCCAGTCAAAAATGCAATAGCTAATGCTGGAATACCAGCAACCATAGAACCAAAAGGAACCAATTCAAATACAAAAGAAAGAAGGGCTAGCAACAGTGCATAGGGTATCCCAAAAACCAATAATCCCAAATACACCATAACCCCCACAAATAATGCAGCTAATAACTGTCCGCTGAACCAAATTTCAATTTTACGTTGAGCTCGTTTCCAAAGGTCAGTAACATATTCTTCTTTATCAATAGGTATTACTAATCGCAAGAATTTTTCAATACCACGATCTTCTACCGCAAGGAAAAATGACAAAATGAATACCATAATTGCATTTACGAATCCACCAAAAACAACGGCAATACTTTGGAATGCGGTACCTGCAAACTGTCCAAATTTTAATTGCAAAGATTCAAATACATGTACAGGATCCATTTGTAAATCTGTTTCAGCAACACTCATCGCATCTTTGATTCCTTGGAGATTCAATTGTTGTAAAAAATCAACAGAAGAACTATCAGGAAACAATAATGCAATTGTATCCACTTCGGACAAAAATGCAGGAATCAAGAATGACAATAGCCCACCCAATAATCCGGCGATACCCAAATACACCATAATAACCGATACAACGCGTGGGATACGCAAACGTATTAACCATCGTGTAGGAGCTTCGACGAACGATGCAATTACAATAGCTGTTAAAAGAATAAGGATAATACCCCGAACATGATATAGACCAACTGCTAATAAACCAAAAAACAACGCCCAAGCGAATGTTGATGGTGCTATAGAGAAGGTTGTAGTATTGGACTCTTTCATAAGGTTATTGTATCACAGCCTCATGGTAAAATCACGCACTATAATAATGTCTTTGGATGTGGACCAACAACAACCTTGTGGAATGTATCAGGTTTGAAATATTTTTGCGCAACCCGCTGTATGTCTTTTGCAGTTACTGCTCGAATAGTTTTTTCTCGTTGTTCCAATGTTTTCAATGGTAAATGCAATATTTCGTAATCACCCAATGAATATGCGATTTCATCTGTGGCTTCGTGCCCCATATATAAACCACCCACCATGTATTCTTTTGCCCGGTCCATATCAGAATCAGTAATTGCATCATGCTGTAGTTTTTGTATTTCTTCAAAAATTGCTGCTATTACTTCTTTTACTCTACTTGGTTCGGTGCCAGTTACAATAGACAAATCAGACCCATCATCAAATGCAGTCAATGAAGCGCGTACATAATATCCTGCGCCCATTTCTTCACGTAGTCGTAAAAATAATCGAGACCCCATTCCGCTACCTAAAATACAAGAAGCAACTGCCAATGCAGGCATATCAGCATGTTCCGCCGGAGGTAATTTTATACCCAAAGCAAGATGAGACTGATCTGTTTTTTTACTCAGAACAACATTCTTGTCCCCTATTTTTTTTGCCAGTGGTTTCTTTTTCTGTGCTGATTGTTTTGGTAATTCTTTGAATAATTGTTTTACTTGTCGAACAATATCTTCGTGCGATACATTTCCAACCACCACCACAGATGTTGCACCTGCAGTATAATGTTTTTTATAGTATGCAATAAAATCTTTCTGAGAAAAACGAAGAATGTTTTCTTTTGGACCCAATACGGTCATTCCCGCAGGTTGTTTTCCGTACAATGAGCTTTGCAAAGCTGAACCCGCCTGACGTTGTGGAATATCTTGGTACATGTCTATTTCACCACAGATAACACCACGTTCTTTTTCTATTTCTTCTTTGGGAAAAGTTGAATGCAGAAAAACATCAGATACAATTTCCAAAAATTTCGAAGCATGCCGAGAAGCACCTTTGATATAATATCCAGTATAGTCATACCAGGTAAATGCATTTGTTTCTGCACCCAATGTTTCTATTTCATAGGCAATTGCCTTTGAGCCACGGTTTGTGGTTCCCTTGAAACACATGTGCTCTAAAAAGTGCGATAACCCGTTTGTTTTTTCTGTTTCGTATTTAGTTCCCGCTTCAACCATCACCAATACGGTTGTAGTTGGGCTGTCTGGTTTTGCAACAGTTACCACACGAAGACCGTTGTTAAGAATTGTTTTTTTGTGTTTCATAAATGTATATTAGGCAAGTTTTTCTTTCAAATATTTTTGCAAATCTTGGATTGCAATACGTTCTTGGTTTCCCGTGTCTCGATCACGAATAGTCACCGTATCTTTCAATTCTGGCTTTTCTTCTCCCAGTGTTTCAAAATCAATAACAATACAAAATGGAGTTCCGATTTCATCTTGTCGACGATATCTTTTTCCAATGTTTCCATTATCGTCATACATCACATGACCGAATTCACGCTTGAGTGCCATAAATACCTCTCGAGCTTTTTCGACAAGCTCTGGCTTGTTTTTAAGTAGTGGTGAAACTGCTAATTTTACCGGTGCAACCGAAGCTGGAAGTGATAATAAAATTCGAGTATCATCCCCCATTATTTCTTCTTTATATGTATTTGCAAGAAGCATGAACATAACGCGATCCAATCCTGATGATGCTTCAATAACATTTGGAATATATTTTTCAGCAGTATAAGGATCAGTATATTCTAATTTTACACCAGAAAATTCTTGGTGTTGTGACAAGTCATAATTACCCCGCCAATGAAGTCCCTCGATTTCCTTCCATCCAAAATCAAAATTATATTCAATGTCCCAGGCATCTTTTGCATAAAATACGAGATTTTCATGTTGTTTAAAACGCAATTTTTCTACAGGGATACTTAATTTATTCACATAATAGCTCATTCGCTCTTTTTTAAACTCTTCAAAAATCCCTTCTGCTTCGTCGGGGTGTACGAAATATTGCATCTCCATTTGTTCGAATTCTCTCAGACGAAAAACAAATTGTTGTGGTTTAATTTCATTTCGAAAAGCTTTACCAATTTGAGCAATTCCAAAAGGAATTTTAAGTATTGTTGAGTCTAAAACATTTTTGAAATTAACAAAGATTCCCTGTGCCGTCTCACCTCGTAGATATACGGGATTTTCGGAGACATCTTCTTTGGTTGTACCAAAATTAGATTTAACTAAAAGATTAAATTTTTGTACAGCACTAAAATCTGACCTTTCGCCTTTTGGCAACTTTAATTTCTCAAAATTATCATCAAAGAGTTTTTGAATTTCTTCTGTCGTCATTTTCTCATCAGCAACAATTCCAATATCTTCAAGAAGATGATCTACTCGGAATCGTTGGTTTGTTTTTTTGTGTTCAACAAGAGGATCAGAAAAACCTCCTACGTGACCCGAAGCTTCCCATACTTTAGGATGCATAAAAATTGCAGAATCAAGTTCAACAATATTTTCATGATCAAAAGTCATAGCTCGTCTCCACAAAGCTTTAATGTTTTCTTTTAGCACCGTTCCCAAAGGCCCATAATCATATGTCCCTGCAAGTCCCCCATAAATCTCTGAACCGGGAAACACAAAACCACGTCTTTTTGCAAGACTTACGATTTTTTCCATTGTTACTTCTTCTGGTTTCATATAGTCCTCAGTATACAGATTTTTCAAAAAGACACAAAATTATTGCAAAACCTTTCCATCTCCACCCACACTGGATGTATCATTTAATAATTGAGTAGAATGTGGATTTCTTTGTGAACGCAATATCGCATTAGTAAATGCATCACGTGCAGTCAAAAATACAGTCTCGGTCAGTGCGGGTGCAGAACCCAGCTGAGAAACCGACGGAGTCAACGAAACTTTGAATGACATTGTTCGCACAGGATCCGTAAAACCAACCCCAGCAGCAATAACATCAGGTTTCCAAATAACTTCACGTGTTGGTGCGTTGTACGTAATAGTTCCATCTGATGGATTTGTTGCACCTTCCCAGTTTACATACAATGGCAATTTTGCACGCACTTCGGCTTCGCGGACTTGGTTTGCCGTGTTACTCACCAACCATTGCAATGTATAGGTTGTTTTTTGTCCCACACGCGGTGGCATAGATCCTGTATTTTGAAATGGACCAGAGTGATACAAAGTTTTTATGGCCAAAGATGTATTCGTGTTTACCCGAGATGATAACGAAGAAACATTTTTTACATCACGAACCAATGCACCCTGACTGGTATCTACACCTTGGACATCTACGGAAAAATTAATTTCTGGATTTTGTATTACACTATTTCCCGATCCTACTAATGAACCAACTTCGAATGAAAAGTTTAATACTCCTGATTGATCAGCAGAAACCTGAGCCAAAGAAGAATCACGTGTTTTATCCCAAATGATAGTCATCGTATTTGAATCAAAAAATCCCCCGCTACCACCGTTTACCGTTGGTAATTTAAGAACATTTTTATCATCCTGAAT
The DNA here is from genome assembly GCA_964489785.1 of uncultured Candidatus Saccharibacteria bacterium. Classification (GTDB taxonomy): domain Bacteria; phylum Patescibacteriota; class Minisyncoccia; order Phycocordibacterales; family UBA1006; genus JAIPIY01. The sequence continues at coordinate 15,661 of CAZAZY010000010.1, forward strand.
GCGCAAACGAATAGAAGCATCTTGGATTGATGCACCTAATGTATTTCTCCATGCAACAGTACCTGATACGCGACCCGAGTTAGCCACAGCAACAATTCCTGATGATTGCCCCATCAACGTAATCGTAGTATCCAAAAACGCGCTTTGGATAAAAAATGGCACCAATGATGAATTTAAAATAGTTGCAAATACTTCGTTTTGTTTTTCTGCCTGGGTTCCCACACGAACACGTAATATTTTTTCTTGTCCCGGTACAGCCGTAGCCAACAAAACCAAAGAAACTTCTTTTGATTCTCCTGGTGAAATATCTCCAATATTCCATCTATTTCCCTGATCTACTTCTGGCACCGAACTGACCAATGTTACGTCCTGAGGATATTCTGTTTGTAATACAATATCTTGTAATACCGTAGTTGCATTTGACCGTATCGTAATCGTTGCTGGAATTTCTTGATTAGGAATTACTAATTCTGGTAGATCAACAGATAATTGTATTGGTGATGACCGCAATGTCACCATATAAGGAACTTCTTTTACGAAAATTGCATTTGAACCTTCGATGCGATATTCCAATGCAACCCGAATAGATCGTTGTGAACCTTCTTCCCCAAATAATCGCATGGTTTGGGTTTCCAACAAAGATCCTCCTGCGGGAATACGTTCTAATGGTGTACGAATACGCACAGGTGTATCCCCCAATTCGGTAGAACCTTCTGCGTATTCAATAATCAATTCTGCAAAAGATAATGCAGCATTGTTTCTGTTGGTTAATTCTAATTGTAATTCAAATTCTTCCCCCCCATCCACAAAAGTTTTTCCACCTACAACCAAATCAATATTTCCACCAGATACATTATTAGTTCCACCAAGAAATGTATACACGGCAAAACCCAAAGCTCCTATGAAAAATATTCCAGAGAACATGAATAATTTTTTAAAGAAGGATGGTTTTTTTATGGATGATTTCATAGAGATTGTTTTTTCTGAAAGTGTTTTTCCTGCGTCTTCCCAATTTGATGAGATATCAATAATATGATCACGAAGACGAGCACGACGTCGAAGAGATGGCGGCTCTTTACCTTGATAGAGATTATCTTCTACTTGATCAATAAAGCCTTTTTTTTCAGATTCAGACATATATTCAGTATATCATGTCCCGATAGATGAAAAAAGACCTTACAAATGCGATTCTCGCAAACCTTCGTTAATAACAGAAACCAGATTTCTCTTTTCTTTTTGTATATCAGAAACCAACACAAGATCATTATCACTGTAAATATATGTTTTATATTTTTCAGCATCAACATATCCTAAATATGCCAAGATACGTAACACCACAAGAATTTCTAATGAATCTTTTATCTCGACAGATATTTCTTTATTGTTTGCCAAAGAATACAATGTTCCACATACGCGAAAAATTTCCGGATTTGATTCTTCTCCTGGAGTAAGTCTTTCCAACAAAGAAAAAGTACGGGCAATCAACGGAGACACATGGGATTGATACGACCCAGGGTTCCATGGATAGGTGTCTATGATTGCATTAGTGATTCTCCACATTTTTTTTCCACGAACCAATTCCACTGATATCAGTGCGAACATTTGCAAAGATGATCGTAGTTTTGAATATGATTCGCGAATACCCTGTGCATGCGCCTGAATATGACCAAATTCTTCGGTGTACAAAGAAACCAGAACACTGGATTCATCACGATTCCACCGGCGAAGCACATATGCTTTTGTACGGTACATACGGTATGACATGGTAGGTTCTAGCTTCTAGTAGCTAGCGGCTAGCTTATTGTATCAGAATTCTGAATTTCAAATCATTTACAATAACTTCTTCGGCATCATTTTCTGTATAGATAAATTCTTTGACACCTGCAACAGATTGGATTTCATCAGCAAACATCGTTATCATGGCTTTACCCTGATCATCAGTCTGTAAAGATACGATAACACCATCCGAAGCCTGAAGGCCTTTTTCCTTTCGCATAGATTGTAGTACGCGAATAAATTCTCGTGCATCCCCTTCTAGTTTTAATTCTGAGGTAATATCTATGTTCAAATAAAATGCGTCACCAAAAGCAATTTGTTTTACATTCATTTCATCTTTTATGATTTCAACATATTGTTCTGATAACGTATTGGTTTCAGATTTTGGTATAGTCAAAACAGATAATGGCTGACGAACTTTGATATTTGCATTCGCACGTAATTGCAACCCTGTCGAAATAACCAAACGAACTGATTCCATTTCTGCAATAATCTGAGAATCCGTAGCTCCAATCACAGGCGTTGGCCAATTTTCCAAATGTACTGATTCTAATTTTCCACCAGCTCTGCCATAAATATCTTCTGCGAACATTGGGGTAAATGGCGCAAGAATTTTTGCCATTTCTAATAATACATATCGTGTTGTTGCAACAGCATATTGTGTATCTTCTCCGGCATCTTTGAACCGGTCACGACTGCGACGAATATACCATTGTGATAGATCAGCAATAAAATCACGAATAGCCCGAGATGGTTCCAATGTACGATATGCATCCAAATCTTTTGTACAAGATTCAATCAAAACAGATAACTGTCCCAATATCCACATGTCTAATACATTTTTTGATTCATGAGGTTTTATAGATTCATTCACTTCCCCACTATATAATTCATAGAATTTTACTACATTATCCAGTAGCCCAAATATTTTTCTTTGTGTTTCAACAATAGTTTTTTCATCAAAGTTTTTAAATTCTCCTGGTTGGTTTACTGAATAAAACCAAAAACGAATTGCATCAGAACCATGAGTCGCAAACATATCCCACGGGTTCACTACATTTCCTCTTGATTTTGACATTTTTTGTCCGTTGGCATCTAAAATCAATCCCAAACAAATAACATTTTTATACGCCAACGTTGGTGCATTATGTGTCAGATTGGCAACGGCATGCATAGTATAAAACCATCCCCGCGTTTGATCTAATCCTTCGGAAATATAATCAGCTGGTGTTGGATCAAAATTTACTGGGGTGCCCAATAGATGATCCTGGGCAATTGGCATACATCCTGAATCAAACCAGACGTCCATTACTTCGGGTGTTCGTTTTAATATCTGTCCATCTTTTTCTAATACAATCGCATCAATATAAGGCTTATGAATATCCAATTCATAAGATTCATTTACTGGTAACGGAACAAAAGGTATTTCTTCTACATGTCCTGGAGATACTAATTCATGATGACGTAATAAATCTAATGAACGTGCATCATCTGCACCTTCTAATAATGCATGAGCAGAATCAAAGAAAATACCATGCGTTACAATCAAAATTGTTTCATTTTGATATGTATTTTCTAAATCGTACATGAATTCCCCTATTCTCTTTTTTACATCCAATGGTGTCGTTCCACCCAATGTGTCAGAAAAAGAATTAATTCCTCCATTACGAAGACTAAGAAATTCATCAAAAGGTTTCCCACACAGATTTCCAAAATCATATTCACGAATACGATTATCATATTCTATTGCAGACAAATCGTATCCAATTTCTTTTGCAACAATTTCTGCGGTTTCTTTACATCGCAATAATGGTGATGCAATAATCTTTGTTACACCCATTGATTTTATTTTTTCTGCCTGACTGCGTGCACGTTCACGACCTTCGTCCGTCAGATGAAATGTATCATTAATATCACATGCTGCAACCTGCGCAATCATGTGTTCACCATGACCATGTCGCATCGCAACATATTTATTACCTGATTTTTTAACGTATTTTTTCAATGTTTCAACCGAATCTATCACAACCGTATCACCTGATTCTGATTGCCAAATTGGTAATGGGGTCCCCCAATATCTATCTCGTGAAATTGCCCAATCTTTGATTCCATCCAACCACTCACCAAATCGCCCATCGCGGACATTATTAGGTTCCCAATGAATTGTTTGATTTGATGACATCATATTTTCACGCACTGCACTTGATTTGAAATACCATGATGATCGTGCGTAATACACCAACGGAGTATCACAACGCCAACAATGCGGATAGCTGTGTTCGTATTTTTCTTTTGCAAAAAATGTATTTGCATCCTGAAGATGTTTAATAATATCGATATCTAATGTTGGTTTTCCATCTGTTTCTTCTTTTACAAATCGTCCAGAAAAAGGACCCATATCATCTACATAAGTTCCCTGTTCTGTTACAATATGCATTTTTGGCAATCCAACCCGGGTACCCAATTCAAAGTCATCCTGACCATACATCACCGCAGTATGCACAATCCCCGTTCCATCTGTTGTCGTAACAAAATCAGCGGAATATATCTTGTATGCATTTTCCAAATTGGCAACGCCAGATTTTTCTGCGAGATCTTTGAAATATGGGAATAGTGATTTATATGATTTTCCGACAAGATCTTTACCTGGAAATTCACCCACAATATCATATTCAACATCTTTTAAAACTTTTTCCGCGAGATCTTTTGCCAATATGATATATTCAGTATTAATTTTTGCTTTGATATATGAAATATCATTTCCTACCGCCAAAGCAATATTCCCAGGCAATGTCCACGGTGTTGTTGTCCATGCCAATACATAGGTTCCTGGTTCATCTACTAATTCAAATTTTGCCGTAATAGAAATATCTTTTACATCTTTGTACGCACCAGGTTGATTCAATTCATGTGAAGACAATGTGGTTCCACATCGTGAACACCATGGCACCACTTTGAAATCTTTGTACAGATGTCCATTTTCATGAATTTTTGCAACAGTTCCCCACAATGCTTCGACATATCCATTATCATAGGTCACGTACGGATTTTCCATATCCAACCAGTATCCCATTCGTTTTGTCAGTTTTTCCCATTCGTCCTTGTATTCCCAAACAGATTCTTTACATTTTTTATTAAAATCTGCAATACCGTATGCCTCGATTTCTTTTTTTGATTTTAATCCCAATTGTTTTTCCACCTGTAATTCAACGGGTAATCCATGAGTATCCCAACCAGCCTTTCGTCGCACTGAAAAACCCTGCATCGTTTTGTATCGAGGAATGATATCTTTGAATGATCGTGCCAATACATGATGAATACCCGGACGACCATTTGCGGTTGGTGGACCTTCGTAAAACACAAAGTCCCCCTGTGGAGATTCTTTGGCAAGGGTTTTTTTGAAAATATCTTTTTCTTCCCACTGTTGTAAAATTTCCCCTTCACGTTTTGCATACGTCGATGATGAAATTTCTTTGGTCTGATATTTTTTTAATTCTTCTGACATATTGTTATATAAAATATTAATTGTATTTGGGTAAAATAAAAACTCGTCCACGAATTACGAATAGTCATAATTCAAGGACGAGTTTCCCCGTGGTACCACCTTGGTTCATCACATAATTATCAATAGATATTATGAGATCTTGTTATGTGCTATAACGGGCATACCCGTTGAGATCTACTCTCCAAATGGATTTCTGCTCAAAGCTTGAAAAGTGATAGCTTTTCTCAATCGCTTGTAAACACATCATATCCCAAGAACAGAATATGTCAATTACATCTTTTCCGGAGCTTTGATTCCCAACAAATACAATCCATTTTTCAGAATAATCTGTGTCGCCCGCGCTACTGCCAAACGATGTTGTGATACATCTTTATTCAATACATCAACAATCTGATTCGCCCCATAAAAAGAATTAAATGCGCGAGCAACTTCTAATAGATACGTAACCACATGCTGTGGCGCATATCCAATAATTGCCGATTCTACAATTTCAGGAAACCGATATAACATTTTTTCTAAATCAGAAATTTCATTCGATTGATACTGGGGTTGCATATCCAACCCTGCACCCTTTTCAATCAAACTACAAATACGCGCATGGGTATATTGTAAATATGGTCCAGAATCCCCTTCGAAAGATAGTGATGTTTCGGGATCAAAATTAATATTTTGCCCAGGCTTTGCACGCAGAATAGAAAATTTTATTGCACCAATAGCAATTGATTCATACACTTCTGCTGAATCATTATGAGTCGATCGTTCTTTTACTTCTTCACTGACAGCCTGCAGCATATCTTCTGCCAACGGAACACCACCTAATCGTGATGACATTTTTTGCCCTTTGAAATTCATACGACCATGCGTCATATGCACGCTTTTTTCTGACCAGTCTTTTTGTATCTTTTCACCAGCATCTAACACAATTTGAAAATGCGGAATTTGTTCATGGTCGGTAACAAAAATAGAAACATCTGGATGTATTCGTTCAAATTTTAATTGCAAAAGCCCAATGTCTTTTGCTTCGTAGGTTGGATTTCCCTGACTGTTAATAAATACTGCGGTATTGATATGTTTTTTTGATTCTTCGGGAATATATACAATTGCGCCTTGGCTTTCAGTAAATATGCCTGGAGTATTTTTTTGTATAATTTCTTTTCCTATAGTCCCCGCTTCGCTTTCATATATGTATGCATCAAAATGTGAACCTAGTTTTTGCAAAACTGATTCAAAATAGGCAATATTCAATTTTTTACATTTCTCAAATATTTCTAATTCAGGAGATTCTTTTTTTGCATACAAATTATCTGCAATTTCTTTTACCTTGGAATGTATCGATTCATCATCTGTATATCTTTGCGTACCTTCGATGTATGCATTACCTAATATCTTTACATCATCCGGTGTAAAATCTGATCCATATTTTTCTAACAAAACAAATACTGCTTTTGCAATTCCTAACGAAATATCCGAAGGAAATGCCATTGTAGCAACATCAGCACCCGAGAATTGCATCAATCGAACCAAAGATTCTCCAATCGCATTATTCATCATGTGCCCCACGGTAAAAGGTTTAAATAAATTCAAAGATGAATGTTCAACTAAAATCTTTTTGCCTGTCAGTATATTGGTCTTACCAAAATCATTTTCTTTTTCAAGAATTTCTGGAATAGCTTTTTGAAAAAATGGTTTTGCTAGATAAAAATTAATAAACCCAGGACCAGCAACGGTTATTTTTTCAATTTCCTGTGAGGGGTTTTTAGAAATCGCAGCTTGAATTTTTTCAGCTAGATCTTTTGGATTTTGTTGTACTTGTTTTGCTAAACTCATGGCAACATTTGTTGAAAAATCCCCATGCGATAAATCCGCAGGGTGTTCAAACGAAATAGATTCTGGTGCAGGAATATCTAATTCAGCCAGCGCAGACTGAACCAAAGTATCAAGATTTTTCACAATAGACATATGCACGAATATACCACGTTTTTGGGTAAAAAAGAACTATGCATGTTTTGCACCAGTGCTTCCCTCGCGACCATCACCACGTACAGTGTCCGACAAATCTGTAATTTCAACAATGTCACAATCTTCAAATTTCTGAATAATTATCTGGGCAACCTTATGATGTTTTTCAATGACCTGCTCTACATCCGTAGTATTATGCATACAAAAAATAATTTCTCCACGATATCCAGCATCAATAACACCTCCCATAGTTTTTAAACCTTTATTAAAAGCAATACTGGATTTATCCCAAACCAAACCCACATACCCTTCGGGAATTTCCATGGCAACACCTGAAAAAACTCGCATTTGTTGCCCCGATGGAATCACTACTGTTTCTTTTGCATAAAAATCAATACCCGCATCCCCTGGATGACCTTTTGTTGGCAATACTGCATCTAGTGTTAATTTTTTAATTTTGAGTTGCATATTATTTTAAAGAAAAATGTTTGATAATCATTTCTGCTGTTTTTTCGGGTTTTAGGTGGGTGGTATCAATAATTAGCTGATCGCGTATAGGGGCAGATGTTTGCCAATCTTTTTCCACGGCAAGTTTTTTCATCGCTTTTACATCAGTTAATTTTTTCCATTGGTTTCGAGATATCCCTTGAACCCTTTCAAACAACACCTGCGGGTCCGCCTTGAGATGTATTACGCAAACCCGTGCACCAAATCGAGACAATCGTTGTTTTTGATTTTGTACATATTTAGGATCTGATAATCCTGTTACTGGATTAATATGATCATGGGCATAACAGTGCGTAACAATAAAATTAGTACCAGTTTGCGTAATCTCTTTTAAAAAAGTCGTTCGCATTTTAGGAATAACTTGCGCATATTCTTTTGACCCCCGTGGGAATATATCAGTTACCGCATCATTCAATGCATGATTATGTGCAACCACGTAACCAAGTTTTTTAGCAAGAATATTTGCAACAGTTAATTTCCCTACCGCAATAGGTCCATAGAGAATTATAACTGTTGCTTGTTTTTTACTCATAGTACCTTTTTTACGATTCCGTAAACTTCTTCATGTATATTCTCACGTGTACGAATATCTTTTTTTCCCATACAATCTACTTTTATAAAATTTGGTATCGTTTTAGAAAGCCAGATTGCACTTTTGCGAGAATTTATTAAAAAGTCTACATCATTTTCATGCACATCTTTTTTCTTTTTTAAATATTCACGTTTCATCTTGCTACTTTCACGATCTTTAATAAGCTCTAAAATAATAGGCACAGGCAAAGAAAGATATAACGTGATATCCGGTTTAGGAATGCCAAAAACTTTGTATTCCATGGTGTCTAGCCAATGTAAAAATTCTTTTCGCTTTTTTGCATTTTGTATTTTTCCACCTTGATGAATTTGGTTTGCAGATACATAACGATTTGCAAGTACGATGTAACCCTTAGTAAGCCACGCGTTAATCTGTTTTGAAGATTCAAAGCGATCTGCAGCATATGCAATAGAAGCTATTTTAGGGTGCACTCCCAACCAATTGTAATATTGTTCTGATAGACAATGCCCAATAAATTTACCAAAAAAGTTTGTAGAATATTCAGGAAAATCAACTACTTTTACTTTTTTCTTTTCACTTGTTAATCGCTTTCGTAAAAATTCTATTTGTGTCGCCTTACCCGAACCATCGACACCATCAATAACAATAAGTTTTCCTTTTTTCATATTAGGCAGTTGGACGTTTAATTATTAATTCATCACTTATTTCATCTTGTTTTACATGATTAATAATCTTCTCTGCTACATAATCAGATGTCATGTATTCATGATAATTTTCTGGCTTATTATCTTTATATAAATCTGTCTGGGTTCCACCAGGATACACCTCTATTATTTTGATAGAATCATTTTGACTACGAATAGCTTGTGTATATCCACGAACTGCCCATTTTGTCGCTGCATATATTTTTGCATTCTGAGCACGAGAAGCATCAAGACCTGCCGTTGAAAGAATATTCATGATATAACCATTCTCCATATTATTCAATGCCGTACGACAACCGAATAATGTACCGAAAAAATTTGTATCCATCATGTCATGAGCTTTTTCCATGTCAACAAATATATCATCATTGGAGAAATTATAAAATACTCCAGCATTATTCACCCAAATATCAATATGGCCGAACTTTTCTATTACCTTTTTTGCTAAATTTTGTACCTGGGATTCTTCACGAACATCACAAAGAATGGTATCAACACCCAATTCAATCGCTGTTTTCTCTAATTCGTCCTGCTTGTATCCAGAAATAACAACCTTCGCGCCCTCAGCTTGAAGATGCCTAGCTAGGGTTTTCCCAAGACCTTTTGATCCACCAGTTATAACAACGACCTTATCTTTTAAATTCATACTACGCTCGTAAAATCTTATCTATCTTTTGTGCAATTTTTACAAAATCTTTTTCTGTTTTTCCACGAGTTGTTTCAGCGGCAGAACCCAATCGAATCCCCGATGGATCAAAAGGTTTTCGTGTATCAAATGGCACCGTATTCATATTCACGATAATCCCTTGTTCTTCTAGTTTTTCTGATGCAACTTTACCCGAAATACCGGCACCATCCATCCATGTATCTACCAAAACCATATGACTATCAGTTCCACCGGTGATAATTCTCCAACCTAGATTTTTTAATTCTTTTGCCAATGCCTGTGCATTTGCGATGACTTGTTTTGTATATTGTGCGAATTCTTTTGTATTTGCTTCGCGTAATGCAACAGCAACCGCAGCGATTTGGTTCATGTGCGGACCACCCTGCATTCCAGGAAAAATTGCTTTGTCTATTTTTGTATACAACCCAC
>CAZAZY010000011.1:0-24356 GCA_964489785.1 uncultured Candidatus Saccharibacteria bacterium
ACGTCTTCGGTCTGTTTCATCAATTGCTTTTTTCATTGCATCAGTAATTAGATCTGCATACAAAATCACACGACCATGAATATTACGAGCTGCACGTCCAATAGTTTGAATTAAAGATGTTTCTGAACGCAAAAAACCTGCTTTGTCAGCATCTAAAATACCTATCAAAGAAACTTCCGGTAAATCCAAACCTTCACGCAACAGGTTTACCCCAACCAAAATATCATACACGCCTCGACGAAAATCAGTCAAAATCTGGATACGTTCCATAGTTTTTACATCACTGTGCACATAGGTGGATTTTATTTTTTTATCTTTAAGATAATCATTCAAATCTTCTGCCATTCTTTTTGTTAATGTTGTTGCCAACACACGACGTCCTGCGGTAATTTCTTTTTGTGCTTCTTGTATAAAATCATGGACCTGCCCCAAATAAGAATCTTTCTCCCGCAGTGGGCGGATTTCAATCACTGGATCAATCAATCCGGTTGGACGAATAATCTGTTCTACGATTTGTTCACTGGTCGTTCGTTCCAGATTTCCCGGTGTTGCAGAAACATAGATAACCTGACCTATACGTTTTTCAAATTCTTCATACCGAAGAGGTCGGTTATCTTTTGCACTGGGTAAACGGAAACCATGTTCAACCAATGTTTTTTTACGTGAAGCATCTCCTGCATACATTCCTGATAATTGAGGCAACGTAACGTGGGATTCATCAATAACGGTCAAAAAATCTGGTTTTCCATCTGGTGTGTGCGGAAAATATGATAACAATGTTTCTGGTGGATCACCTGCATTTTTACCAGATAAATGTCGGGAATAGTTTTCAATTCCAGAACAATATCCGACTTCGCGTATCATCGCCAAATCATACGTAGTTCGTCGTTGAATTCTTTCTGCTTCGAGATTCAATCCCTGATCTTTTAAATATTGCACTTGTTCTTCTAATTCTTGTTGAATACTAATTAATGCTTTTTCTTTTTTTAGCCCATCAGTTAAAAAGTGTTTTGCAGGGAAAATAAAACATTCTGAAACTGTTTCCAGAATACGCGAAGAAACTACATCAACTACAGTAATACTGTCGATAACATCTCCTGCAAAAGAAATCACGCGCATTGTTGTTTCAGAAACCGGGACAATTTCAACCTTATTACCCAAAGAACGAAATGTTCCCGAAGATAGATCTGCATTAGTTCTTTCGTAATGCACTTTTACTAATTTTTCCATCACTTCGCGTTTTGAAACTTTTTGTCCAACCTGTAATAACAAATGACTGTCTTTATATTCTTCGGGTGACCCCAAACCATAAATACATGAAACTGACGCAACGATAATTACATCTTTTCGTGTTAATAATGCCTGGGTTGATGCGTGACGCAATCGGTCTATTTCTTCGTTGATACTGGCATCTTTTTCAATATACGTATCCGTAATTGGCATGTATGCTTCGGGTTGATAGTAATCATAGTAGGAAACAAAATAATGCACTGCATGGGTTGGAAAAAATTCGCGAAATTCCTGGGCTAATTGTGCCGCCAATGTTTTATTATGTGCAATAACCAATGTTGGTTTTTCTATCTGAGTAATCACATTTGCCATGGTAAAAGTTTTTCCCGTACCAGTCGCCCCCAACAATGTTTGAATACGTTTATTTGCATGCAAAGCAGCAACCAAATTATTGATTGCGTTTGGTTGATCCCCTGCTGGAATATAATTGCTTTGTAGTGAAAAAATAGACATAAAATTTATTCTGCATAATATGCATCCATAAATTTTTTCTTGTATTCAAAAAAAGTATCATTATGAATTGCCTCTCTGGCGCCATCTACCAACTGCACCGTAAAATGTACATTGTGTATTGACGCCAATGTTCCTGCCAGCATTTCTTTTGCATGAAATAAATGCGCAACATACGCACGAGTAAAATGTGTACAGGTATAACAAGTACATCCTGGTTCCAATGGTTGCATATCAGTTCGATATTGTGCGTTGGTGATACTGTAGGTTCCGCTGTGGGTATAGATTGTTCCGTTTCGTGCAATACGTGTTGGTGCAACACAATCAAATAAATCACATCCATGTTCAATACCCAACAATACGTCCCCGGGTTCACCAATACCTAATAGATGTCTTGGTTTTTCTTCTGGTAATTCTTCGTTTACCCATTTAACCGCAGTACCTAAATCTTCTTTGGTAAAAGATCCTCCAATACCAAAGCCATCGAACATGTCCCCCGATTCGGTTTGCAATGATGCCAGCGTGCGTGCTGATTCACGACGCAAATCTTCGGATTGACCACCCTGAACAACACCTAATAACATCTGCTTTTTTTCTGTATCTAATTCATTATGCCGAATCAAACTTTGCAATGCCCAGGTGTGTGTACGGTCCATGGCAGTTTTTTGATATTCGTATGATGCCTGCGGACTGGTACATTCGTCAAAAGCAAAAATAATATCAGCACCCAGATTCCATTGAATTTCCATAGAACGTTCTGGGGTAAATCTATGTGTTGATCCATCTCGATGAGAACGAAATGTAACACCTTGGTCATCAACACGGGCCAGTCGTTCATTATTTTTTGTTCCACCTTCTGGATTTTTCACGGATTGATTTTGTGTTTGTGTTGCGACTTTTGATACATGTTCTCCAAAAGCAGCTCCCAAAGAAAACACCTGAAATCCTCCTGAATCAGTAATTGTTGGACCCTGCCAACCCATAAAAGGACCAAACCCACCCGCATTTTTTATAATTTCATCTCCTGGTTCTAAATATAAATGGTATGTATTTGCCAACACAACCTGTGCACCCATTGTTTTTACCATATCTGGAGTCAGTGCTTTTACAGTTGCCTGTGTTCCTACAACAGCAAAAGCAGGAGTTTGAATATCTCCATGAGGTGTATGTATAACACCCGCTCGTCCCAATGATCCTGGTATTTTTTTATGTAATGAAAAACTCATAGGATAATTATTCTTCTATAATTACAGGTACTTCTTGTGGTGCCATTTCTTCGTATACTACATTCAATAATTTTACGAAACGAATTTTTTCTGGATGCACCGGCAACCGCACGTATGCTTTTTGAAATGGATCACGTGAATCAAAAGAAATTTTTTCAATCACACCAGCGACAAAAGAAGCATTTGCATACGACACTACATCGCCCTGTGCCACTGCAACATGTCGTGGAATTTCTAATTGCATTTGATATCCCCCGTTACCCTTCATACTTAATGCAATAGGTTCTTGTTCTTCGTCAGAAGAAATAAAAATAACCGGTGTTTCTATTGTAGTATGAGATGTTAATGAAATAACCGAATAGCGAGAATCTACCAAAGAAACTTTTCCAATCAACATTCCAGATTCTGAAACAACACCCTGACCAATAACCACACCATCTAATGAACCTTTATCTATGATCATCGTGTCTTTGGTATATGATGATCCTGTATGTACCACACGTGCAACAAACGATGAAAGATTGGTATCACCCAGACCGGTCAAATTCAATAATGCATTATATTCTGATTCAATCACCGTTGCTTTGTCTAACAATAGCTGTTCTTCAGTAACGCGTTTTTCCAATTGTATCAATCGATGAATCAATTCTTTTTTGGGTAGTACAGACAAAGACTGCACAACATTTTCATCATCTCCCTGAATCGAAGACCATACCGGAGAAACGATACGTATCATCAGTGACTGTAACCAAACTGCAGATGGACGAAATCCTACCAAAAAAAGAACCAGACCTATACCCAAAATAGATACAGGCCATATTTGCTTTATTCGAGATGTTGTATGGTTATGATCGCGCATGATCTTCATGATATGCTAATACATCACGATATTCATCCAGATTTTCCAAAACAATTCCAGCACCACGAGCAACAGCCGACAATGGGTCATCCGCAACATGTACTGGTATTTTTAAAATACCTTGTAACAAGGTATCCAACCCGCGGAACAATGCACCGCCACCTGTCAGATACATACCTCGTTGCATAATATCAGAAAGAATTTCAGGTGGAGTAGTTTCAATTACCTCTTTTGATCCTTCGATTAATTCATGCAATGAACTGGACATTGCTTCGCGAATATCGGTATCGGTCAACAAAACTTCTCGGGGTAATCCGGTAATTAAATCTCGTCCTTTTACTGTTGCTTCCATAGGTTCTCCATCTTCTGAAACAGAACCAATAGCAATTTTTACTTGTTCGGCAGTTTTTTCTCCAATCAAAATTTTAAATTCGTCACGTAGATAAGAAACAATATCTTGATTAAAACGATCACCTGCAATTTTCATATTTTTTGATTGCACGATTCCACCCAATGCAATAACCGCAATATCGCTGGTTCCCCCACCAATATCAACCACCATAGAACCAACAGGTTCTTGCACTGGTAATCGAATACCAATTGCTGCTGCCATAGGTTCTTCGATAATATACACTTCGCGGGCTCCTGCATTTCGTGTTGCATCATATACGGCACGACGTTCTACGTTCGTAATACCCGATGGAACACCAACAACAACACGTGGACGGAAAAATTTCTTTGACATTTTTTCTGTTTTTCCAATCAGGTACGCCAACATTTCTTCGGTAATTTCAAAATCAGAAATAACACCATCCACCAAAGGTCGGATTGCTTTGATATGTCCCGGAGTACGTCCCAACATTTGTTTTGCTTCTACACCCACAGCAACAATTCTGTTTGTCTTTGTGTTCATAGCAACAATAGATGGTTCATTGATAATAATTCCATGACCACGCAAATACACCAAGGTATTTGCGGTACCCAAATCTATTCCTATATCATTTGAAAACTTTTTGTATAATTTTTCTAACATATGCGTATCTATCTTTCTAAGCTGTAAATCGTCCTATAAATTCATCGTACGGTACTATTTCCATGTCTGTAGATGTTCGTTTTTTTATTTCGACTGAATCTTGTTGCATAGTTTTTCCACTAATAACCACACGATATGGAATTCCTATCAAATCGGCATCTGAAAATTTTTCTCCAGGAGAAATACCTTTTCGATCATCAAACAATACTTCGATATTTCTTTTTGTTAATTGTCCGTACAATTTTTCTGCTTGGGCAACAACTGATTCATCTTCTCCTAATGCCAACAAATGTATCTGAAACGGAGCAACTGATTCTGGCCACACAAGACCCTTTTCATCAGAAAACTTTTCAGCGATGACCCCCATTAATCGTGAGATACCAATTCCATATGATCCCATCACAACAAATTTCTTTTCCCCTGCGTCATTCGTGTAATCAAGCTCTAATGGTTCAGAAAATTTTATCCCCAAAGAAAAGATGTTCCCTGACTCGATAGCTTTATGTTCTTTTAAATCTTTTTTATCCAAACCAAGTTCGTTTAATACTTCATCAGTATACACTTCTTTATTTACGGCAATTCCCTTTTCTTTGTGTACATAAATGATATCTTCTCCTGCGTCAGAAAGTGTTTGAAATTCGTGTGAATATTTTGAAAAACTTCCCCCTGATGCAAATGTCATATAGGTAGAAGCACCAATACCTACACGTTCAAAAACATTTTTATAGGCAATTTTTGCTTTCTCGTAAAACATTGTATGCTCTTCTTCGTCTTTTGAAAAAGAATACAATGCCTTCCAGAAAAACTCTCGTCCACGCATGAGACCTGATTTTGCCCGTGCTTCGTTTCGAAAAACCGAACGTATATCATATGGATATACTGGTAGATCTTTGTACGAAGAAACAAAACTTTTCATCATAGCGGTCAAAGGTTCTTCATGAGTAAAAGCCAAACCCAATTCCCCGCCACCTTTCAAATTTGTCTTAAACCAATTATCTACCACATCATCACTCCATCGGTTTGTTTTTTCCCAAGTTTCTTTTTTTTGAAACGCAGCTGATTGCATTTCCATACCGCCAATTGCATTCATTTCTGATCGAATGATTTGTGATATTTTTTGTACAACCATAAGACCCAAAGGAAGTAAGCTATAGACACCCGCCATTTCTTTGTGCACATACCCAGCACGGATTAATAATTGGGCATTTTTTGCCATCTCATCCGCTGGTGCTTCTTTTCGTGTTTTAGTAAATAATTGAGCTTGTCTCATAACCCCCATACTACTTGAAAAATCCCTTTTGGTCAAAAGTATCTTAATATCACAATAATGCACAGCACAACAACCATTTGACTTTACTATAAATACATGATTAAATAAAAAAAGAATCAAGATGTCTGTGTTCGCAGAATATCTAATGGTTCATTCACACAACCTTATACCAAAATGGGAACAATTCACTCACTCTTACCATTGCCTCAGAGTATCCTCATCAGCGATCTGGCATCTGAACGTATCGGCTACAATTTTCGATTTCAAGGGATTACATTAGAAACCATCCCAGCATCTGGAAAAACTCTACCGGTGTTAGAAATAATTATAGACCTGGCAAGGGTTACAACAGAGAAATCTATACCCTCCTTGCTTCAAAAATTACCAGGGTGTCATAATCTTTCTGGCGATGAGTTAATTCAGGAATCAATCAAAGTACTTCCATCAGAAGAAGAGCTTCTTGGCGGAGCTATCCAACAAATCCTAATGTTAGAGCGTGGAACTCAAACTATGGAGGTTATGTTTGAGAAAACAACGCAGAGTTTTTTCCTTTGCACTAAAAACAACCAGATTCAATTGGTTGACTATGTTTCTCTTTTTAACACTTGGATCATTGCCTCTAAGCCCATTGATCTTGATTACAAATTGAGCGGAAGTATGGGATCCATACTTCTTCTGGTGACAAAATAAACAAGCATGTTCGCATTAAAGCCCCTTCGATTCTTATCGGAGGGGCTGTTTTTTATTCCTAAATTAATCTCCCTTCAACCCCGGCTTACTATTGCCTTTTTGGCAGTTTTTTGTTATTATGCAGTACAGCTTGTGCATTGGTGCACAGGTATTTTATATACCGTGTATCTCATGTAGGCAAGAAGCCACAACAAGCCATTATTCAAAAATTGTATTTAGATTTGTATTTTATGTCACAAGACTCTATTAAAGAAATGTTCTCTATTGGTGCTCATATTGGGTATGGAAAAACACGACGTCACCCAACAGCACAACCTTTTATTTTTACTACAAAACAACGGACAGATCTTATTGATTTGACCAAAACTGCAGTGCAATTGGAAAAAGCAGAAGCTTTTCTAGCAGGATTAGGTGCAGGAAAGAAAAATATTCTTTTGGTAAGCACAAAAGCAGAAGGACGAACACTGATCAAAGATGCTGCTGAAAAATTGGATATGCCATACATCAATGAACGATGGATTGGAGGTACATTGACTAATTTCGGAGAAATCAACAAACGTATTAGTCTTTTGCGAGACCTTCTTGCGAAAAAAGAAAAGAACGAACTAGTTTTTAAAACAAAAAAAGAATTATTGATGATCGAACGAGAAATCGAACGTCTTACAAAACGTTTTGGTGGATTGGTTTCATTGATGGGTATGCCTGATGCAATTATTGTTATTGACCCTCGTCATGAAGATATCGCTGTATTAGAAGCAGCTTCAAAAGGCATTCCTGTAATTGCATTGGCTAACACTGACTGTAATATGAAAGATGCAGAATATACCATTACTGCAAATGATACAGCTCCGACTAGTATCAAATACTTTGTACAACGATTAGTACGTGCATACGAAGGAGGACGTGAAGCATCTGTATCTCATACTGCAACAACTGCATAATTTTTAATTTTAATTTTAATCAATAGTATGGCAATCACTACAGAAGACATTAAATCATTGCGAGAAAAAACAGGAGTATCTGTTATTCAATGTAAAAAAGCCCTAGAAGAAGCTGATGGAGATATGGAAAAAGCTCTTCTTATCCTAAAGAAAAAAAGTGCAGAAATCGTTGAAAAGAAATCTGACCGAGAATTAGGTGGTGGTGTAGTACAATCATATATTCATGGAAATAAGAAAATAGGATGTATGATCGAATTATTGTGTGAAACTGACTTTGTTGCAAACAACGAAGAATTCCAAGCTCTGGCATACGATATTGCAATGCACGTAACTGCAATGCGACCAGAATTTTTAACTGCAAATGATATTTCAGAAGAAAATAAAATACAAGTGGAAAATCTTTGCAAAGAAGAAGTTGCAGGATTAGATAAACCAGAAGAAATTAAATCAAAAATTCTAGAAGGGAAAATTCAAGATTATTTCAAATCAAGAACATTGATTGACCAGCCATTTGTTAAAAATCCTGATATGACGATCAAAGATTTGATCAACGAAGCAGTGCAAAAATTCGGAGAAAAAATAGAAATAGGACGTTTTGCGTGTTATTCACTATTGGAATAAATAAACCATTATGTATTCTCTTTTTATTATCACTCTTGTATCTTCAACCATTGGACTTATCATCTTTTTCTGGGTACATATAAAAAACCGTGCCACTGCACTGTACCCAGAACCGATCCCAGAAAAAGCATGGTATGGTATCGACCTGGTTTCCCTATTAGAAAACGGAATTAATATGTTCAAAAATTCCCTTTTTAACCTCTTTATTTTTTTATTAAAACAAGCTATACTGGTATACAGATTTTCATTGGAAAATCTTCGAAGATATCTTCGAGCCAGAATATACAAGATACTTTCTACTGCAGATAGTTCAAAACTACAGAATGAAGAATCACAGTTCCTTCGAACAGTAAAAGAATATAAAAAGCAGGTTCGGGTTCAAAAAGAGAGATAATAAAAATGTGCCGGCATAGCTCAGTTGGTAGAGCAACGGTTTTGTAAACCGTGGGTCGTGGGTTCAAGTCCCTCTGCCGGCTCCATAAAAAACATCCCGCAATTGCGGGGTGTTTTTTATTATCTGTATATCTTCTGATCTAATCGGGTATGGACCTCTTGGAACAACCCCCACACCGCAATCAGTAGACCTATTATTTCCATAAACTCTTCCAATGAAGATCCAATAATAAAACCAGGATGATATACACCGCCTATTTCATAAAATCGCGCACCTATCATCTCCATACCTATGGCACCCAATACAAATACCAGCGCACCTGCTATGATGGTGTATTTGGTAGTCATAGATAATTTCAATAAAAATGGAATCAAATAAAATGATACCAATAATAATATTATTCCATACGGTATTACCCATGCAAAATAAAAAAGACCTGAAACACCACCCAAAATAGATTGTGTGTGGTATGTCAGCTGTTCATGAACCTGAGCCAATTCGTCGAAACTAAAAAACAACAACAGCACAGAAATAAATATCCAAGGTGTCCAATCTTTTTTTAATTTTTGTAAAAATTTATCATACATTCCACAAATTAACGCACATGCAGATAAAACAAAAAACAATATCACCGAAAAGAATGTAGGAATATTCACTTCGTGACCAATATCAAACATACGAAAAATCCAAGTATTTTCAAAAAAAGGATTTTGGATGCGAATTCCCTGAAAAACAAGATACATCAAAATCATCGCAACACCAAAAAAGACCAACATGCTAAATATCTGGTTAAGATTTTTTTTCCAAAAGAGAGTTCCCTGTTCCATATTAAGTACATCTATTATACCACATTTTCAGAATATTTACAGCCTATTTCTTTTTGCAAAATAATAATAAAAATCGAAGATCATCATAACTATACGCATCACCCAACACAGATTTCAAGGTTCCCAATTTATGATCATCTGATTTTTGTATAGCTTTTTCAATAATCGTAATATCTTTTTTGAATGATGCTTTTTTGGGTTGAAGATACTGAATGTCTTTTAGGACAAGATCACCATCTTTGACCAGTTTTTCAATATGACTCATGACTGTTTGTGCTGTCAGAGACCTTTCTTTTGCAATAGATTCTAATGTCTGTTTTTGCAGTATGAATTCTTTTGTAGCTTGATACGTTGAAACTTTTTGTTTAGCCAATTTCTGTTTCTTTTCTTTTTTTACTATTTGTAAACTACCACCAGATTTTTTAATAAAGTCATGATGAAGATTTTGTATTTTTTCTGCATCGGTAATCAACAACCTTTTTACCAATTTTTCTGATTCTAACTGAAATCGACTATCATACTGATATACCACAGGATCAACTCGAAGGGCATGTTCGTTATAACCCAATAATTGTAGCCCCTGGATGGATCGTACCCGTGATAATGCCACGTATCCTTGCCCTGGGACAAAACATTGGGACAAATCCATACATACCGCATCTAATGTCATACCTTGGCTCTTGTGTACGGTAATAGCCCATGCTAGACGTAGGGGTAATTGGGTTACTTCGGCCAAAACCTTACCATCATCAGTGGTTACAGACCATGTTTCTGGGTGTACATAAATGCGTTCGCCTGATCTGGTTTCTACAATAACATCATCATTATCAATCGTTACGATACTACCCAATGTACCATTTACATATTTACCTTCGTTACTATTTTTTACAAACATCACCAATGCCCCTTCTTTTAATGAAAGAATCTCGTGGGTCAATAATGTTTTTTTCAAAGTTTCAATGTGTTTAGCAGAGCCTTTTGATGTCATGGAAAAAGTTCGCACAGGAGTTTCAAGATTACCTAATTTCTCTTGATTAATTTTATCCACATCAACATTATGCGTAAACAATAATGGTCTTTCTCCATCGTACACAATTTCTTCTACCGCACATGAAGATAAAATATCATGAGTATCTTCAGAAATTGAACATGATCGTATCTGAGACAACAATGACAATAATGGTCCATCATCCTGACGATATGATTTTTGTAAATAACAAAGATGAATATCTGCGTTTTTCCATGCATCGGACAAAAAAGCATACGTAGTTCCCGTGCCCCCAATAGGTGGCAATTGGAAAAAGTCACCCACAAAAATAACCTGCATTCCCCCAAATGGTTTTTCAGAATTTTTCATTGCCCGTGCCAATAGATCCAAACTATTTAATAATGCACCAGACAACATAGAAATTTCATCAATGATCAGAACTTTTGTCTCATGAAATCGATCCCAAATGTATTTCTTTTCCAACATCATTTCAACATCCCATTCGGACAAATTTTCTCGAACACCAATACCTGACCATGCGTGTATAGTCATACCACCAATATGTGTCGAAGCGATCCCTGTAGATGCTGTTACGGCAACGGGCATATCATGATCGCGCAGATACGCAATATACTGATTAATAACATACGTCTTCCCTGTCCCAGGAGCCCCAGTCAGAAATACATTATGTCCCATTTTTAGAATATCCAATGCCTGTTCTTGTGTCATGTGCATCTAGTATACAGGATATTTTGTGAAAGAAAAATAAAAAGCCCATTTGGGCTTTTTATTTTGGAACAACTTTCTTACGGAGTGTATTGAGGAGTAATTTCCATAACAATACCATTTTGTACAGTAATCCAGTTTAGAGGATAAAAACTTGTTTCCAATCCTGTCTGGGAAGTATATGGCCCCATTGATTGATACCCATTTATAAATTCTTGCAAGCTAACACTTACCGGCTCCCAGTTTGTATTGAAGGTTTGAATAGTAGCATTAGAAGAAATTGGAAATGTTCTCAACATTGTATTATCATTCACTATTTCAAAACCATTCATACAGCTTCCGGTTTGTGCATTTGGTGTACAATTTGTAACCCATTCAATATAATCAATCACTAAGGAATAATTATTTCCAGAACCAGTAATTGATGTAACATATCCTATATGCTGCCCATTTATATCATCTCCCTGAACTGAAGGATTATCTGAAGTATTATGATTAGTATTAGATGTTATTATTACACTTTCTTTATTTAATTCCTCTTCGTTCATATTTTCAGAATCAACCATTGGGTTCACAACAACATCTATGTTTTTATCTGATGACTGAGTTGCATAATAAATTCCACCACCAACAACCAATAGGCCAAAGATTATCAATACAGCAACTGGCAATGCAAAACCTGAATTTTTTATCTTTTGTTTCATATTTTTATTTTATTCTCATAATTTATATAAACTCTTAAATTTAATTACAGTATAACATAAAAACCATACTGTCGAGTATGGTTTTTATAATTGTAGCTATTTAGATTTCTTTATCTTCTAGAGCCTTTTCATCTGTAGTTTCTTCTTTGAGTATTTTTTTTATATCATTACCTTCTTCTACCTCTTGCGAAGCGTAGTATTTTTCAACTAATACCGCAGGAATCATTTCTTCTACGTCCGCCAATGAAAACAACCCGGTATGAACTTTATCATCAACCATAATAGAAGGAGATGACGGAATATCAAATACAGAAATCAATGTTTGCATTGCGGGTGTAGCTAAATCACGATCCAACCAATAAATACGAATTTCTGGATACCGTGCACCAATTTCATCTAACACCACTGTTTGACGTCGACAATCGCGACAATCTTGCTCATGAAAATATAGCAATGAAACGATCTCTTCCCCACATCGCTCGTTTAATTCTTGTCGTAACAAATAATCCTTTATTTGTAAAAGATTATACTGTTGTTTAATAGCTAATAGGTTTGGATTTTGAGAACCCAAATCACTTTCCATAAATTTTACACGCCGAGCCAAATTATTTAATTCTTCATTTAATTCACGTTCAAAATTTTCATTTGAAACAACATGATCGCAAGAAGAATTCCCCAATAAAGCATACCGGGTTTCGATAGATAAAATATCTAGAGATATTTTATTTTGAATTTCTTGAATTTGTGAAATACGTGCATTACTTGCCTTGTTTGATAAAAAGAACGCCAATACAAATAATGCTAAAGTTACAAAGAACACAATTGCATAATGATAAAAAGAATAGTTTTTCATAAATATTAACGCCAAGTTGGTGTACTGGCACGAAGAGTATTATACACAGATCGTAGTACCCAAAATGGTACCACTAATCCATAGAGAATAAAAAATGGAATAAAATTAACAAATGAACCGTTTCGGATTCCTGAAACATATCGTCCCAAAAATACCGTCATCAACACTGAACCAAAAATAACAATTGATAAAAATGACAAGGCCTGAGTATTTATAAAAAACCAATCAAATGAAACAAATGCTTGCCATGATGGATTAAATCCAACCAATTGTAATGTGCTGAGGTAATGAATCAAGCCATCAAAAATTTTATACCAGCTAACAAAGAAAACACTGAGAATAACAAAATAGGCAAATACACTGGTGGGTACGGTAAACATACCAAACGCACCCATTTTTGGATTGAAAATAATTTTTTTGTAATCACGAGTATTCTGCAAGAATCCATATCCCCAACGTAATCGTTGTCGAAACAGTGCTGAAACCGATGCCGGACCAGTAGTATACACCAACGCATTATGGCAATGATCTACTTCGTACCCAGCGATTTGCAATCGATAGGTTAGCTCAAGATCTTCTAGATTATGTGCCTTTTGATAACCACCCACGGCACGCAATGCATCTATCTTAAAAACAGAAAACGCACCTGGTACCACCAACACACCACCCAACATACCTAAAACCTTTTTTGTAAATGCAAACATTTGGTATTCAATACTTTGAGCTTTTTGCGCAAACGTTGCAGGGTTATGAATCAACACTGATCCACCAACCGCTGAAACATTTTTGTTTTTTACGAACATTGCAGCAATTGCAGTAATTGATTTTGAGTCCAATCTTGTATCTGCATCCAATGAACAAACCAAATCGGTTGTTACATAATCTAAAGTAAGATTTAATGCTGTGTGTTTTCCACCATTTTCTTTTTGTAACAAAATTGTATTTTTTCTGTCTGCGTATTTTTGTAGTTCCTTCCATGTTGCATCGGTACTACCATCATCAACTGCAATTACAAATAGTTTGTCCTGAGGATATTCTACAGCATCCAACGATACAAATGTTGCATCTACGGTTTTTTCTTCATTCCAACAAGGTACCACCAAAGTAATTGTTGGTAATTCTTCTGGACGCACAGCAACAAGAGAATCTTGTTTAAAACGTTTACGAGAAACAAAAAATGAATACAAGAAAAATATCTGTGTATACAAAGACACAAAGACAATGACATATAAAAACACTTGGACCCAATCTGCATTCATAATTAAATTACTATTAGTATACCAAAAAACTGACCATTTTACAATAAAAGATACTAATAATCTCGAAGTTTTCTAATCTTTTCATTACCACGGATTTTATCATGCACTTTTGCTTCAATCTGACGAATACGTTCACGAGTAACCCCAAATTCACGTCCTACTTCTTCTAATGTGTGATTTACCCCATCCAACAAACCGTAACGCATTTCAATAATCTTTCGTTCTTTGATAGAAAGGTCATTTAATATTTCATGGATTTGATCGGTCAAAATTCTTTTTGATGCATCCTGATCTGGTCGTGGGATTTTATCATCTGCAATAAATTCACCCATGGTTGATTTTTCATCATCATCTCGTCCAACAGGTTCTTCTAACGATAGTGTATCTTGATTGATTTTTTCAATCATGTGAATTTTGTCGACTTCGATTCCCATTTCTGTTGCAATTTCTTCTGGCAATGGATCACGCCCAAGATCTTGTGACAATCGACGAGAAACTTGTTTATATTTTGAAATGGTTTCTACCATGTGCACAGGAATACGAATCGTTCGTGATTGATCAGCCAATGCACGAGTAATAGATTGTCGAATCCACCATGTTGCATACGTCGAGAATTTAAATCCCTTGTTCCAATCAAATTTCTCAACAGCCTTGAATAAACCAAGATTCCCCTCTTGAATCAAATCCAACAATGACAAATCTGAACTACGTCCAACATATTTTTTTGCAATAGAAACAACTAGACGAAGATTCGCTTTTGCCAAAAGATTTTTAGCCTCGTCATCCCCTGCTTCGATACGTTTTGCCAAATCTTTTTCTTGAGATGCTTTAATCAATGGATACTGCCCTATTTCACGAAGATAGATCTGGATTGAATCTTGCCCAGAACCTTCTTCTTTGTTGTATTTATTAAAATCAGAAGATTCTTCATCCAAACTCAAAAGATTACCACCTTCTAACACATCAATACCTGCAACAGAAAAACGTTCATACAAATCATCAAGAAAAAGAACATCTGTTTCAACATCAGGAAAAGCTTTCAAAATTTCATCATAGGTAACAAACCCGCGCTTCTTTGCTTTTTCCGTTAATACATGAATCCGTGTATTTCGTTCTTCTAAAGCTTTTTCTATTGCAGGACTGTTTTTTCTCACTAGAGTATTTTTTTTGATAACCTTCTTTACGGATTTTTTAGCTACTGGCTTAACAACTTTTTTAACTATCTTTTTAGTTGCCGTAGTTTTTTTTGCTGCAACTTTTTTGGTTATTTTTTTAATAGGCTTTTTGATTACCTTTTTTACAGCTTTCTTTATCGGTTTTTTTATAACCTTTTTCACTACTTTTTTTGTTGTCTTTTTCTTTGTTGTTGCCATATGATTATGATTCTTTTACTGTTGTTGCTTTTAATGTATTGATACGTTCGGCTAATAAGTGACATTGCGTGACCAGCGATTCGGGTATGGGTCCATGTTTTTCTGCATCACGCATCTGGGTAAGTGTTTTTGTAAATTCAACTTCGATAATATCCAGCTCTAATGCTAATAAAAATGCCTGTATATCATCCAAAGCTAACGAAATTTTTTCTTCTGTATACGTCATCTCCGCAAACATAAAAGAGTCAGACAAGACACCGGCCAGCTCTTGTTGCAATGCAACAAATGCACCTTTTTCTGAAACCAATGTATCATAGGCATTTTTATATTCTTCGGCTGTGTCTGGACGAAAACGTTCTAACCACAAGACTACACCCAAAAAACGTTTTTGCAAAGATGTACGTCTAGATGGAATTTGTGGAGACGCCGATACCGGTTCAGTTTTTCCAGCCGAAGGTACATATGTTTTTTCCCATGATTGAATATCTTCACGAACCGCAGTATCAGAAACACCCAACACCCGCGCCAAATGTCGAAAAGCCCTATCTTTTTCGAGCGCTCCAGTAAGAAATCGAATCAATGGATATACCAAATTACGAGCTTCTGTAAAGCGTTTCTTTTCATCCAAAATAGACTCCAGACTATTAATAACTACATCAATAAACCGAGGTGCAGTATCTACAACAGTACGCCATGCTTGTGGGTCTTTTTTTACAATATCCGCAGGATCATTGCCGGGTTCCAATACTACAACTTTTACATCACATCCTTCTTCTAGTGCCAACAAGATACTGCGATTCGAAGCTTTTTGCCCTGCAGAATCTGAATCCAATGCGACAACAATAGTATCGGTAAATCGACGAATCAAAGCAATTTGATCCCGAGTCAAAGCAGTACCCGACAATGCAACCGCCGAACGCACACCTGATTGATGTGACATAACCAAATCCATTTGCCCTTCTACCACAACACAATGTTCATCAATACGCATAGCGTGTTTTGCTTCGTGATATCCATACAATATTTTTGATTTATGATACAAGATATTTTCTGGAGAATTCACATATTTTGAATCTGCTTGTTTTGTATCACTGCCGGGAACTTCGATGAATCTTCCTGAAAAACCAACCACCCTACCTTGGGTATCCATAATAGGAAACATAATTCTAGAACGAAATCGATCATACCAACCACGATTACCTTGAATAACAAGCCCCACCTGATTCATTTCTTCATAAGTATATCCAGCTTTTTCCAGAACCTGGGATACACTTTGCCATGGCGGCGGAGCAAAACCAATTCTGAATTTTTGAATGCTGTCTTTTATTAATCCCCTTTCTTTTATGTAATGGTACGCATCAGGATATTCTTTAAACTGTTGTTGAAAGAATATGGTTGCGTGTTCCAACAATGCACGAAGGCGATCATTTTCGATTACTGTTTTTTTATCAGTTCCAGGGGTATATTTTTCCAAAGCAATCCCAGCGCGCTCTGACAATTGCACCAAAGCTTCTTTGAATGTTACACCTTCGATATCTTGGATAAACTGAAATATATCTCCACCACGATTACATCCAAAACAGTGGTACGTATTACGCGCTGGTGAAACAAAGAACGATGCAGATTTTTCAGAATGAAACGGACATCGCCCTTTCATGTTTCCACCAACGGGATCTAATTTTACATACGAACCAACAACCTCGACAAGAGAAATTCTTTCTTTAATTGTATCAACGGGTGAAGACATAAAAGAGATGTTTAAAGTAAAGAGAACACGATCAAAAGCACCGATACTTTTCAGCTATTTTTTTGCTTCTTCTGTTGCCGATTCATCAGGAAATTCAGATACTGTAAATCCTGGAATAAAGTCATTCACCAAACCTGTACCTGCTGGAATAAGATTACCCAAAATAACATTTTCTTTTAGTCCCCGAAGAATGTCTGTGCCACCTTTTACTGCATTGGTAACCAACGTACGAGTAGTGTGTTGGAATGAAGATGATGCTAACCAGCTTTTTGTAGAAAGAGACACTTCGGTAATACCTAAAATAACAGTTTCTGCAGTTGCAAGTATGCCACCTGATTTTTTCACCGGCATGTTTTCTTCTTCGAATTGAATACGTTCAATAATTTCACCTGATGTTAGACTGGTATCTCCTGGAGTTAATACACGAACTCGAGAGAACATTTGTCGAACGATAATTTCAACGTGTTTACGTGAAATAGATGCACTGTGCAATTCGTATACACGCAAAATTTCTCGGATAACATATTCTTGAGCTTTTGATTCTCCTCCATATTTGAAGATATCCAAAACATTAGCAGAACCATCGGTAAGTAAATCACCGCGAGATACAGAATCTCCGACATCAACTAATGGAATACGTCGATAATCAACAACATATTCATGTGTTTTCTTTCCTTCTTTTGCCCCGCCAGCTTCTTCAAGAACAGTGATAACAACCTCTTTGTCTTTTTTGATTACGTCAGAAACGATACCGTCAACGGTTGCAACTACTGCAGGTGTTTTTGGAATACGTCGTTCTAATACTTCTTCGACACGAGGAAGCCCAGTTGTAATGTCCAATCCAGATACCCCACCGGCGTGGAAAGTACGCAACGTAAGCTGAGTACCAGGTTCTCCAATCGCTTGGGCAGCAACTACTCCGACAGCTTCTCCAACCTTTACAGGAGCTTGACGTCCCATATCCAATCCGTAACACGTAGCACAAATACCATACAATGTTTTACATTTCAAAGGAGAACGAACTACTGCGCTTTGAATATCATGTGATTCGATAACAGCAACGTCAGCATTAGACAATAAATGTCCTTTTGCAAACAATACAGTACCTTTTGCATCCATGATTGGCTCAGCTAAAATACGACCCCAAAGATTTTTTCCGAAAGGAATTTCAACACCTGATATTACCAATCGAGATACGGTTACATTTTCAGTAGTACCGCAATCTTTTTCTGTAATAACAATTTCTTGCGCAACATCAACCAAACGTCGAGTAAGGTACCCAGCTTTCGCAGTGTTCAACGCGGTGTCAGTCAAACCTTTTCGAGATCCGTGAGTAGTCGTAAAGTATTCAATCGGAGAAAGACCTTCTTTGAATGATGGTACTACAGGGAACTCGATAATACGTCCTGAAGTGTTAATAATCAAACCTTTCATACCTGACATCTGTGCCATGGAATTGATAGAACCTCGGGCCCCTGATGTTACCATGTCGTATGCAGATTCACGGTCGATAAGATGAGCTCCTACCAAAACTTCGATTTCTTTTTTCGCAGCTTCCCAGATTTCAATAATTTTACGGTAACGTTCATCATCTGATAACAAACCATCATCGTATTGAGAACGAATAGCAGCTTCAGCAGATCGAGCTTTTTCAATAATTGCAGGTTTTCCTTCTGGAACTTTGGCATCATCAAGACCCCATGTTACTCCGGCTCGAGTTACATATTTGAATCCGAATTGTTTAATTTTATCAAGAAGCGCAGGAGTTCCATCAATACCATATCGTTGAATCAAAAGATCAATCAATTTACTCAGATCTTTCTTTTTGATTTCTTGGTTCATGTAATGATAATCATCAGGAAATACAGTATTGAA
The DNA here is from genome assembly GCA_964489785.1 of uncultured Candidatus Saccharibacteria bacterium. Lineage (GTDB taxonomy): Bacteria > Patescibacteriota > Minisyncoccia > Phycocordibacterales > UBA1006 > JAIPIY01. The sequence continues at coordinate 19,127 of CAZAZY010000011.1, forward strand.
CAATAATCGTCCCACTGTTGTTTCAAAAAGATTACCTTCAAATGGTGCATATTTTTCTTTTTCTGTACCTCGTACCATAATTTTTGCACGCAAATCTACTACTCCGTAATCATACGCCAAGATAGCCGCATTTGGAGATTCAAATATTTTTCCTTCACCTAATGCACTTGGTACCATTTTTGTCATCCAGTAACATCCTAAAACGATGTCTTGTGATGGAGTAGTAATAGGAACACCGTCTTGTGGTTTTACCAAGTTTTTATTAGATGCAATCAAAGCTTTTGCTTCTTGTTGCGCTTCGATAGACAATGGCACATGCACAGCCATCTGGTCACCGTCAAAGTCGGCGTTAAACGCAGTACATACCAATGGGTGTACCTGAATAGCATTTCCTTCGATCAATACAGGATTAAAAGCCTGAATAGACAAACGGTGCAATGTAGGAGCACGGTTCAAAAGAACATATTTGTCTTTAATAACTTCTTCCAAAATTGACCACACTTCTGGTGCGCCTTCTTCGATCAAACGTCCAGCACCACGAATGTTAAAAGCCAATTCTTGATCAAGAATTTTACCAATAATAAATGGTCGGAACAATTCCAAAGCCATGTGTTTTGGTAAACCACATTGATTTAATTTCAACTGAGGTCCAACAACGATTACAGAACGTCCAGAATAATCCACACGTTTTCCAAGAAGGTTTTGTCGGAACAATCCTTGTTTTCCTTTTAGGTTATCAGAAAGAGATTTCAATGTTCGACGTTGTGATTGACTCATTGCCTGAGATCCACCAGCACGACGAATTGAATTGTCGATCAATGCATCAACCGCTTCTTGCAAAATACGTTTTTCGTTTCGCAAAATTACATCAGGTGCACCGATTTCTTTTAGTTTAGCCAAACGATTATTTCGGTTGATAACACGTCGGTACAAATCGTTCAAGTCAGATGTTGCGTGTCGTCCACCATCCAATGCAACCATAGGACGCAATGCAGGAGGAATAATTGGAATTGCTGTCAAAAACATCCATTCTGGGCGAGCATGTGATTTTATCAAAGATCGTACCAATGAAAGTCGTTTTTCGATTTTCAATTTTTCAGCAGTTTTTGTTTTTTCCAAATCAACAGTCAATTGTTTTTCCAAAGCAACAAGATCAAGTTTTTTGAACATTTCATATACTGCTTCGGCACCGATTCCTGCATCAAACAATGATCCATATTTAATAGACATTTTATGATATTCAGCTTCGGTCAAAACAACTCCTTCGGTAATCGAAGCGATTTCTTTTTTCGTAGTAGTCATCAATTCACGCATTTTTTCTTTGTCGTCTTCATTCAACAATGCTTTCATTTTTGATTTGAATTCATTGTCCAATTCTTTCAAAATACGATCACGTTCTACTTCGTACATATTGGTAACAATGTATCCAGCAAAATATACAACTTTTTCTAATTGCATTACTGGAACGCCCAACAACAAACTCATACGAGATGGGATACCTCGCAAAAACCAAATATGCGCAACAGGACTGGCAAGATCAATATGCCCCATTCGTTCTCGTCGTACTACTGATTTTGTAACTTCAACTCCACATTTTTCACAGATAATACCTGCGTAACGAATACGCTTGTATTTTCCACAGTAACATTCATAATCTTTTTCTGGCCCAAAAATACGTTCGTCAAAAAGACCCCCGCGTTCTGATCGCCCTGTTCGATAGTTGATTGTTTCTGGTTTTGTAACTTCACCACGAGACCATTCTCGAATACGTTCTGGAGAAGCAAGTTTCAAAGAAATTGCATTGAATTCTTGTGTAGTATGTATAGACATAAGCAAGTGTAAAATTAAAATTAATCGTTATTCAAGACCTCGACATTTGTTAATGAAACATCCAAAGACAAACCTCGTAGGTATGCCAACAAGACATTAAAGGATGCTGGAACATGTGGATGTTGAACTGGTTGCCCCTTGATAATACTATCAAAAGCTTGAGATCGTCCTTGAATATCGTCCGATTTAATCGTTAACATTTCACGCAATGTATATGCCGCACCGTAACCTTCCAAAGCCCAGACTTCCATCTCTCCGAAACGCTGTCCTCCACCTTGAGATTTTCCTCCCAATGGTTGTTGGGTAATAAGAGAGTAAGGCCCAACTGAACGCATGTGGATTTTATCTTCCACCATGTGGTGAAGTTTCAATACATACATGTATCCAACCGCGATATCTTGTTCAAAAGCTTCTCCGGTACGACCATCATACAATTTCATTTTTCCTGATTCATTGAATCCAGCTTTTTTCAATTCTTCTTGAATTTCTGCGGCGCTCGCTCCACCGAATGGAGGAACAATCGCTTGATAATTCAAAGTATTCGCAGCCAACCCAAGATGTAATTCCAAAATCTGCCCAAGGTTCATACGAGAAGGAACCCCCAATGGTGTCAAAATAACATCAACTGGTTCTCCATCTGCAGTATATGGCATATCTTCTTCTGGAAGAATAGTTGAAATAACACCTTTGTTTCCGTGTCGTCCCGCCAATTTATCTCCGACAGAAATATTTCGCACTTGTGCAACTTCGATGTAGATTTTTTTCAAAATTCCAGATTCCAATTGGTCTCCTCGTTCTCGAGAAAATACTTTTACTCCGATTACACGTCCTCGTTTTCCATGTTCTAATCGCAATGAAGTATCTTTTACATCTCGTGCTTTTTCTCCAAAGATTGATCGTAGCAATCGTTCTTCTGGTGTAAGTTCAGTTTCCCCTTTTGGTGTAATTTTTCCAACAAGAATATCATTTTCTCGAACTTCTGCACCTACACGAACAATACCATCTTCGTCAAGATTTTTTAGTTTTGATTCCCCTACGTTTGGAATATCGTGTGTAGTTACTTCTTCTCCCAATTTTGTATCACGTACTACACATTCGTATTCTGCAACACGCACAGATGAGAAGATACTATTTTTCACCAATCGTTGTGAAAGGATAATCGCATCTTCATAGTTTTGTCCATTCCAACACATAAATGCAACACGAACGTTTTGACCCAAAGCCAATTGACCTTTGTCAGTTGATGATGAATCTGCAATTGCGTCGCCCTTTTTCACCATATCTCCCAAAGACACAATAGGTCGTTGGTGGAACAATGAACTGTTGTTTGTACGTGCAAAGTTAATCAATGCATATGTTGTATCTTTTCCTGATTTTGTACCTTTGATAACAATGCGTGCACCATCAACTGTAGTAACTTCACCATCTTCTTTTGCAATAATTACACGTCCAGTATCTCGGGCAGCTTGTTCTTCCATACCTGTTGCAACAATAGGAGCCTGAGGAATCAGACAAGGTGTTGCTTGTTTTTGCATGTTTGAACCCATCAAAGCTCGGTTCGCGTCGTTGTGTTCCAAGAATGGGATACAACTGGTTGCGACAGACAAAGCTTGGTTTGTTGCGATGTCGATAAAATCAACTTCTCCTGGAGTAACCATGTGTGGAGCTCCTTTGATACGTACCGCAACTTTTTCTGCTACGATTTTACCAGAAGCGTCATACGCAACTCCGGCATGGGCAACAGTATATTTTTCTTCTTCAAGTGCATTCAAATACACGATTTCATCAGTAACTTTTCCTTTTACTACTTTTGCGTAAGGAGTTTCTAACATTCCATATTCGTTTGTACGAGCATATACAGACATGTGCATGATCAAACCGATGTTTGGACCTTCGGGTGTGTGAATAGGACACAATCTACCATAGTGCGAAGGGTGTACGTCACGAACTTCGAAACCTGCACGTTCACGCGTAAGACCGCCGGGACCAAGCGCAGATAAAATACGCAAGTGTTCAATTTCATCCAACGGGTTTTCCTGATGCATGAATTGTGACAACTGGTTTGTCGCAAAAAATTCTTTGATACGAGCTTGTAATGGTCGTGGGTTTACAATGTTCACAGGTAATACGGTTTCTCCATCGATCGTAGACATACGGTCTTGGATATTTCGTTTCATCTGAGCCATACCAACACGTACTTTTTGTTGGAACAATTCTCCTACATATCGTACACGTCTTGAACCAAGATGATCAATATCATCTTCTTTTGCACCAGGAGTATTATTCAAAGCAACCATACGGTCGATAATCATCACCAAATCATCCAATGACAAAGTTTTGTTTTCCAATTCTTTTTCATCTAGACTTAGTTCAAAATATTTTTGAAAACGAAAACGTCCAACACGAGAAAGGTCGTATCGTTCTGGACTAAATACCGATTCGATAAATTCACGAGCGTTTTCAACAGTCGCCAATTCACCATCACGTAATTTTTTGTGCATTTCAAGATATGCATCATCTGCAGTTTTTGCAGAATCTTTTTCTAAACAAGCTTTAATTACCGCCTGAGTATCAGGGTTGGTAAATTGTGCAAGCATTTTGTCATTTGTGGTCAAACCAAAAACTCGCAACAAAGAAGTAATATGGAATTTTCGTTTTTTATCGATACGAACATAGATCAAATTATCCATATCAGATTCAATTTCAATCCATGCACCTCGTGCAGGAATGATTTTTGCTCCGAAACGGATTCCTTTTTTTGTTTCTTCTGATGTAAAAAATACACCGTAACTTCGTGCCAACTGTGCAACAACAACACGTTCAATACCATTGGTAACGAATGTACCATGAGGGGTCATCAACGGAACATCAGTTAAAAACATTTCTTGTTCTTTTGAAGTTCCAAGAGCTTTGTTTGTAAGACGAACACGCGCCTTTAACGGAGCTTCGAAAGACAATTTATTTGCCTTTGCATAATATTCATCATGTTTTGCTTCGCCGACAGTAAGTTCAGTAAATTCTAGTTTGAATTTTTTTCCAGAATAATCTTCGATAGGAGAAAATTCTTTGAATACATCTGCAATACCATCACGCAAAAACCATTCATGTGATGCGACTTGATTCTCTACCAGGTTTGGTACCGGAACCATTGGTTTTCGGTATTTTGAAAAGAATTTCTTTTCCACAACTGCACTTTTTTTCTTTGACATACAATACAAAACCAACCCGATATGGGTGGCTATAATTACGTGACTACACGCTTGCTATGAATAAGAAACAAACCATGACCCGTGGTTTGTTTATGCACCGAAACAAAAAGAAGAATCGTTCTTACCGCAACACAATCATTTCTGTCTTTATGAAATACAGTATACGGAAAAACAATAAAAAGTCAATATTA
>CAZAZY010000012.1:0-21202 GCA_964489785.1 uncultured Candidatus Saccharibacteria bacterium
GCACATCCTTAACTACCCCAGATAATGATGACAAAGAAAAACCTCCCTCGGAAATAGTTTGTTGTTCCAAAATGGAAACCTTGAGATCGAGTTCTTGAATAGCTTTGGTTAAAACAGGAATCATACCAATATAATTAATAGAAAGAAGTTCTCGAGAGTTGTTAACCAATGATGGAATAACATCTTGCATTTCTTGTGCAATAAAACCAATTTGGTAAGTATTATTTGATATCATAGTGTAATCTACGGGACGAAGCTGATTGATAGTATCCAGACCAAAGGTAAGATTTTGAATGTTAGTTTTTAATCGTTGGTCAGATATCTGACTTAGGGTGCCAGCAAGAACGGCATTACCATTAGCAAGAACAGAAAAAATAGAATTCCCTGTTGAATCATTAATATTAAAATCAGAATCCAATCTCATGCTGGTTTCTGGTCTTCCCGCAGTTGGTCCTGCTTGTGCCGTATTATAAAACCAAAAAAATCCATCATCTTCTATTGTGGAGAGATGATATGAATAATCATCTTCATTTCCATCATATAATAATGAATCCGGGTCAGCATTTATTGAATCCACAATAGTGCTTTGGATAACATAGAAATCATTAATGTTCGTATCGGTAACAAAGCGCCCTTTTGTATCAAGTCCTGATTGCGGATCGAATTCATAATGATCAGCACTATTTTTTAAACCACCAGCCCAAAAAGAAAATCCATAACGCTTTGCAGAATCGGCATCCTCTTTTGCTTCCATAACGCCATACATACCACCACCTAATAATTCAAGATCTAAATCATTTACCAATGAAATCCCAGCACCAGCACCTGTGGGCTCACTGGTGACACTTAAGCTAATATCTTGCCGGTCATTTATAGTATCCTTAACTCCTAGATCGATACCATCTCGCCTGAGAGAAAATGAGGTATTTGCATTATTGGATATTTCACTATCTCTATGGATAATTGTAAAGCCATTTACTAATTCCCCTGTGATCATAGTGATAGTCTCATTTGTGTCATAATTACTATTTGCAATCATTGAGCCCTGTACAAATAATCGCATATTAGGATCCGTGTTCGTTAGCGGCAGATAGTTCAGAGGATCAAACCCAATCCCTACATAATCAGCATCATTAAAAACTGATCCGTTCAAACTATCAATCTGCCAAGTAGAATCAATAAGACAAGCAACATCTGTCGGACCAGCACACAAAGTATCAACAACAGGATCCAATGTTTCCCCTGGTGCAATAGCAAATACTGCTAGTGCAGTAAATGCGATAGAAGAGATGAGTGCACCTACTATAGACACCTTGTAGTGTGTGGTATAAGACATATGAGAATAGTATAGCATGATGTGTAAATAAAAAAATCCCCGAGTGGGGATTTTTTTATTCAACAATAATTTCTTGAGAGATTTCTGATGTGAGATTTTCTTCCGGCTCTAAAACTATTTCTTGTTCATCTTCATTATCTTCAATGGGTAATATTTCTTGATCTTCTGACTGATTTAATTCTGGAATAATAATATAATCTTGTTCTTCCAAAGGTGTTTCCCGAGATTCTAATAATTCAATCAATTCACTTTCAGAAATACAGGTATTTCCTACACATAATTCTTCGGTAGTAATCTTCTTTGCAAAGATGTTTTGAATACCGTTACCTACATCAGCAAGAAAATCTTTAGCCGAAGTAGTTAATGATGCCAATGAAAATCCACCTGATGCAATTGTTTGAGATTCCAGGAGAGAAACTTTGAGATTTAATTCTTGGATAGCTTTGGTAAGAATAGGGGTCATTTGTGCGTAGTATACAGACTTTTGCCCTCGACTATTTGTTGAAACAAGTTCTGGGAAATATTGTTCAAGATTTTGAGCAATAAAACCGATTTGCTTTGATCCATTTGGATCATGATTCCAATTATAAGCAACAGCATCTATATTTGATAATATTTCGAGCGTTGATGCGAGTGAAGTAATATTGGTTTTAAGATTTTCATCAGAAGTACACCCCAACCCATTTGTATCGATGATACATTCTGTGCCCCCTGTCTGAACAACAACAATTTCATTAATGGGACGTTCTGTAGAACCAATCATAAATTGGTTTTCTGCAGTATTGGTTGCGTATCCTCCGATTGCAATACTGTTCGAATATCCATCAGTAGAAGTGTAATTTCCAAGAAGGATGGAGTAACAATCATATACAAGACAAGACGTTCCATCATCTGGAGTGGTATTAGTGGTGGTATTATCGAGACCATATCCACCTCCTGTATAATTTGCCTTATAACCAATAAATATCGAATTCGCAGCATTAAAAGAACCTTCTAAATTTCCTGAATGATACCTCCCTGCATCCGTTCCAACAAAATGAGATCTATATGAATTAATCGCACTTTCACCTGCAGTATTACCAAAGAAATTTGATTCAAACGCATTACTTGCAGAAAATCCGGCACTGGAACCAAAAAAATTAGAATTATGAGCACCATTTGCGGCAAATCCTGCTGCGTTTCCTAAAAAGTTTGCATATGATGCTGACGTATTATAACCTGCTGATTGTCCTAAAAAATTAGAATGCGACACAGAAGGAACGGTGCCACCTGAAGCAATTTCTGTAGATACAAGACTATTTGTATTTATAACTGTGATAGGTGAAGACCCTCCGGAAACTGTAGCCCAAGAAATTTGACCTGTACCATCTGTTTGCAATACTTGACCATTGGTTCCATCAGTATCAGGAAATGTATAAGAATTAGCGCCATTCAAAAATGAAAATGTTATTCCATCTTCATCCAGGGTAATTCTTCTTGTGTCTTCAAAAATATCCATTGGATCATCTGTATTTTCATAAGAAAAATCAAAATATAGTTGATCAAGATTTGTATGCATGCGAGAACCATAATCATATGAATTATCGGTAGAGATCGTAATAGTTCCCTCTGGACCCAATACAAAACTGGAAACAGAACTAGTATTTTGAGAAGAAAGAGAGATAACCCCAGGACTAGACAATTGAGGATTTCCTGTAGTATCCACAATCCCTATAAATGCATTATAATCATCTTGAGCATATACCATTCCTATTCCCGGGTAATTACCTATAGCGGAATCAACCTCTTCTTGCATTAAAAATGCAGTCTCTAGATTATCTGGCAAAGATGCAGAAACACGGAAACTATCTCCTGTTCTCGTAAACGATTGATCTGTAGTAATAGCACCACTACTGTCTAGATATAAAACACTTTCAGAATCTAGATATGCATAAGGATTAATAATACATACTGGATCATTTGGACCACTACATGCAGTATCAACAACAGGATCCAATGTTTCCCCTGGTGCAATAGCAAATACTGCTAGTGCAGTAAATGCGATAGAAGAGATGAGTGCACCTACTATAGACACCTTGTAGTGTGTGGTATAAGACATATGAGAATAGTATAGCATGATGTGTAAATAAAAAAATCCCCGAGTGGGGATTTTTTTATTTTTACTTCTTTCTCTTTTCTTCTTACTAGTTGAGATTACCAAGCAAAGTGTGCGAAAGCTTTGTTTGCTTCTGCCATTTTCAAAGTGTTTTCTTTTCGTTTCACTGCTTCACCTTCGTTCTTGCTAGCCAAGATAATTTCATCAGACAATTTGATATACATTGGTTGCCCTTTTTTCTTTCGAGCAGCTTCCATGATCCATCGCATAGCCAAAGCCAATCGTCGTTCTGGTCGAACTTCTCGTGGAACCTGATAGTTTGCACCCCCAACACGTCGTGATCGAACTTCTAGTGCAGGACCTGCATTTTTAAAAGCCAAATCAACAACTTCTAATGGGTTTGGATTTTCAGATTCTTTCTTGATTCGTTCCAAAGCTTGATAGACAACAGCCCTAGCTGTTTCTTTTCGTCCGTCCAACATAACATAGTTAATAAGACGACCTATTTTCTGAGAATTATAGATTGAATCTGGCTGAGGAATATTTCGATTTTTTACTGGTCTTCGCATATGAAAAACTAAATAAGAGATAATGATAGGTTAAATTATGATTCTTTTGGTCGTTTACGTCCGTATTTACTACGAGATTGTCGTCGCTTGTCTACACCCTGAGCATCCAACACACCACGAACGATGTGATATCGTACCCCAATCAAGTCTTTTACACGACCTCCTCGTAACATTACTACCGAGTGTTCCTGTAGGTTGTGACCCATACCTGGGATGTATGCTGTAACTTCCATACCGTTTGTAAGACGCACACGAGCGATTTTTCGCAAAGCAGAGTTAGGTTTTTTAGGAGTTGTTGTAGATACTTTTGTACACACACCTCGTTTAAAAGGAGAGCTGTGGTACACAGGTTTGTTTTTAAGCGTATTAAAAGAATACGTCATAGCAACAGCCTTTGTTTTCTTAGAGACTTTTGTTCTTGGTTTTCTTCGTAATTGATTGATTGTTGACATAATGTGATTTAAAAAAGAGCACCATGTGCCCTTTAACATGAACAGAACCAGTATACAGAAAGTTATAAAAAAAGCAAGCCCCTCTATCGAGAATATCTTCAATAGAGGGGCACTTCTTTATAGCTAGATTTATTGAACTTTGAAATTCTGATTGATTACACCTTTTGTAGCTTTGAATGGCTGTGAGGTAAATACATGAGTATAGGTTCCATCAGGATTTTTTCGTTCCAATGTAACATAATATTCACCCTTTTGCACCAAACAGTAATATTTTCCATCAGCATCTGAAACCTTGTGAGCGACTTCTTTTTGCAATCGTGCATTAAAGATACGCATAATCGCAAAAGACAAAGGATATCCTGCGCTATCTGTCAAAATACCATGTGGTTTTGGATGTAGCCCAACAATATACAAGAACAACATGACAACATACAAACCAACCACAATGCTATTAAATACAGATTGTACCGAAAAGAATGCCAATAATGCCGTCACAAAACCTACAACATACAGAGTATTAATAATACGAATTAACAATACGTCATGTTTTTTAAAGAAGTTCGCTACCTTCATTTCTTTTTTAGCTTGTTCGTTCCAGTCGATTCCTTCGGCATCCATGGGAATATTTTTTGTGATCACCTGGCCCTGTTCTGTTACCTGGATAGGTTCACCGAAATACAGATTTGGATACAATTCATCATTTGTGCGTCCAGATAATGTTAACGAAGGAAACTTATAATGTGTTTTTCCAACAGTTATTGTATACATTCCCGGAGATACCGGAAACCCAAAACGACCATCCAAATCAGTAATAGAACTAGCTATTTCTTTACCGGTAGCATCCAGTAATGAAACATATGCAGGGTCCAATGGCTGTTTTGTCGCAGAATCGAATACTACACCCCATGGATTATACCGTCGTCGAATACCCAAAAATGACAGAAGAATATTCCAGATACGAAGGAATGAAGGAATCATTCCCGCCAATCCAGAAGCCAAAGCAATTGTAGATATCAGCTGCAATGCACTCATTGGTTCTTTTCCAGCAATGTATTTTTTTATATTTTTTATTGTGTCACTTGCAAAAAAAGATTCCAGGGTGTCAGAAGCACCAGTAAAAATTTCCGTAATTGGATTATCTATTCCTGGTGTTCCTGCTGGGTCAGTTGGTGTATCGGGTGGAGATGGTGGCAAAGGTGGTTCTTCTGGAGGCAATGGTGGTTCTTCTGGTGTTGGCACCGGGGTTATAGGCAAAACACAATCACCACTGTTATCAACCACAAGATTATTAGGAACAGATGTTTGATTTCCTGAAATATTGGCACACATGTCATTACTGTCAGCAATACATTGCCCATTATCCATTGAATATCCTGATGGAATTGATGCTTGGATACCAGATAGGTTTGGACAAATATCAGTAGTATCAGAAACACAGCTTCCTAGATTATTATAAGAAAATCCTGCTGGCATAGAAGACTGAGCCCCAACGATATTAGGACAAACGTCAATTTGTATACATGCACTACCCACCAGCATATATCCAGATGGTACAGAAGATTGAGATCCCGATATATTAAGACATGCATCAGTTGGAGGAACAAAAACACCCCCTCCACTTGATGTATCCCCGTCATCATCAGTACATTGAAAATCAGTAACTACACATGCAGATCCAGGGCAAGAAAATTCCAACCACCCATTTGAACCAGACCATGCGTATCCATCAAATTCTCCGTCAGCGTTCATAGTTACACCACCACCCTGTGGTGAAAAATTTACCCAACCAATTTGACTTCCCCATGCGTATCCAGACAATGCACCGGTATTCCCTGTACATTGCAATTCAACACCAGTTGATGCAGGATCAAGATTAATCCATCCAGCAACATCACCCCATGCATGTCCATCAAATTCCCCTGTCGTGTCATCAATATCGACATTACCACCTGTTGGATTGAAGTTTATTGAACCTTGTTCAGATTGTGTAAATTCAGCACAAGAATCATTGGTAGAACAATTTGTACTGGTACCAATCGTTGCAGCGTAGACTGTTATCGAAATAAAACTAACAAGGACGATTAAAGAGCGTAATAATATTTTTTTAAGTCTATACATATAAGATTATTATAACACAAGGGCTGACAAAGGAATAAGATTTCCTGCAATAAGCGTGTATAAAAATACAACAACCGGCAAAAGAAGATCCCATAAAAAGAATACGAAGAAGATCAGCATGAACATCCAGTATTTTTCAAAAAATATTCGGACTGCATTCCAGTGTCTGGGAAACAATGCAAACATGATGTGATGTCCATCCAGCGGCGGTATCGGAACCAAATTAAATACAGCTAATACGGTATTTACAATAATAATAATTCCTGCGATTTTTAGTTCTGGAGAAACAAATATTTCACCAGTCATAGAAATAGAAACAGGATCCACAATTCCCAAAGCAATACTGGCATGGGCAATTAATGAAACCAAAATAGCAATTAAAATGTTAGAAACAGGACCAGCCAATGCAACCAATGCAGGGCCATATCTTTTATTATCCAATTGATGCAAATTAAACGGTACAGGTTTTGCCCAACCAATCAGAAAACCAGCCTTGGTAACCACCAGTAACAAGGGAATAATAATAGAACCCCAAAGATCTAAATGTTTTATAGGGTTCAATGTTAAACGTCCCGCCATACGTGGGGTTGGGTCACCCATTGCTTCGGCTGCGTAGCCATGAGACAGTTCGTGTAAAATTACTGAAAACAATAATATCAAAATGTAAAAAACAATATCAATTCCTGCCATAATGAAACCATTATACCAAAACATGATATGAATTACTAATAATACAAAAACCACCCGAGGGTGGTTTTTGTATTTCACTCAATTATCTGAGTATCTGAAATAAATCCTTAAAAATGTACATCTCCAGTAGAAGCATTTTCTTTTTCAGCACAAACTGCATATACAGTAGCAACACCTGAATCATTCAAGAGATTATTTAACCATTGAACAGATGTGAGACCTGCTGCTGTAGCATAATCATACATTTGATCAGCACCTACAGATGTAGATATGGAAACTTGCCATGATGAAGGAGAGCTAGGAAACGAAGCAATTACATTGTAGCCAGCATTAATTTCAATAAAATGTCCCCCTCCCAGCACTACTTCGTTATTATTACACAATGCAACACCCTTTGGTCTAGGTAAGGTGGAATTTGTTGCAATAATTGGAGCAGTTACAATTCTTTGATTAATTAAATGATAATGAGAAGGTTTTTGAGGAGAGGGAAATACTGGATCAACTGTAGGATATAAAGGGTTTTTTGATTCAACCATCTTCCCTGCTTCCCCCCAAGATGTTCCCCATCCAAGAGAACTAGCTGTTTTTGCCCCAGCAACACCATCTGCAGATAGACCATTTTTCATTTGAAATGCTGCAACCGCATTTTTTGTTGCTTCATCATAATAACCAGTTACCTGTGATTCTTTTAGATAACCACGAGTTACTAATTCTTTTTGAAGACGAGTAACCTCATCCCCTGACATACCAGGTCGCAATGTTCCTGATATTGCTACTGGTTTCACTGATGATATGGTGGTTACTGATGCTTGTGTTGTAGCCAAAGGGGTTACCGGAGTCGAAATAACTGGTGCACTGGCTGACCGTGCAGCCAATCCAGCCAACTGACCACGAATAGCTTCAATTTGATTCATGATGTTTTGTAATACTGAAGTATCGGTATTTGCTGAAACAAACGATACCCCAGAGAATAGGAACGTGAACGCAAGAACTGATGCGATAATAAATTTTTTCATACTATTATATAATAATTAAATAATAAGCACTCTTATGTATAGTATACCCCCCCCCTACACCACGTTGTAAAGAAAATATCTTGCATTCTATTGAAATACGTGATAGTATCGTATGCATATGGCAAAACAATGTCCAATCACAGGAAAAACAAGCATCGTTGCAGGTGGGTATTCCAACCGTATTCGTGCTACAAAATTTAACCCAACAGGTCTACGAAGAACACGGGCAAATCTTCAGAAAAAGAAGGTATTTGTTCCAGAAACAGGTCAAACCTTGTCTTTGACAATTTCTACTCGTGGAATGAAGACTTTGAAGAAAAACGGTGCATACCAAACTCTTCGAAAAGCTGGATTGATTGCTTAATCTTTTCCAGACCTAAAAACAGTCACTATAATGGTGACTGTTTTTATTTATCGAACCAAATCTCTTTACCATTACCATACATGGTAATGGTACCCATTTCACAGGTGGACATAGTGACCACATGTTCAGTAGCTAAATTTTTTATAACTATCGGATGAGGATGACCATAGCGATTATCACAACCATACGATAACACCGCAAATTCTGGATCGACACCTTGTAAAAATTCTAAGGTCGTTGATGTTTTGGATCCATGGTGTCCCACCTTTAAAACATCAGAGGTTATTACAGAGGATTGCAAACTAAGAATCTTTTCACTTTCTGATTCTGCATCCCCTGTTAACAAAATTTCATTTTCTCCATATACCAATCGAAAAATCAACGATGCAGAATTCCTATCACCACCCTGTTCAACATATTCTGGTAATAATGTTTCTAAAAAAATACCCTCTTTTGCATCCAGAATAAAACGCATACCACGACGTGCAACAACGTACGATATATTTTTTTCTTGTACCAAATCAACAAGAGCCTGATCGATATTGGTATCAGCCCGCATGCCATTATCAACAAAAGTACCAACGGAATATTGCTCGATCACCGGTATCAATCCAGTAATATGATCCGCATCCGCATGAGTGGCAATAACCATATCAATATGGCGATCAGAAAAATGCATGAATGTACCTAATTCAGATACTACATTTCTTCCGGGTCCACCATCAATCAAAATTTGATTACCATTGGGGGTTTCGATAAATATTGCATCCCCTTGTCCAACATCAAGAAAAGACACCATCATGGGTTTTGGTTGAAAAAAACTCCATCCAACATATCCCAAAATACCGATTCCGATAGTAAACGAGAAAACAAAAAACCAAAATCGTGATATACTCATATCATTATTCATACTAACTACAGTATACAAAATATGTCATCATATATTCAACATAATTTTTCACTTCCAAAACTAATAGGGATTTCTGAAAACACAAATAAAGAACATCTAAAATTGTACGCAGGATATGTAAAAAACACGAATGAAATATTAGCATCAATAAAAGACCTCAGTGTTGATCCAGAAAAAAATACATACGTATTAGGCGAACTGTCTCGTAGATTTACCTTTGAATTTAATGGCATGAAAAACCACGAATACTATTTTCGTTCGTTCGAAGGCGGACACGCAGAACCAAATCCAGAAAGCAATCTCTATACATTAATTGTAAAAACATGGGGATCATTTGATGCCTGGATGGAATCTTTTACCTTGTTGGCAAAAACCCGTGGTGTAGGTTGGGCAATTTTGTATTATGACAAAGATGCAAATCAACTCTTAAATACTTGGGTTGATGAACAACATTTAGGACATTTGAATTCCTGTCAGTATATTGTAGGGATCGATATGTGGGAACATGCATTTGTTGCTGATTATCAACCCACTGGAAAAGCAAACTACATCAAAGACTATTTTGCGAATTTGAATTGGAATCATCCAGAATCATTATTTGAAAAAGCTTTATAAAAAAAATACCTGTCACTCTTTCGAGCAACAGGTATTCCCATAAAAATTCTCTCATCAAGGATCAATAATGCGATTAACTTCTGTTCGGTAATTTTGAATCTTTTGATCAATTTTAGGTGATACAAAACTTCCCGGTTTTATCAAAAGATCTTGATGCGAACTACGCAGATTCCGAAGGAGTTCGTTGATTTTATCATTACCCTTTTGCTTCTCAAGTTTTTTAATCAAATCTGCTACTTGAGTTAAAACTTTTGATCGTAGAACTGGTTTATCTGCCATGTGCATGTGTTGTTTATCTTTCACTAAATTATCACAAAACCCTTATTTTGTACAGAAGAAATATTATCTATCTTTAACCTGGATCAAGAGATGTTTTGATACAAAGACTTTGTCATCTTTGTTTTTCGAAATTCGATACAATACATAAAAAAGAATTCCATATACTGCCAACATAATCCAAAGAGCAAATGGCGGAACGGTAATGACAGAAAAAGGAAGCCCGGCCAAAAATTCTACAATCGTAATTTGATACGATAATAAAAAATATGTAGGGAAACTAAATAGCGTCCCTAAAGAGATACTAACAAAACTGACCATCGTTGCGATAAATCCAAACAACATTGCCCAAGGCACCGCAACCAATACCAATATATTTGCCGGCAGTGAAATCAAAGACAAATCACCAATAGCATATAACAAAAGAGGCAGCACAATAATCTGGGTGGATAGTGTAGCCAATAAATTTTCACGCACCTGCAATCTGTTTGTCACCCAACCAAAATATTTTTCTAATTTTGGCGCAATCACAATCAAACCAAACGTTGCTAAAAATGATAGTTGAAAAGAAATATCAAACAAGAGAATCTTTGGATTATGGAGCACCATAAAAAACCCAGCCAGAAACAATGCGCGAGCCATATCATATTCTCGCCCTGTGATGCGGGCAACCAAAACTAACAATGCCATCAGGCTGGCACGAACCACTGTTGCCCCACCTCCGGTAATGATTGCAAATAGAATAATACCAACTGCACCAAAAATCATTCCCAAAATCGGACCCAACAAAAAACCAAACATTCGCACAATCGCATCTGCAACCAATGTGACATTATATCCAGATAACACCACCACATGAATCACTCCAGAAGCCCGGAAATCCCGCTCTAATTTTCCACCCAATGCAGATTTTTCCCCTAATAATAATCCCGACAACAATCCTGCCTCTGGATAAGAAATTATTTTCTCCATATGAGAAATAAATGATCGTTTTATTTTCAGCAAAGTTCTTTTTACAGAATTACCATGCCCTGATGAAATCTTTTCAACTTTTGCAAAAGACATTTGATAAAAAATATCATCTTTTGCAAGATATATACCGTAATTAAATTCACGTCCTGTATCCCCTATAAAATTTTCTGGTTCTTTTAATTTTCCTTGGATACGAATTTTATCTCCATACATGTATTTGGGATATAAATCAGTACTGACCAACACATGAGAAGGACGAGAAAGTGATTCCGGTGTATCACCCGATACAACCGTATCAACCAACACTACCAGTCGAGATGTATTGGTTCGCATGTCTGGATCCTCGACAATAATACCTTCTGCAATAATAGATTCTTCTAATAATGTATCGAGAACCCGTTCCCCTTGGACAGCAAAAGATGATTGGAATCGCATGATACCCAAACAACAAAACAAAATAAAGCATCCCAAAAAGATACCGAACTTTTTATATTTAGGATCTTTGTAGAAAAAATAAACGACAGAAATAACGATGACGGAAAAACTTATTCCAATAAAAAGAAGGCTCGACGAAACGGTAACGGGGAATAGCACTGATGGAATGATTACTCCAACAAAAAAACCGCTCAGGATATATATCCAAAGACGGTGAGAAAAAGAATTCGATACTACAGATTCTGATGGTATAGTTTCTTTTTCTAATTCCATATAGCAATTATGTTAACAATATCCAGCCTTTCTCCATTCTGCAATAATTTCCCCAATGTGTTCTTCTGATAATGCTTTGCGAAAATGTGCGTTTTTACCCGATACGCGGTCTTTACATTCTTCCCATGTTTGATGACGAATCACGGATCTGTTTAAACATGATAAATATGCATGAGCTTTACCTGTACCCAGCTGTGATTTTTTCTTGAGAACTGATGTTGGTTTGTCGGTAGACATCAATTTAGGAGGCGTCACCATATCACCGTGTGGATATTCAGCTAGTGATCCGTTGTAAATATCTATGGGTGTATTATCTGCATACATCGTTGCAATCACGTCAGCGCGTTCATTACCAGGCACACCTGCATGCCCCGGTACATGTACAAATGTCACTGCACCAGATTCAGACCGCACGGACAGATATTTGTCTATGTCTTGCCAGATACGTTCATGAAGAACTTTTTTATTATTTGCCGTAGTCCATGATTTCTTTTTCCATGCATGACGCCAAGTAGTACAACCTTTCATCACATACGACGAATCAGTATAAATAGTTACCGGTGCATCCCATGACTGCACCCGGTGTAATAATTCACGTACAGCCATTAATTCCATTTCATTATTCGTAGTTACGTCTTTTCGTCCGCCGCGCTCTTCGACGGATCCATTTTTGGGGAATAGAATAATAACGCCCCAACCGCCAGGTCCAGGATTTCCGCGCGAAGCACCATCGGTATACGCAATAATATTTTGCACAACGTTCCAAGGAGGATTCATGAGGACAGTATACACCAAATGATTTATGAAATAAAATGCTCAATACGCAGACGCAATTCGGGTCGTCCACGAAAACGACTTTCTTCCATGGCCCCAATAAAAGAACACATTAACCCAGGTTCTACACCAACAGGAATTTGATCAACAAAAAACTGAATGGCTTCAATACTTCGTCCTGATCCATTTCTGAATGTCAGTTTCAGATGGTTTTTTGTTTTTCCAAATAACGAAACAGTATCTACAACACAATCTCTAAAATAAAATAATGGTTTTGGATTACCCACACCAAAAGGAGATAATGTTTGTAATACGTTATATGATTTTTGATACACATCGTCTACAGTCAGCGGTGCATCATATATCTCTTCTTTGTTTTTTACTACCACATGCAGTTCGCCAGAATCTACCAATGATCGATATGCGTGAGATAAATCTTCTTGTAGATTATGTACAGAATCTTGAATCATTGAAAAACCCCCAGCTTCGATGTGTCCGCCAAATTGTATAAAAGAATCTTTTGCGCATTCCATCAACTGCATCACATCAATACCATGCGCTGATCTGCATGATCCTTTGTATACGTATTCCCCATCAATAGTTTCTCGTGTCCACACAAAAGCAGGTTTGCCATATGCTTCGACAATTTTTGATGCCAATAAACCCAACACACCCGTATGCCAATCTGGATCACCTACTACAATTACTGGATCAGTCTCTCGTGTTATTGCAACTTTGTGTACTGATTTCATTGTTCGTGCAACCAGAGATTTTCTTTCATCATTTAATTCAGTCAAATGTTTTACTAATCTGACTGCTTCTTCGGTATCAGTGGTTGCCAATAATCGAAATGCATCTTCGGGATGAGCCATACGTGATGCAGCATTGATTCGGGGAACAATCATAAACGACACATCGTCTTCTGTCAGGTGTCGCACATCGATTTGCATTGATTTTAATAATAACAACAAACCCTTTCGTTTTGTTTTTCGAAGCACCCGCAATCCATACGTTGCCAATACCCTGTTTTCATTCACCAAAGGCACCGAATCTGCAATGGTCGAAATCCCAACCAGATCCAATAACCATTTTTCAAAACCAGCATGGGGCAAAGGATGCGCATCCAAAGGTTCTTTTTGTAACAATGCAATCATTCCCCGCACCAACTGAAATGCAACTGCGCAACCGCATAACATGGGGTCACCATAGGTTCCTAATTTTGGATGCACAATTGCATACGCATCAGGCAATGTTTCTGGTGGAATATGATGATCAGTAATAATAATATCAACACCTTTTTCACGTGCATGGACCACTGCATCATGTGCACCAATTCCCACATCAACGGTAATCATTAATGTCACACCATCAGTAACCAATGTATCTATAGCATCCGTATGTACACCATATCCTTCGTCATGACGATGTGGTATATACACCGTAAAATTTTCATATCCGATTGCCTTGAAAAAATCATGTAATACACATGCACCCGGTACCCCATCTGCGTCATAATCTGCATAGATTGCGATACGTTCGTTAGATTCTATGGCCTGCCGGATACGAACAACTGCGGATTCCATGTCGTGCATAGTCATGGGATCTGACAAATCACGTTCATAATTGGGCTGTAAAAAAGTATCAATAGATTTTTGGTCAATCAGTCCACGTTTTTTTAATAAGATATTCAGTAATACTTGAGGGTCAGTCATGGGGTGTAGTATAACATATCAGTAAATTTTTATAATAAAAAATCCCCTCACCGCAGTGAAGGGATTTCTGCATTAGGCAGAATTTTGTCGCAAAAAGGTCAACGTTATCCACGCTCGTATCCTGCCAGCTCGTATGCGACTGGAGAAAACTTGCAAGAAACACCAGCGCCCTCTTTTTTAAGAACTGATAACGATCCACAAATCTTAACTTGATTTACGTAAATCTGATTAAACGCACCGTACAAAAAGAAATCATCAGTCTGAGTACTGTCACCCAGTATTTTCTCCACCTCTTCTTCGGTGAGCAACAGATATATTGTATGATCCGCCTGAAAGTTACACCGAGATCTAAGGTTTCTGTCACCCCATGGGGTAATAAAAAAATCTGGATCTTTAGTAAAATATACAGTCTTAATATAAGGTGCCATTTCCTGACCCTGTTTTTGGTCAATTGATTTGTATCTCATCTGGTTTGGATTTTATTGGTTATAAAAAGAGACAGCGATCTTCTTTTATAACCAATAAAACCATATGAAAGAACTTCGTTAAAACCAGAATATCATAAATGATGATTATGTCAACGTCGCGTTCTAATCCGTCTTCTATTCAATATGTTATACTGACACATATGCAACCAGAAAAAACTATTTTCAAGAAAATTATTGATGGGGAAATACCATGTACAAAAATATATGAAGACGAAAACTATTTAGCATTTCTAGATATCCAACCGGTTTCTCGTGGTCATGTGCTATTGATACCCAAAAAAGAATATCTTTGGATCCAGGATATGCCTGACAATGAAATTGCAGATATTTTTATCAAGGCAAAATTTCTCATACAGAAAATAAAAGAGGCGCTGGGTTGTGACTATGTACAATTAGGAATAGTGGGCAAAGACGTACCTCATGTACATATACATTTGATTCCAAGATATTTTAACGACAATCTACCGCAGAGTCCACAAAAACCCTACGAACCCGGCGAAGCAGAAAAGGTTGCAGAGGAATTACGGAGTATTTTGTAGTGCATTATTTTTCTAAGATTATTGGCCTATTTCTTTACCATCTTTTCCAAAGCTTCAATCCCAGGCAATATCCCAGAAAGGAGAAAATCCAACATCGCGCCACCTGCCATTGATACAAAATCAAATTGTTTTTCCATTTTCAATCCAGATATAACGGTTACTGTATCACCACCACCAATCACCGTTTGTGCTGATGTTCTTGCAATCGTTTTTGCCAACAGCTCTGTGCCCGCAGTATGCCCACCTTCGTAATATCCAAAGGGTCCATTCCACAAAATAGTCTTTGCAGATTTTAATGATTCCCAAATATGCAAATTTCCTTTTTCAGAAATATCTATAATGTTATCCGTTTCTGTAATTTGTTCCAACGTCACATCACCGACAGTGCCGTTACGAAGAATTTGCACGGTATCGGGAACAAGAATTTTTTCTGTATCAAATGATGAAACATCTACGGTGGTATCTACCAACGATGCCCCAATAGATTGTCCGCGGTTTTTATAAAAAGAGTGTGCCAATGCACCACCGACAATAATATTACTGCATCGTGGTAAAAAAGATTGTATTAAATCTAATTTTGTTCCAAATTTTGCACCACCTACAATCAATACAAAAGGTTGCTCTGGTTCTAACAATTGTGTCAGATATTGTAATTCTTTTTCAAAATGAATTCCTGAATATGCAGGAATATAGTGTGGTACGCCAACTATGCTGGCATGGTTTCGATGCGAAGCTGAAAAAGCTTCGTTCACAAATATATCAGCATAGCCTGCCAATTGTTTTGCAAATTCAGCATCATTCGACATTTCGCCGTCTACTGATCGTATGTTTTCCAACATCAACATTCCCCCAAAAGGCAATGATTCAATCATGGTTTTTACGCGATCTGAAATGACTTCGGGAATAAACCCAACAGGGATTCTCATCGTTGTGTTCATATATTCAGCAACAGGTTTCAATGATGCGGTTCCATCACTGCCCAGATGGCTGATAATAATGATTTTTGCACCTGCAGACCGTAGGTATTCCAATGTTGGCAACAAAGCCTGCAAGCGAGAAATTCCCTCGGGGTCAATGGTTCCACCCGATAATGGCACATTACAATCAGCGCGAACCAGAACCCGGGTGCCTGGTTCTATATACGTATCACAAATACAAGAAAATGTTTCCATATAATGAGTCTACCACAAGGTTTTATAAAGATGAAATAAAAGAAGAAAACGATTTTGCATCCAAAGAAAGTCTGCCCAACAAAAATCCCTGAACCCCTCCAACACGCAAAAATTCAGGTGCAGTTTCTACTGATGCAGAACCCCCATAGAGAATAACTGCGTTAGTTGCTTTTTTGGTGTCTTTTATTATGTTTGCCAATTCACGACGAATAATTACGGTAGCCTCTAGACATTCATCTGGTAATGCACTGCGTTTTGCTTTTTCTCCGATTGCCCATACGGGTTCATAGGCGATAAAAAAACTATCAGCTTCTTTTGGTGTAATTTTTGCACAAGAAATTCGCACCTGTTCTGCCAGAATATCGCGATAATTTCCGGCGGTGTCACGATCTGATTCACCCACGCAGATAATAGGCATTATTTTTTCATCTAATAGTTTTCGTACCTTGATGGCAATTATTTCATTGGTTTCACCATCTGCACGTCGTTCAGAATGACCAACGATACAGTATTTCACACCCATGGATTTTAGCATCATTGCCGATACGTCCCCTGTGTGGGCACCGTCGTCATGCATAGACACATCTTGTGCACCAAGAGAAATCTTTTTATCTCCCAATATTTTCATTATAGGTAAAAATGGAAATGGAGATGCAATAGCAATTTCTTTGGTACGAGAAGAAGCGACTTTTGCAACAATGCTGCGTAAAAGAGATTCTGCTTTTTTAATTGTTTCTGGATTTAATTTCCAATTTCCAATGATATATGTTTTTGACATACCAATATTGTATCACATTTTATTCAATTTCTTTCCAAGAAGAGACACCCCACGTTGCCGATGGTCCCGAAGAAAAATCGAGATTTGCAATACCTTCTTCATAGGTAACATTCGTACTACCATTGAGTTTAATATGATACCCTGTTGCCTGTTTTGCGCTGGCAGAACCAGAAAAATTAATTGTTCCATTTTGTGCAACTAATATCACAGCACCTGCTGAACCCGTAATATCAATTGCATTAGCAGAATTACAAGTTGAACTGGTTGGGCAATCTGAATTTGAAATAACCATAATATAACTACCAGCTGTTCCAGAACCTGTGACAGGAGAACTACCCGCGATAGTCACGCGACCATCTACAATAACGACACCGCTACCAGCACCATATGATGAATCTAATTTCATAGAACCTGATCCTTGTATATCAAGATTTCCTTGTATCCATAATGTTCCTGTTACATTTAATATTGTACTACCACCAACAGAAACATTTCCTGTTATTTTTCGTGGACCAATAGATGTAGTTCCGGATCCAGATAAGGTAACATTTCCGGATGTAACCCCTCCAGCTTCAGCTTCTTCTTGCCATGATTCAATGTTTCCTTGCGATACCGGCCAACCAACAGGTTCAGGGTCAGGGCGCGAAGTATCACACGTCTTGTTATTACCTGTTCCTGTGGTGCAATAAATTTCATCAGTTGCACTGGTATAATTTACCGTATGAGCATGTGCAATCCCAGAACCACTGGTTCCTACAGATAACTGATTCCACTGACTGGGTCCAGTAATGGTCGAAGTTAATCCTCCTAAATATATTTGAAAATATGCATCAACATTTGGACTAAGAACATTCCAAGTGCTGGAATATTGTCCACGTTTTGCAGAACCACCCGAAAAACTATCTAAATTTGCTCCAACTTCGTAATAGCGACTAGCATGATTTCCACCATCAACAACCATCCAATACGTTTCTCCTACATTCAATGTTGGATTTGTAGTAAACAAAACATCAACCCACGCATAAGAATTCGTCACCGACGAAGAAGTAATGGTACCTGTTGCAACCTGTACAGTTCCAGGTGAACCAGAAGAATCCTTGACGATTCGTACAGTAAGATTTCCCGGGGTACTGATTTTACGTAGATACAATGATGCTTTGTATAGTGGGCTGGATTCTGTTAGTTGGAAACTTTGTGCCATATCTTGAGCTGCGACAGATTGCCCAAAGGTAAGCACATGCGACGGTGTCCCGGAAGATCCATTTTGAACATCTGTAGATAATGCAGAAGTATTTGCAGCAACTGCGGATCCCGTAATATAGGTACTACTACCCGTTCCCACAATATCACCATGCGCATATACATTTCCTACAATTCCTGAACTACCTGATAAAGTCAACCCTCCAACCCCTGTTTGAATACCATAGAAAAAAGAAACCCCTTCGGCGGTTGTTAATTGCATTTGTGATCGACGTTCATGCACACCTACAGTAGTGTGTGCAGTAATTTCTTTTGCATTTGCCCCAACATCTGACACAGATATGGTTACTGACCCCTGAGGTAATTCTGTAGTAGATTCAGATGCAATAGGTATCCCATGTCGTAATCGATGCATAGCATCTTCTAATAACGAATCCACCAATACATGAGTAGTTCGAGATTCAGCAAATACCGTTGCTGTACGAAAATCTTTTACTGCAGGTTGCACTACACCAGCGACAACCGCCAGACTGGTAAACATAAAAACAACTACCGATGTAATTAATGCAGCTCCACGATTGTATGGTAAAAAATCTTTTTTCATATTAATAACTACCTTTTATTGTTACGCCAAATAATGTATCAACATGTTTTGTTCGCGACCCCGCAGATGCAGTCATACCAATATCAAAAGAAATAAAATTCGAAGCAACACCCTGTCCTGACGCTGGGGTTGCTGAAATTGACCGCACTAAAAATCGATCAAACGTAACACCTGTTGGATTGAGTGGTCCCTGGGTCACTCCATCTTGCTCTAACATCAAAGAGTCTCCTTCTAAAAAGAAACTAGTAACTATCACCACAGCATCTTCTGTGCGTGATACAGTCAAAATACTGGAATTTACACCCAGGGTCGAATCTTGTAATACCAATGTATCTGCATTTCGAACTTCGAATATCATACGGTCAAAACCACTGGTGGTTGTATGCAATAATGCACGAGCCATACGAATCTCCTGCAAAGAACCCATGGTCGTAATTAATGCAGTTACCATAATTCCAGATAATAGGGTAAACAATGCCATATACAACAATGTTTCTATCAATGTTACCCCTTTATTTTTTTGTATATTTTTTATGTGCATAGATTAGTCTCTAAAAATATCAAACACATAGCCTTCTTGTTCTTCGACCATTTCACCACCCTGCCATGAAACAGAAATTACCACCCTGCGACCCTGATCATCTTCATCTCCTGAAGATGCTATGTTTCCACTACCATCTCGATATACAGGGTACAGAGTAATAGTCCGAGAAAATTTACCAAACAAAGAGGGTCCCGAAACAACATCAAAAGCATTTCCATCCCACACAATATCATAAGGAGTTTCTGTATCCATTGCTTCCAACAAAGCAAAAGAAGTGTCCCTGGTAAACCGTACCAATTCAAAACCACCTTCGGCTAATAATTGTGCCTGCGCGCGGTCTAATGATAATTGGTTCATACGTAATGCCTGCACAGAAACAAACACCAGTGAAATAATCACTGTCAGCAATATGGCGCTACCAACAACAACTTCTATTAAACTTATTCCAAAAGATTTCAAAGCTGTATGTTGTTTGTATTTCATATTAGGGTGATCTTTCCAATAATCCTGTAGAGGTAACGGTAAAGATATATTCTATTGTACCATCCGCCGAAGAAAGAGTGAACTGTCCTGGGTTAGAAACTGCACCAGAAAGACGTGCAAAAGAAAAATCATCTCCACTATTTAAATCAATCGAAGATAATTCAAATCCTGATTCAAAAACAAATTCTTCGATATCATTTGACCCTGTATAAGAATCCCCCTGAAAGAGAATGATGGATTCAGTATCTAATGCAATTCCATATGATGATAATTCTTCAGATGACAATGTTTTTGTACGTGCTTCGAAAAATAGACTTTCAATCATTTCAATATGAAAACGGGCAACCTGACGTTGCTCTACGCCGGATAATTGCGGAATAGTAATAGCCGTAATAATACCGATAATCGCAATAACGATCAGTATCTCTATCAAGGTAAATCCTTTTTTATATAACAAATACATATTATGAAATTCCTTCCATTAATGAATACATTGGCGTAATCATGGATACCGCAAAAAATCCAACGGCACCCCCAACAAAAATCATCAAAATAGGTTCCACAATAGTAGATAAATCTTTTGTTGCAGCTGATACTTCTTCTTCATAAAAATGCGCAATTTCTAGTAGCATAGTGGATAGTTTTCCTGTTTCTTCTCCTACTTCCATCATTTCCCCCACCATTAGCGGATACCATTTCGTTGCCCCCTTAAAGGCAATAGACAAAGTATCTCCTTTTTCTACGTTTTTTTGCGCTTCTATAATAATATTTTTATAGTGCACATTCT
>CAZAZY010000012.1:21302-24070 GCA_964489785.1 uncultured Candidatus Saccharibacteria bacterium
CCTTTTTCTACGTTTTTTTGCGCTTCTATAATAATATTTTTATAGTGCACATTCTGCAATACATCACGGGTAATTTCCAATGACTGCCCCATACTGACACCAGATGATAACAATGATGATAAGGTTCTTGCAGTTTGTGCAGCATAAGATTGTTGTACTATACCCCCAATCACAGGAATATGTGGAACCAGCCAATCAAAAAATCTGGTTCCCTTCTCTGTTCTTGCTAACCAAATAATTCCTGATACAAATGCAATTACACCACCCAATAGTAAAATAATGTGATTACGCAACAAATCACTGACTGTCATGATAAATTGCGTCGTTGCAGGGAGATCCATTTCCATATCCGCAAACACCGCAGTCAACGTAGGAACAACATAGATCATCATTAATACCCCGATAATAATAATTGCGCACAAAACCACCGCAGGATACATCAATGCTCCTTTTATTTTTCTTTTGAGTGTATAGGTTTTTTCCAAATGCACACTGATTTCAGATAATACTGACGGCATACCACCGGATTCTTCTCCTGAACGAACCATAGAGATAAAAAATGGTTCGAATACTTTTGGATATTTTTCTAAACTTTGACTAAAACTTTTTCCTGATTGAATATCAGATTGAACATCATGCAATATTGATTTAAAAAGCTTATTCCTTGTTTGTTTTTCCAAAATAGATAGTGCGCGTGATAATGCCAATCCAGCAGAAAGCATGGATGAAACGTTATGGGTAAAGAATATTTTTTCTTTCAAAGATACTTTACCTAAAAACCTATCCACTGCATCAACCCATGAACCTTTTTCCGATAACGGGATAAGTGACAACACAGTCTCTTCTTTGTCTCGCAACTCCATTAATACGGCGTGCTTATCAGCACCTTCTATGTCCCCAGTGTTCATGGTGCCTGTCTTTGATTGTGAAACGTAATGAAATTTCATAGATTATTCTGAAACAACGCGTAGGACTTCTTCTTTTGTGGTCATGCCCTGTATCGCAAGAAAAATACCATCTTCTAATAATGTCATCATACCATCTTTTTTTGCCTGATCTTCTATGGCATCTCCTGTTGCACCCTGAATAATCAGGTTTTTAATTGCGGGGGTAATAGGTAATACTTCATGAATACCTAAACGCCCTT
This sequence comes from uncultured Candidatus Saccharibacteria bacterium, assembly GCA_964489785.1. Classification (GTDB taxonomy): domain Bacteria; phylum Patescibacteriota; class Minisyncoccia; order Phycocordibacterales; family UBA1006; genus JAIPIY01. Next base: position 22,450 of record CAZAZY010000012.1, read on the forward strand.
TGAAAGCATCTTCTTCATGACCAGGTAGCGGACGGTAAAAAGGAACTTTTTCCCAGGTAGCATTTGCATCAATAATATTTTCTGTTTTTAAAAATTGTAACATTCGATCCAAATCTATCACCTGACCTAATATTGCGATTTCATCTGCATTTAAAAAATATTGTTCTTTTTGTTCTCCTAATTTACGAACCAAGCGTTGCCCAATAACGACATCTAATGTTGACACAAGTAAAAATGGTTCGATTCCCATATCAATTAATCGAGGCACTGACCCGGCAGAAGAATTGGTGTGCAATGTTGATAATACCAAGTGCCCTGTCAAAGCAGCGTTCGTCGCCAATGAAGCTGTTTCTGTATCTCGAATTTCACCCACCATGAGAATATCAGGATCCTGACGCAACAAAGACCGAAGACCATTTGCAAAAGTAAAACCAATATCAGAACGAACCTGACTTTGATTGATGCGTGGCATTTGATATTCTATGGGATCTTCGACAGTTGAAATATTTACGTCGGGTGTATTTAAAATATCTAACAACGTATACAATGTTGTTGATTTTCCAGAACCTGTTGGTCCTGTTGCCAAAATCATTCCTGTTTTATGTTTCAATGCACGATGAATAGATTCCAATCCCTGCCCATGGAATCCAAGACCTTCTAATGTGAAACCAGAGACTGATTCACGTAACAAACGCATAACGATTTTTTCACCATAATAGGTTGGCAATATAGAAACACGGAATGAAACTTTTTCATTATTCAAATCAATTTTGAAACGACCATCTTGGGGCAATCTTTTTTCATCTAATTTCAAATTAGAAAGAACTTTGATACGTGCAGACAATCCCGAACCAGCGGTTTTTGGTAATTCCATCGCATCACGCAAAATACCATCAATACGATAGCGAACCACCACACCCTTTTCATGAGGTTCAATGTGAATATCAGAAGCTCCCTGCAAAATAGCATGCGATAATAATGTATCTACAATTTTTACTACAGGTAAATCTTCTGCTAGTTTTTTCAAATCTTCTTCTGATTGATTATCAGAAACATCATCATTAATTTTTTCTAAATGAATAGATTCTTTTTTGATAATATCATCAAATTCCCCCTGAAGACTTTTTCGATATTGTAATAATACATTTTTTATAGATTCACTAGATGTCAGACGTGGCAATACGCGCAATCCAACCTTCTTTTTGATAAATTCGATTGCAGGTAAATCACCAACATCCAACATGGCAACTTCTAATCCTGCAGGAGTTTTACGATATGCAACCAAATTATGATTACGCGCAATGGGTTCAGGAATCAAAGACAATACATCCATAGAAATCTTTTCGTGTGACAAATCAACAAAGGGAATTCCTGTTGCCCAAGCTTTGACACGACGAAGACCATCTTCGGAAACATCATTGTTCGATAACAAAACTTCTTCGATTGTTTTTCCAGAACGTTTTGCTTCTGTATCAGCTTTTTGTAATGCAGAAGAAGAAACCATTCCAGCATCAAGTAAAAATTCTTTTAGTCTGTCTTCAGGACTCATAGTAGTTTTATTATATCACATAACAGATAAGAAAAATATTTCACACTTGTTTATAAAATAAAAAACACCCCG
>CAZAZY010000013.1:0-12040 GCA_964489785.1 uncultured Candidatus Saccharibacteria bacterium
GCACTGTCTAGGTTTGCAGTAGGTTCATCTGCAAATAAAATCTTGGGGTGGTGGCATACCGCGCGTGCCACCGATACACGTTGCTGTTCCCCACCAGATAATTGATTTGGTAGATTATTCATACGGTGCCCCAAACCAATTTTTTCTAACATCTTCAAGGCTTGCGCGTATGCTTCTTTTTCATTTTGCCCCAACATCAATAATGGGATTGCAACATTTTCTAATGCGGTTAGTTCAGGAACCAATGCATAGTCCTGAAATACATATCCCAGATTATTCAAACGAAACACTGTACGATCAGCTTCGCCCAGGTCATGGGTATTTACCCCATCCAATACAACAGAACCTGCCGTAGGTTTATCCAATAAACCCATTTGATACAGTAACGTAGATTTTCCTGCACCAGATTTTCCCATAATGGCAACGTATTCCCCTTTTTTAATATCCAAGGTGATACCCCGTAACACAGGTGTTATAACTGCGCCAGTTGTATATGTTTTTTCAAGATTTTGTATTCGTATCATAAGATTATCTTCCTAAAATGGCGTCTAATGTATTTTGGCGAATAATCATCCATGCCGGTATAAACCCCGCGATTAATGTAACAATCAGCAATATTCCAAAACGTGTTAATGTCTGTTCTATTGGTGCAACCAAGATTCCATCAGAGAATGGAAAATCTAACGGGTTTGCTTCGAAGAATGGCACCAACAATGTATAAATAATAACAGATCCTAATGCAGAACCTACACACGCATACAATAGCGACTGTAAAATATATGCAATACGAATAGATGCGCCAGATATACCAATTCCTTTTAAGATTCCAATATATTTCCGTCGTGTTACCGCATTGATGAATATCACAATAAAGATTGTAATAGACGCAACCAATATTCCAATTCCTCCGATCACGCTTCCTAACAATGCAAAAGCGGTTTTAATTTGATTCAAAAAATCTGGAATAGCTTCTACTGCTGTTTGAATTTTTGCACGTCCATCAAAACGACGTTCGATAAAAATATCACGTACAAATTCATCTGAAACAGTCTTATCATGCACTAATGATATTTCGTTTACTTCACGGGTTGGTCTGGGTGACAAAGATAAAAAATCATTTTGTGTAACAAATGCACGCAAAGAAATTTCTCCTACTTTTGAATCCAAAATTCCCACAACGGTAAATTCGCGAACCTTGTCACCTGTGCGGACCAGAACTTTGTCGCCGGGATATACGTCATCCAATGCAGGAAATGTATCTCCAAATGATTCAGAGTAACGACGAAGTAAATTTTTACCCAATACGATAGTACCACTGGATCCGGGTTCCAAAAATGCACCTTCGGCAATATACTGATTAATTCCTGATACACCATTTTCACGATTAACGTCAATACCGGTTAATTGCCCACCGGCAGTATTTGGTAATTCTTGGAAATTACGGCTTTGATAATTTGCTTCCAATGAAACACTGGTTAACATACGATCAGACCAAGAAACCACCTGTGGTAACGATTGAATAACCGACAGCAAATCCTGAGTTTGTTCCAAATATGCTTTCCCTGAAGGGGTTGTAATAATCACATCCCCAGTATACTGACTTCTGTTTGCACGATTACCACCTTCGATCAGACCAACCAAAATTCCAGAAACAACAATGAGATTCAAAAATGTCAGTGTCATAATCAACACAATTAAAAGAGTAGTCCAAATATTTGAACGACGGATTTGACGCGTTCCCAAAAACCAACCAACTTTTATATCATTTAATAATGTTTCCATACGTATTACCAGGCAACCAAAATATTTCCTTCATTAACACCTTCTACAACATGCACCAATCCTGCACTGTTTCTCACACCCAAGATAACTTCTTTTTCTACTGATTCTTCATTTTGCATAATTTTTACGCGAGAAATTCCTGATGTATCACGTTCAATATATTCACTGGGAACAACTAATACGTCTTTGAATTCTTGAACCAAAATACGTACTGTAGCGGTCATACCAGCACGAAATACTGATACGTCGACATCTTTGTCAAAAGTAACATATCCTTGATATACAGAAACTCCATCCCGATCTGTTTCTGAAGAAGAAACCGTAGACAATGTTCCAGAAAATACCTCTCCAACTAATGCATCTACTTCTACCGTTACTGGCAAACCAGCTGATAGTTTTGAAATAAATAATTCAGGAATAGATAATTCAACACCATATCCACCTGGTGATGAGAGAATGATCGCGGATTGAAATGCGGTCGTAACTGATTCCCCTACTTTGAGATTTACTTCTTGAATAATACCAGAAAAGGGTGCGATGATTTTTCTTTTTGCAATCCGAGCTAAAATTCCATCTACACGAGCTTTTGCCTGTTCGATACGTGCGCGGGTAATACTTTGATCAGTAGTATCAGATTCTTGAATACGCAATGATTCATAAGTATCCTCTGCCTGTGCAATAACACGATCACGGGTCGCCAAAGCTTGATCATACGCACCCTTGTTCACGGTATATAAAGAAGATCTTTTATTCGGAATATCAATTGTCCATTTTGTATTGGTATAACTATAATCATCTTCAAATTGTATGAATAAGCCCTTTGTTCCTAGCGGTACAGGATACTGTGACAATGCTTCACCGTAGATGCGATCTTCTAAACCAGAAACAACAAATGATGCCCCTGAACTGGATCCCGAAGAATACACACTTATTTCATAAGAACCCTCTTTAATATCTCCATACGTTCCAGATATTACAGGAGCTGGAACACTATATGATGATGATACGGGGTATGCTTCTAATCCTTGACTAAGCAATGTACGCAACGAGCTGGCCACCAAGGAATTTTGTTCTATTGTTAATCTATCGATATTTTTCCGAGCAGATTCCAAATCAACAAATGATGCATCACTGGTTGCCTGTTGTAATAACACATTAGCACGAGCTTCACGTAATTCAGCTTCGAGATCACCTGTATCCAACGAAGCCAATACTCTACCCGAAGATACGGTATCCCCACGATCGACAGATACAGATGCAATTCTTCCCACATCAGAAAAAGACAAATCTACACGCTGATCAGTATCAATAGTTCCAGACACAACAATTTCTTCTATCAAATTATCTCTGATTACTGTATACGTCGGGAGATCTTCTCCTTTTTTACCTGAAAATATAATAACAAGGAGAATTAAAACACCTCCCGCAATAAGAATCTTTTTCTTGTTCACCTTTAAAAAGTCTGTTATTTTTGATACTGACATCATATACATACGTTATTATAATTATTTCTTTTTAGCTTTTGGTTTTTGCACTATTCCTGTATACTCTTTTTTAAATTGTTTCCATTGACCTTTGATTTTTTTTGCCAACATTTCAACATCCATACTATCTACTGATTTTGCTTTGTAATATTTTGCAGCAACAGTGTCAACCAATGTATTATAAGAATCTTCTGAAACATCTTTCATGGTTTCTAATTTTTCCAGAACTTCTCCTTTCATTTTTAACGCCCAACCTTTTACTGCTTTTCTATTTTTTGCACCATCTTTTCCATAGAGTAAATAAGCCCCTACCAATCCTGCGGCCACAGCCAATCCTGCACCTAATACAACTCCCATATTTGAACTTGAACCTTTTTTACCTGTTGTTTTTTTTGTAACCATATTATTTTTTCTTAGTATTACTCTTTTTAATAAATGACCCAAAGAGATTAAGAATACCTCCCAATACCTCTTTTGGGATCTGAACAACATAATCTAACATGTCCATACCTCTTTTTTCAAAGGTGTGCACTGTTTTGCGAACATCACGTAATGTTTGAACAATCATAATACATACAACCAATAGCCCTATTGTTACAAGAACAACAGCTATCGTAGTAACAAAAAAGAAAATGTCTGATTTCATGATTTCATTCATCATGTACAGTATACCATAAAATGATATACTGTAGGTATGATATTTCCTAAAATTTCTTGGAAGAGCACTCTTCCCCTGGCAAAATCATTACGAGTTCACAGACATGCATCATCTTTGGCGTACTATGCTCTTTTCGCATTGGGTCCTATTTTTCTTATTGCCCTATCCGTGACCCAAGCGTTTACCGAAAAACCTATTATAGAATCTATTGTATTAGCTTTTTTTAAAAATATTCTTGGTGTCACCGAACTAGGGGTAGTAGACGTTTTGCGTGCACAAGCATCAATAGAATCTACTAACCCAGTAATTCTTCTTGTCAGTGTTCTTATTATATTATTCACTGCAACAAAAATGTTTATCGAATTACGTCTTTCAACAACAGAACTTATTGATATTTCCCGAGACACCAAAAAACAATCCGTATTCAAAGCCTGGATAATTCCGTTTCTCATTACATTATTCATTGTTGCAGGAATACCAATATTTTTTGTTATTGTTAATATTATAAATATTACGATTCCATTTATTGCGATTAGTCTATTGGGTATTTTATTTTTAGGTGCATTGTGTGCAATTCTCTACCGTGTTATTCCCACACGACAATCATCCTGGGGGCATGTTTTTCTAGTAGGATACACCGTGAGCATCATTATTAGCTGTGTCACATTGGCATTGCGCTGGTATGCAACAACATTAGGTGGAGAATCTTTGACAGGAATTACCGGAGCTTTCTTTCTGGTCCTTCTTTGGTTATATATTACCTCATACATTTATTACATGGGTGCTCTTATGGTGAGACAGCTCGAACAATATCGATCTTTGTGATAGAATAGTACATATGAATACCGAAGAATCACAACATCAGATTACTGATATTACAAAAATACGAGAAGATTGTATTCGACTGTCGGCACCCGGAGATAAAACCGGTGCTCGCGTGTGTGTAGTAAATCATGAAATGGAACAAGCATTTTCATTTATGCGCGATATCCCCTATTCTGTTACTTTTTTTGGATCTGCGCGATTACCAAAAGATCATCCAGATTACGAACGTGCAAAACGCATTGCCTACCGCATCGCAACAGAAACAAAATATGTCATTGTAACTGGTGGAGGACCTGGCATTATGCAGGCAGGAAATCAGGGAGCAACCGAAGGGGGTGGAAAATCTTTGGGTTTTACCATTCAGCTACCCCATGAACAAACAACAAATCCCTACGTAACCCAATCTCTACCTTTTTACTTTTTCTTCTCACGAAAAGTAACGATGGCATATGGTGCCGAAGCATACGTGTATTTCCCAGGAGGTTTTGGAACATTGGATGAACTATTTGAAATATTAACCTTGGTGCAAACACATAAAATTCAACGAGTCCCTATTATTCTTGTTGGGAAAAAATTCTGGGAACCATTGCATGCTTTTATACAACAGACGTTATACCAAGAATATAATGTCATCAGTAAAATTGATATGGACCTATATACCATTACGGACGACGAAGACCAAATTATCGAAATTATAAAAAACGCTCCATTGCGTGACGATAACTAGAGAGAAAACTCTTCGGAAATTGAACCGTCTGATTGTGGAACAAAAGTAAATCCTTCTGATGATACATACATTTGATGTGTCAAAGGAATCATAACCCCATCTTGTTCTACAAATGTAGAGACATACAACAGAGAACTGGAATCATTACTGGCTTCATAATCAACAAATAGATGTGCTACGTCCATGGCATCAGGCAAAAGTACACTATCTATAACCTGTATTGATTCTTCATTTTGAGAAAACAGAACTACATAAAATTCTTTTGAATCGATATTCTGTGTCAAAGACAAAATACCCACCACCATCGTTTCAGACAACGATACTAAACCTGTTGGTACATAAAAAGAAACCTGCGCCGTTTGACCGTCTTTTGTAAATTCTCCAACACCATCAACCAAAGATATTTCAGAATCCCACAAAATAAAATTTCCCTGCAATATATCTTCTACCGTTAACAAAGATGTAGGGATATTTTGGGTGTCTCTTTTTTCAATAAAAAATCGAATAGTAAAAAATAGAATAACTCCTACACAAACCAAAAACAACATAGTTTTTATTTTCATAGTAAAATTATAGCATAAAAAAATCCCGCAACCAGCCTTTGGCCAGCTGCGGGATTATGTTCATCCATGGTTATTGTTACACCATATCAGAAACACGATGGGTCTCACTTCTCTTTGGGTGCTCTTTGATGTGATATAGCAGAGCTATAATGGACATAATCATTAATGCAATTGAAATCTTGAAGAAATCATCTGCAGTTAAATATCCCATTATCAAGAAAAAAAACGATCCCCACAAACTAACAGTAGCATTTTTTCTCTTTTCCCAAAATTTCGGGTCATTGATTGGTTTGGGCAATGAAGTTATTGGTACATCTGCTGCGTACTCAAATAACCTATACTCATTTCTGGCAATAATGCCGCAAAAAATCAGCATACACAGAGATAACACCACTGCACTTCCTTTCCATACAATGCTTGACAAGTCTTCTGATATTCCTACGATAAGTAGAATACTGGCAACGCCAATTACAATTCTCGACACCAAACGAAGAGTGTTGTTTAGTTTCAAGGTGGAAACTGACGATTCAAGTTTTTTGATCATGAGTTTAATCGTTTTAAGGTTCAACGTTTTTTGGTCTTTATTGTTTATACCATATAATAAATTAAAAAGCAATAGCTGTTATTTTTTAAATATGGTGTATACTGCCCCATATGAAAGAATCTCAAACAAACCGACTGGAACGATACCTTGCTGAACAAGGGTTGGCTTCTCGTCGCGAAGCAAAAGCAATTATCAAACAGGGATTAGTAAAAGTAAACGGAAAAGTGACCTATATTGCAGGGCTGGCGATAGATCCTACGGTAGATAAAATCGTAGTAAATACAAAAAAAATTCCCGCAAAAGAAGCTATTTTGTTTTACAAACCCCGCGGCATTGAAACATCTGCAACTACAGAAAACAGTAAAGATATTCATGGCATGTTCCCTGAATTATCTCATTTGGCACCTATTGGGCGATTAGACAAAGAATCCGAAGGCCTCATTATCTTATCAAATGATGGTGTATTGGCGCGCACCTTGACACAACGTTCCTATATAGAAAAAGAATATCATGTTAACGTTCGTGAAAATATTGTACCTGCCCAAATAGATAACATGGCAAACGGTATGCGTATAGGAGACATGTATACAAAACCTGCCCAAGTAGAAAAATTAGGAGCTCATACATTTTCTATTATCTTAACTGAAGGACAAAAACATCAAATTCGTAGAATGTGTGATGCATGTCGTTTAACTATTGGATCATTGGTTCGTGTTCGTATTGGAAATCTTTACAAAGGAACCCTAAAACCAGGATCTATGCGAAAACTGGCCCCTAAAGAAATTGAACTATTAAAGAAGATGCGGTAATTATTCTTTGATGATCAAAGAGAACGAGATGGTGAAATAATCATCTATTGTATTATCTGCAAGATTTTGGAAGAATTTTCCTGAACCAAATTGAACATCCCATAATGTTCTATCAACCGCAATATCTCCCACCAATGCAATGCCTTGTTCTTCTTGAAGCATGCTTACAGGGACACTAATAGGTAATGATTTACCTTTGATTGTCATATCACCAAACAACAGATAAGAACCAACCCGAGATGGATCTGATTCAACCCGAGAAATAGTAAATGATGATTCGGGATATTTTTCAGTATCAAAAAAATCTGCTGATTTTAGGTGTGTTGATAACATATCCTGACCAGAACCACTTCCTGTAGACAAGGCTGTGATACTGTTCATATCAAACACAATGGAACCAGATTCAATCATTCCATCATTAAAAACAACATTCCCTGCTGAAGGATAAATAATTCCCTGGTCAACGTAATCAACAAGAAACGTTTTTTTACCTTCCCAAACAACAAGACTATTTTCAAGATCAAATGTATATGATCCATCATAATCAACTTTTTCCAGTACTATCACTTCCCCATTTTCTACTGATTCTGAAGCATCTTTTTTAGAAAAAACTACAAAACCTAATACAATCAACACAATCACCCCTAGTACTACTAATACCAATTTATTGTCTTTTATATTCATATACCTACAAGTATAGCATAATTTTTTTATAACAAAATAGTGAAAATCTTCATGATATACTGATAGTATATGAAAATACAGCAAATTATTTCAACACCGTGGTTTCTTGAAAAAAACCATATCATAGAAAAATTAGAAACGTCCAGTGATGGATTAAATACCGCATCTGTAGAATCTCGAAAGAAATTGTATGGAGAAAATACTATGACTGATAAAAAAGGAGTTCATGTTATGTCTATTATCGGACATCAATTTACCAGTCCCCTCATATTCATCCTGATTGCGGCCGCAATATTAACCGGAGTATTACAAGAATGGATTGATATGTCAGTAATTCTTTTTGCAATCTTCATAAACGCAGGACTGGGATTTTATCAGGAATATCGTGCAGAAACAACGTTGTCTGCATTGACTAGTTACATAAAGGAAAGAACTCGTGTCATTCGAAATGGGTCTGAACAAGAAATTGACCCAAAAGAATTAGTACCAGGAGATATTATTGCACTGCATTATGGATCTAGAATTCCTGCAGATGCAAGAATCATTGAAACAACCAATCTCCGCATCGATGAAGCTATTTTAACCGGTGAATCTCTGTCAGTATCTAAAAACACAGAACCATTAGACGAATCAACCATCATCGCAGAACGATCAAACATGGCCCATGCAGGGACTTTGGTTGTGGACGGATTTGGTCTAGGTGTTGTTACCCACACAGGAAATCATACCGAACTGGGTAAAATTGCAAATCTTGTTTCATCTACACAACGATCAAAAACTCCATTACAAAAAGGTGTTACAAAATTATCATGGTTTATTTTTTCACTTCTCTTATTTATTGTTGGAGGGATATTTATATTAGGTATCAGCTCGGGAATTCCCGTATTAGAAATGATGATGATTTCTATTGCAGTTGCGGTTGGATCCGTTCCCGAAGCATTACCTATTACACTAACAGTGATTCTTTCTGTTGGAGCATACGCAATCGCACAAAAAAAAGGTATTGTGCGTAATCTGGCATCCACAGAAACATTAGGTTCGACAACATTAATTATGACAGACAAGACAGGAACACTGACCCAGGCGGATATGAAATTGGTTGGTATGTATACAGCAAAAAATATTTTGGAAAATTCTTCATTTATAAAAAACAGTGATAATTTTATTCCCAATAATGAACAAAAAGATATTTTGTCACGTGCATTATATTCAATCACGGTTACCTCTTCACATGATACCCACGGGAAATTAGTATTCGAAGGCCGTCCATTTGAAAAAAATATTGCAAACACCGCCCAACAACATAATATTGATCTAGCTCCATTATTATCAAAAACAAATCATTTTGTTATACCTTTTAATTCTACTCACAAATTTTCAGTTGCAAAAAGTCATAGTGATTATATCATTATGGGTGCACCAGATATATTAATCGACAGATCAAATCTGGCACAAACTGATCGTGAACATATGCACATCTGGATAAAAACGATGAGCGAATCTGGATATCGGTTGTTGACCCTGGGTGTCCAAAAATCCACCACAAATATCGAAACCCCTCAAGATGTTCAATCCATCCACATAGCCGGAATTTTGGCATTCCACGACCCTATACGACCCGAAGTACCAAAAGCAATCTCTGATATCGAAAACCGTGGTGTCCGCGTTGTTATGGTTACAGGTGATTTACCAGGTACAGCGATTGCTGTTGCAAAAGAATTAGGTTGGACTATTTCATCTGATCAGGTATTAACGGGTGCTGATATTAAATCTTCTTCAGACGAAACATTATTAGATTTATTACCAACCATTCGCATCTTTGCACGCGTAACCCCAGAAGATAAATTACGTATTGGAACATTGTATCAAAAACTGGGTGAAACTGTTGCTATGACAGGAGATGGAGTAAATGATTCCCCTGCGTTAAAAGCTATGAACATTGGAATTTCATTGGGTTCTGCAAGCGACGTTGCAAAAAGCGCAGCTGATCTTGTATTGTTGGATGATAATTTCAAAACAATTAGTTCAACCATTACCGAAGGAAGAAAAATTCTGACCAATATCCAAAAAACTTTTGTGTACTTATTATCAAACTCATTAGATGGAGTATTGGTTATTACAGGAAGTATTTTAGTTGGTATACCTATGCCATTATCTGCATTGCAAATTATTTGGGTCAATATGGCGACAGGAAGTTTACCTGCGCTAGCTTTTGCATTTGACGAAGATCTGGATCCAAAAACAACATCTGCAACAAGAAAAAAACCTCGTGAAATATTTACACCTGAAACAAAATTTCTCATTACGGTCATTGGGGTATTAACTTCTGTTTTACTATTTTTCCTTTATTATATATTATTACATGCTGGTATCGAGGTATTAATTGCAAAATCTATTTTCTTTTTTTGTTTTGCATTATATGTCCTAGTTATTGCATTTTCGTTTCGATCTCTTCATCTGCCATTATTTTCTTATAATCCATTTTCAAACAAAAAACTTAACTACAGTATTTTGATTGGTATAGGATTAACCATCATGACCGTCACCGTACCATTTTTTCAAAATATTTTTGAAATAGAACTTTTCCCATTGCACTATAGCTGGATTATTATTGTTTGGTTAATAGGAAATATTCTTTTAGTAGAAGCTGCAAAATGGTGGTTTCGATATAAAAACCAAAAACATCAATTGATAGCACAGTAATAAAAATCTAATAATTGAAAAGCGCTAGTTTTTCTTCTCGTGATAATCGTTTTAACTCTGCTTCACGCGATCGTGCCAGTGCATAGGTTTCTATCTCTTCTCTGTAACGCAACATCACAGGGCGACGTATTTTTGTATAGTGAGCACCTGATTTCAAATGGTTATGTGCGTGGATTCTTTTTTCAATATCGGGTGTAGAGCCAACGTACAGTGTTCCGTCATTACATTCCAATATATAGACACAATACTTCATATAAACTTATTTTTTCGCTTCTAGCAATTTACCCAAATCTAACTCTTCATCAACGCGTATTTGTTCTACGAATTCATGAACGTGAGATACCAACACCATGGCACCTTCATAATCATGTAATGCTTTTGCAATCAACGGAAGATGACGGAAATTAATATGATTTGTTGGTTCATCTAATATCAACAATCCTGGACGAATCAAAACCAACTGAGCGAATGCCACTAACCCCTTCTGTCCTTCTGACAAACTACCAATAGGTGTATGTACCATTTGGCCCACAATCAAGAAACCAGATAATAAAGAACGAATATATTCTTCATCGATCTTTCCATCGATTTCCAACATGGTTTTTGATAATGATTTATACGGAGTATCTTGGAAATCCAGGGTAGAAAAATCTTGTCGGTAATACCCAACACGAATTCCTTTGGTAATTTCACCACCAACAGCACGACTGTGTGCCAAGTTTTCCAACAGGGTGCTTTTCCCTATTCCGTTTGGTCCTGATAATAACAAGTGTTGATTTTTACGAATAGCTAATGAAATTTGGCGCGATACGGGTTCATGATTTTTCAACAATGACACCGAAGAAAATACCAAAATATCACCAGAGATATTTTCTTGTACTGGAATAGAAAAAGGTCGGATGGTTTTATCTTCTTTTCGTACGTCTACTTTTTCTTCTTCTAGTTCATCTGCCAATGTACGCATACGTTTTGCAACAGCACGCAAATTTCCCCCTTTCATGGCGAATTTATTTGCCTGATCCTTTTTCGCTTGGATTTCTTTTGCCAAGAGTGCGTTTTTTCTGTTTTCACGTTCCATACGTGCAGCAATCTGGTCTCGTACATGCGTATAGTTTCCAACATACTGTTCTATTTTTTTTGTATACACGTCCAAATATAATACTGCATCAGTAAATGCATTCAAGAATGTTGCATCATGAGAAATAACAATCACGGTTTTTTTGTATTGCACTAAAAAATCGGTCAGATGAGCAATACCCTG
>CAZAZY010000013.1:12140-23786 GCA_964489785.1 uncultured Candidatus Saccharibacteria bacterium
GTAATATGGATAACCCCATCTTCTGGTTTTAATGTTCCGGTAATCAAGCCAAATAGGGTGCTTTTTCCTGCACCATTTTGACCCATGATGGTTACCTTCATTCCTCGACGTACAGAAAAAGAAACATCATCCAAGATGGGTTTTTGTGCGTTGTATTCAAAAGACAATCCTTCGAACCGTATAATAACTTCACCGTGTGACATAATGATATACACTGTACACGATTTTCAGAAAAATGAAAGGTGTATTTCAAAAAACATACAAAAACACCACGCATTTCTGTGTGGTGTTTTTGTTACATTATGCATCAAAGACTTAATTTTTGAACAGCGCATCCCATGTTTGTGACCCAACGACACCATCAACATCAAGATTGTTTTCTGTTTGGAATTTGCGTACTGCAGATAAGGTCCGTGGTCCAAAGTATCCAGAAACAGGTATTACACCTAGTTTTATCTGAACACGCCCGATACATTCCCCCCGCATTCCTTGTTTCCATAGATTCACAAGACAGATATCATCAGGAATTGTTACCGATTCTGATCCTCCTTGTTCTTGTTGCAATTGCTCAAGTACTTTTTGTAATTCTTGTACTTGTGCTAATAATTTTTGTATTTGTGCTTGATTATTAGTTTCTTTTGATTGTGTTTGAATTCCTAACTGTGCCAACATTGCTGGTGATGCTTGACCCCCTGATGAACGGCGAACAGATTGTTCAGGGATAATTGTCACCGGACCAAAAGTTAACAAATCGGAAGAATTATTACTGTTATCTCTACAAAGGAAACTAAAAGAATACACCCCACCTACTTGCATTCCAGAGATAGTAGCGTAATTAGTAATCCCAACGAGAGTCTCAGAAATTATAGATTCTACAGGACCAGTTGAAGATATTGGGGCTTCTGCTAAAGGTGTGCAGCTTTCATCTGTAGTAAAGTACAGTCTTGCTTGTGCAATTGTACTAGTACTAGATGGGCTCGAAACTACAGTAAGAATAGGAGCTGTTGTATCAATCGTGACACTGGTGGACGTCGTAGATAATGTAGCCACGTTCAAAAGATCTTTGTGTCGCAATGTAACGTTATATACACCTTCTGGAATAGTATTTGCTGTAGACGAAGCAACAGCAATGGATGATGCAATATTAGCAACATCCAACGTAAAATTATGCTCACCCACACCCACATCAGCTAACGTAATCGTAACCGTTTCGTCACCAGCAAAGATCAACTGTATACTATTTGCCAATGGTGCTTCAAAAATTTCATACTCGATTTCAAGCGATGATTGAGCGGCTGAATTATCTGTCGGATAGGTCAATATTGGATCATTTACAGCACGTGTCGTAAATGACCATGCCGTTGCATCACTGATCCCTGCAAAATTATTTCCTGTTTCATCAGCAATAGCTGTTGCGCTTACCAATACGTAATATTCAGTGCTTGGTTCAAGTAATTCTAAAAATGAAACCGAAACTGTTGTATCGGCTATCCCACCAGCAACAGGAATAGAAACAATCTCAGTATCATCACTTGCTTGATATACGGTAATTGTTCCATTATCAAAAACAACCGGTTCATCAAATGTCATTTCAAGCGTTGGGTTAAATACGACCCCTGTTGCATCATCTGCCGGCGAGAGAGTCACCAACGATGGTGGGGTTACATCTTCTGTTGTAAATCGCCATACGGCATCGTCATCGATACCAGCAAAATAAGCCCCATCATTAGCACGAATTGCAGTTGCATCAATAAAAATATAATACGTTGCTCCTTCCTCAAAATCATTTACAGGGTCAATAGTTAGAGTAATTGTTCCGTTGCCAGTAATTTGACCACCCGCAACATCAATCACTTCGTGTACTGAGTCATCACTGACATCATAGATGGTAATATTTCCAGAATCCGCACCAGATGCCTTGTCGAACGTCATAACAAGATTTGCATCAACAGCAACATCTACGGCATCACTTGCAGGTAACAAGGTTTGTACCACAGGACTAAATTCTTGCCATCGCAGAAAAGGATATCCATCATTAACAGCTAGATTAATATCCCATACCGTATCAAAGTCCCAATTGGTATACGTTGGTTGATCTTTCATTTGTAACGTAGTTTTCCCTGTCGCTCGGCCACCTGAAAAGATACCCCCTGTCGATTGGCCAGATGTTTCTGTGTCCCAAAAGTTATCGGTACAGCTCGTACAGGTATGGTCATAATAAATAAAACCTCCGTTTGTCTGTCCGTCAACAGAACCGATTGCATAAGAATTTGTTACCGTACCTAAATAAATATAACGCATAAAAGATCCTCCTGTTCCAGACACAGATGGATACACATTTCCTAGTGAATATGAATTACTAATAGTTCCTCCACAGTTATGACTTTGTCCAGCAAAACCACCTACATCACTATCTCCATACACATCACCTGTTGCATAAGATTCTGTAATAACACCCAAACATGGAGTACCAACAAATCCCCCACTTTGACTATTTGTAAAGCCACCGTCTTTGTCTCCTAATATATCACCCGTTGCATATGAATCAGTAACTGTTCCATAATATTTAAAACCAATTAATCCTCCAACATTACTACTTCCTCGAACATTCCCAGTTGCATAAGAATTCGTAATTGTTGCATTGTCATTATTAGACCCTTGCATATAACCAACCAGTCCTCCTGTAGAGCTTGTTCCACTGACCGTCACGCTCGAACTTGAATCTGAAATAGTAGTAAGATTCGCATATCCAGTCAGTCCTCCAACATTACTCGACGAAGTAGAAACAGTTCCACTAACTGAAACATTGGTTATGACAGACGAAGTGGTTGAATATCCCACCAATCCTCCTGTATAGGTTTGTGTTGAAGTAATATTAACATTTGCTAATACAAGATTTTCAATAACTGACGATTGTGTATAGCCAAACAATCCACGAACCGATGAGGTACTATTAATAAATAGATTACTGATTGTGTAATTATTTCCATCAAATTTTCCGTAGAAATAATTACCACTTGTTCCTATGGGCGTCCAACCGGTTCCTGTATTGTAGGGTGAGACGTCTAAATCGATATTATCAGTAAGTACAAAATACTTATCACTATGCGAAACACCAATACATGTACCAACATTTGCTAGTTGTGTTGGTGTTGCAATTTGCCATGGGTCAGGTTCGGTCCCAGAACCTCCCGCAAAGTCACCAGTAATACACGCAGCATGACTAACAGAAGGATTAATAAATAGGAAAGAAGTTATTACCAATAAACCAATAAAAAACGAACGAGCTTTATTTACAATAATCATATACAACACAGTATACAAGAATTTATAAGATATACAAAATGGTAATCATACAAAAACACCACACAGAAATGTGTGGTGTTTTTATTATGCACTATTTTACTTTTTTATCTTTCTTTGGTTTTTTTGCTTCTTTCTTTTGACTATTATTTCCTTTTGCCATAGATGGTTATATAGTTATATATAATAATGCACGTAACAATTATATCAGAAAATAAGATTCTCTTCTATACTTCTTTTGCTGTGGTATGCACAACAGATTGTTTTGGAATAATCATGATCGCCAATAGATACGTAAGAATTCCAGGAACAACACCTGTTGATAATACAAAAAAGACAACAATGATACGCAATAAAACAGGATCGATATTTGTATATTCTCCTATTCCACCGACGATGCCTTTGAATATTTTATTTTCTTCTGATCGGTATATTTTTTTCATACTATATAGTATATCGCATTTTTGGTTTTTTATTACTTGACTTATTATTTATATGTGATATAATACAATAAACCAACACAGACAGACATGGCAGAATTTTGGAACCGGTTCCTTACCGATCGCAGATGGTTCTTGGGAACCATCATCATAACATTCATTATATTCCTCTTTTTCTGGAGGCTCATTGACCCGGTTGGCTTTGCCACCAGCATCAATGATTTCTTCCAGACAATCTGGGGAATCATTAAATCCATCCTGACCTTGGCCATAGTGGTGCTTGGCATCATGGTCATCCTGGGGCACAAACCCTGGTGGATGGGTGGAGGAGGGAAAAAGAAATGATTCCCTTCTCCAAAAACAAAGTCCGGCTTTTCTTTTCACAAGAATCGCCGGCTTTTTTATTTACCAATTCAAATACGTAATGGTCAGTTGCAACACCGTAGCAAAAGATACCCACAACAGATACGGAATGTTGATATACGTCACCCATGGCACGTAGTGATATATTGCGATCATGCCCCAGATTAATGTCCCTAACACCAAGAGAATATCAATCGATGCCAATAGATTATTTTGTAATCCAAATTGAAAATACGTAAACGAGAAATTAAAAATCAAATTCAATACAAACGGCAATGCAACTACCCAAGGTAATTGTTTTAACCACACCATCCAAAAAACTTTTCCAAAGGAAATTGCAATTAACACATATAATACCGTCCACACCGGACCAAACAACCATGACGGTGGCGCCCAATCAGGACGAATAAAATTAACATATTGTTGTGATTCGTTCATATACTATCAGTATACACTATATTTGCATTATTTTTATTTCTTTCGATATCTGGCAGTTTTCTTTGCAATAGATTCTGGTTGTTTTACCCATTGCTGACCCTGTGCAGTACCTTTGTTTTTTGCACGACTGGTTGCAGATTTTTCACCAGACGTCAGATGATCACGGGCTTGTTTGGGTAAATATCTACTGTGATCTTTTTCTCCAACATAATTCCAATCTTCTTTGGTCCATTGCACCAAACTATTATCATTAGTCTTTGGACCAATGTATCCCCCACCACGTTCTTTGTATAATTTTACTGCATATTGCATTGCGCGTGCAGAAAATTTTCCCATTTTTTCTACAGCTTCTTGTTTACAATATTCCCACAGTGGTTCATTATCCCTCTTTACAGTTTTGGCTTTCATTTTTTCTTACTCTTTTCTTCTTATTTTCTACGATACTAATACTAATATAATAATCGTCAATGCCATCAATAGCATCCCAATCGCAGGAGCTGTTTGTTTCAGAGAATCTTTAACCTTTATATGCATAGAAATAGCACCGAGCATTAATACTGATAGAGCTATCGCTGCAGGAATACCTAATTTCATCATTAAAAATGGTACAAAGAGAACAAAAATCATACTCATAGCAATAGCTATCTTTAAAAATCCAACCACATATACTGACCAACCAGGTAAACCATATACAGCAAATTCTTCTTTCATATTTTTTGCTCCAGCACCACGATATTGTGTAGGATTATTAAATCGAACAAGCCATACATTCACAAGACCCAGTGCAATGAATACTTGCAAAATAGATACTGTCAAAAAAATTATTATCTCTGCCATACGTAAAATTTTAATATTATGCTAATAGAATCTTTTTTATTATATCACTTTTTTATGTTAAATAACTATCAAACCAAATTGCATGACAGGTATATCCACCTTGATTCTTTTGGAGATAATCCTGATGATATTCTTCTGCGGGATAAAATATACCCAATGGTTCCAATGTAGTCACTACGGGATCTGGCCATCGATGCGAATCATTTACAATGTTTATAAATTCTTCACCCTGTTTTTTCTCTTCTTCATTATCATAGAAAATTGCCGATCGGTATGAAGTCCCAATATCATTTCCCTGTTTGTTCAGTGTTGTTGGATTATGAATTTGGAAAAAGAAATCAAGTAGATTTTTATATGAAGTTTTTTCCGTGTCATACGTAATTTTAACGGCTTCAGCGTGACCGTCGTGACGTTCATAGGTTGGATTCACAACGTCTCCGCCGGTATAGCCGACCTGCGTTTCTATCACACCAGGTTGCTGGCGTATTAACTCCTGCATTCCCCAAAAACATCCTCCTGCGAAAATTGCTTTTTTGATCATATAATTATTTCCCTGGGATAAATTTCATTGATAAAGAATTCACTCTTCCAAAAACAAAAACCCTATCGGGTTTTTGTTTACTGTTTAATTTGTTTGTAATCCCTCTGATCCACAAGAATTATTAATCAATCCTCGAGTAATCGGCCCCACCATGCCATCCTGAAATGTTCCCAGTGATGCCTGCATGCGTTTAATGGCACCATCGGTAATTGGCCCTAGAATTCCATCGATGGATCCTGAATTAAATCCTAATCGATTCATATGAGCCTGGAGAATTTTAACCTCGGTCACTACTGCTTTGGTATATGCATGATACACGCCATTACGTGCACCTGCACGCATATTTTGAGTAAGAATTTGATCAGCAGGACAAAGATCTTTTTCACCAAGAGACGGGGTAACCGGAGCAGTTGGTGTTACCGGCGCAGGCTGATTTGCAAGAGTAATACCAGATAAAGCAAGATAAGCAGCTGATGCAGAACCTCCGCTTGAACGTCGACGAGGTGCTTCTTCTTCGGCTGGATCATGAGTAAATCCTTGCCATCGGAAGAATGGATATCCATCATTATCTGAACTATTGATTCCCCAAATTTCTTCAAAGTCCCATGTGTCTTCTCCAAGCTCTGTACTAAAGGTATCAAGATCCTTCATTTCAGTTGTTGTTTTTCCTGATACTGCCCCGGCAACATCACAGTCACCCGATAATTCAACTCCACAGCTTTCAAGGGTTGGATTAAGTTCAAGATCCCAGAATGAATAAGTACTTGATGTATCATTATATGATCCGATAAATCCTCCAACCTCTACCCCAATATCAGTAGTAACGATTCCTGTCGAGTAACTATTAAGTATAGTACTTAACGTACTATTTGATGATAATCCTCCAACATTACAATCAGTCGCATAGACATCGCTTCGAGAAAATGAATTTGAAATAGTTGTATAATCATCAAGCCCAGCCAATCCTCCAGCTGAACAAGCAGATTCTACAGGAGCTTGGCCAATTCCAATAATATTCTCATCTTCAGGAAATTCGTTATCTGAATACGATTGTACGATTTCTGCAAAATTGTTGTTGACCCCAGATAGACCTCCTGCGTACTGCCCAGATGCATACACATATCCTGTTGCAAAGGATCCCGTAATCAATTTTTCATTCTGACCCACCAATCCTCCTACGTACGTTACACCAATAACATCAACATCGGCAGATGAATCAATAATCGTACTACTTTTTCCCACATTTCCTGTGTACACTCGTGTATTCCATGTATTCAAATACTCGATATTTTCTGGGGTCATTGGATATCCATCGTTTGGATATGAAGTCATACCTTGAAATGGCAATGGATTGACGGTTTGTCCGGTTGCTTCGTCGGCATGTTTATACACTACGTCGTTGAACAAAATATAGCTGCGTTCTTTTCCAGATGTAGCTTCACCGGTATAAGGAAATTCAATTGCCATATGATCACCATGACGCATCACGACAAACTGATCTTCGGCATCAAGCAACAATGGTTGCACATCACCATAGCGCGTAAAGTTTCCAATTTGTCGCGCAAATGATTCTGGTGGCACACCACTGACATCATCATATGTATGATCATTGAAATATGTTTTATCAATCGCGGTGTATCCTCGGAACGAAAGATCGGCTTTATTTGGTGCAATTTCTTGCATCGTGAATGGTACTTCGGCAGAAGTATCAATCGCAATATAATTCACGCGCAATCGATCAAATCCAAATTTTACACGATAATCATCGGTCAAGAATTTCCCCGTAAGGTCAAGAGTTCGTAATCGAGGTGTTCCATCACTTCCTAATTCTTTACGTCCATAAATTTGCACCCACTCTCCATCAGGACCCATTACGGAAACCGTACGGTGATCATATGCAGGAGTCGCTTCGTAATCTCGCGCTGCACGTAGTACTAATTGAATACGTTCTGCATTACCAAGATCACCGAAATCCATGATCCATTCATTCACATGGCTTTTATCTTTATAGCTCCATGTGTCATCATAATTTTGCAACGCATCAACACAATCATTACCATACATATCAGTACATGCAATCAGTGGGTGCGAAGGTGTGTCACTGACCGTAGTTAACACATCATAATTTACTGTACGCAACAGTGGTTCTACAACGGTGTATCCTGGTGCATGTTCAAATAGCATGAGTGACAGTTTATCGTAATACACGATTTCATTATATTCCTGAGAAATATTAATTGAATACACATCATCTTTTGGTGCAATTTTATCAGTATCAATCACGGCAAAATCTTCTCCGTCCGTACCGCGAGAAATCATTTCTCCTACATCGGCTACGTATTCATATGAATCTCCGTCCCAAGTATACACCAATGGACTTGAGTTACTGATTCCATATCCTTCTGCGTGAACCCCTACCATTCCTCCTACTTGATAATCTCCTTGAACGAATCCGTTTACGTGAACATTGGTAACCGTTCCTGCAAGAGCCCCTGCAAGAGCCCCTATTCGGTCATCTCCTATGATATATACATCTTCCAAGGTAAGGTCAAAAACTTCTGCTCCTGCATCAATATGTCTGAAAAAGCCAACATAATCTACAGCCTCTTGATTCATGATAATACCGCTAATCGTTTTATCGTTTCCATCAAAATCTCCAGTGAATTTATAATCATCATATGGATATGAAAGTCCCATAAATCCAGCACCACCATGCCACGCCGATGTTTCCGAACAATCTATATCTTGGGTCAATCTATAATAAGCATTGGTAAAAAAGCGAATATTTGAAATCTGTTCACAGCTTGATCCTACAAGATATGGTGACTCTTCGGTTCCTGCACCATCAAAATATTCAATACCACTTCGCAGTTCAGGATATTCAGCACCCATAGTCCACACATTATCAAAATCCCATCCCATTTCTGTAAAAGAACTTGCTTCGGTAAATTGTTCTGTAGTTAATCCTTCAAGCGAGATATAATTATCTCCATCTGCAATACCTGATAAATCACTAACTTCTACATCCCAGAATGACCCGGTAATTGAATAATCTGCGGCTACGGTAGATTCACCGATCAATCCTCCGACATCAATCCCAGTTCCCGTTACAGCTCCTTTTGCAAAGACGTTTGCAATGATTCCATACCAGTTATCTCCGATCAATCCTCCAATACGAGCATCTCCTGATACATCACCCGTTGCGTAACTATCAAAAATAAATGCCTTGTCTACATCACCAATAAGTCCTCCAATACGGAACGAATTTCCACCACCTGTTCCCGTAACAGATCCCGTAGCATACGCGTTATATAGTTTTATAAAATCAGCAACTCCGATCAATCCTCCTGCATTTGCACTTGACGTCTCAATTCCTCCCGTAGAAAAAACATCATGAATAACTACCCCTGCACCTACTGCGGAACCTATCAATCCTCCCGTAGTATATCCGGTAGTATCAATATTCACATCAGCACTTACATTCGTAATCACTGAAATAAATTCAGTATCAGTGTCTTCAAAATATCCAATGAGTCCTCCAACATAATCAGCTTGTGCATCAATGGAACCCTCTACAGAAACATCTTCTACGGTAGTATTCACCGCGTATCCAATCAACGCAGCGGTATAATATCCAGAGCTTGTATGGGTAATACTTACATTACTCAGGGTGACATCGGAAATGGTTGCGCCAACCGCAGCACCAAATAATCCATTATAGTCACCAGCCGGGTTTAATGTAAGTCCAGTAATAGTATGGCCTTGTCCATCAAAAGTTCCAGTAAAAGGATCCCCTAAATTTCCCAAAGGTACCCATCCACTGCCCATGTTTGACGTGGTGTCTGCATACAGTTCATATCCTGTATCCAAAGGCCCCAAGTCATTCATCAAAATATAATCACCATCAAGATTTCCGCTCATATCAGCAAGGTCTTCCCATGACACAATTTCTATTTCACCGGCTGCATGTACAGTAAATGGAGACGAAGAGAAAATAAATGCTGATAATACGAATACCATTATTAAAAAAGAACTGCGCAATGCGCTGATGCTGTTATGTGTCATACACAAAAATTATATCACAAAAATTTTTTATACTACAATAAAATTGTCACTCTTTTTGTTATTTTCCGGGGATAAATTTCATTGATAACGAATTCACGCAATGACGCACATTTTTTGGTGTCGCATATTCTCCAACAAATACATGCCCTAAATGTCCGCCACAATTCGCGCAGGTTATTTCTTGCCCAAAGTATTGATTAATATAAGAATCTTTTTTAATCGCACCTTTAATTTCCTGATCAAAACTGGGCCATCCGCACGTTGATTCAAATTTGTCTTTCGAGTCATACAGCGGAGCATCGCATTGTCTGCATACATAGACCCCTGTTTCTTTAGTGTTTACATATTCGCCAATAAAAGGAGGCTCGGTTCCCTTATCGATAATGATTCTTTTTTCTGGTTCAGTGAGTTTGTTTAATTGCATATATTATTTAACGCTTTATGGATCTTCTTCATATGAAAATTATATCATAAAAGTAATCTTGATTCTGTTGTATAATTATTCTTGTATTCTCGAGAATACAAGAATATGATAGAATGGAATCATATGAATAAAAAGCAAAGTAAACAATTAGAGAAATATTTCAAAGGTGTGGCGAACCATTATCGATTGGAAATACTTTTTGTATTAGACAAGGATGCAAATCTGACACTGGATCAGCTGTGTGAACGTGTAGAAGGTAATGCAAAAACGGTTTCAGGACATACGCGTCGACTGGTCGAAGCGGGGTTGTTGAATAAAAAATATGAAGGACTAAACGTACATCATGCATTGTCGCCATATGGTAAAAAGTTTGCAAAATTTGCACAATCATTTCTCTAAGAAAGACATCAAGGAATATACATGGGCAACGAGACCCCCCTTTTCCCTCTCGAGGATTATTGAACGTAATCTATTCTCTTATTCTCGAGAATAAGAGAATAGATGGAAGGATGAGAGTAGTTAAAGAGTAGTTAAGATAAGGAGGAAGAGGGATATGAATGGTGGTGGGAATAAGAATAGTAAAATTACATTGTGGATAATTTTTGACTTTTTCTCCTACTTCCCACTCTTTATTTCTTTTAAACGGAATTTCACGATTTTTGTAATCAACGGAATCGGAAGAGGTTTATGATAAGAAAAGCGAATACACCCTTTTGAGTAATCTATCCCCGCCTTTTTCAGTTCTGGTTCAAACGCTGTCACACCACTGGGTGCGGGATAAAATCCAAAGTGTTTTTTCATCACCGCATAATGCACCAGGTTTTTCCCATTCACCTGCACCGTCGGCATACCATAGCGAATTACCTCTTCCCCCTGTGGGACCAGTTTCTGCAAAGTTTTCTGCATTAATACCAAAACCCCCTGACGTTCCTTTGGAGATTTTTTGATGTATTCGTTTATGTTTTTATAGGTTTTCATAGATTATTCTTCCTCGATTCTTCTTCTTCTTTCATCTAATGTTTCACCTTCATACATCCAATAAATTGGCCCTTGCGCTGGCCAGTCAACTCCTAATACACCTTGCGCAGCTTTTGAAAGACTCGTGGTTTGTCCGTTAAATTCTACTGAACGATTGTCAATAACTTTTACTTTTATGTTTTCATCGTTAATAAATATAAGTTCTGAACCGATAGGTATTTTAACCATTTCGAAATTAAATACTGCTCGACGAGTTC
>CAZAZY010000014.1:0-18514 GCA_964489785.1 uncultured Candidatus Saccharibacteria bacterium
ATCATATCATGTTGTAATTATTTTATCTATTTTTTTATGATATAATTGAGTCACTTATTAGTAAGATTTTATATATGGAACAAGAGACACAAAAACAAACATTTACAATAAATACACCCACTGCAGTTATTATAGGCAGTATTATTATCGCAGTTGCAGTGTTCTTTTCAAACGGAGGATCTTTGAAAAAAGAATTAACCCCTGAAGAACTTCATGAAAAACAAGTTTCAGCGATGCTAGAAATACAAGAAGATGATTATGTTCGTGGAAATAAAGACGCAGAAATCATTGTGTATGAATATTCTGATATTGATTGCCCGTACTGTCGTGAATTTCATAAAACTATGAAAGAAGCTGTGGCTCAAAATGATAACGTGGCATGGGTATACCGTCATTTCCCATTAGATTCATTGCATCCATTGGCACGCCAAAAAGCTGAAGCCGTAGAGTGTATCGGTAGTATCGGAGGCGAAGAAGCATTTTGGGGGTCATTAGATACAATGTTCGAAGATGAATCTTTTCATAACGTATTTGATATCGAAAAGATATCAGCCCTGGGAGAAACATTTGGTGTATCATCAGATGCATTGCAACAATGTATTTCTGATAACACTTTTTCAGAAAAAATTATGACTCAACAAAGCCAAGCAACTGACGCCGGAGCACAAGGAACACCTTATTCAATTATAGGAGATAAAGATGATGCATTCCTTATGGAATTACCAGGGTATGTAGACACAGCAACTATGAATCAGGTACTTATTAGTCTTAATCAAGAAAAATAATCATGAAATTTTCAACAAACACATCTTTAATTATTATCGTATTATTGGTTGTTGGTGCAGGATTTGGCATCTGGTCAACCATGAAAAATGCGGACAAAGAGGCAGAATTGACCCCCTTTGCACAATGTTTAGAAGAAACTGGAGCTAAATTCTATGGAGCATTTTGGTGTCCACACTGCCAAAGCCAAAAAGATATGTTTGGAAAAGCTAAAAAAGATCTTCCGTATGTAGAATGTTCAACGGCTAGCCGTTCACAAAAACAAGAATGTACTGATATAGGAATCGAAAGCTACCCAACATGGATTTTTGGAGACGAATCAAAACTCACAGGTGAAATATCTTTGGAAACATTGTCTGGAAAAACAGGATGTATGTTACCAGGGCAAGAAGAAGAGCCCATGGCCGAAGTTGATGTTGCAACCCCAGTAACAGAGGTAGAACTAATCACTATCGAAGAATAGTATGTATCCTGTATTTGATACCATTATGGGATCAGGGATACTGGTTTTAGGCATTGTATCCGTGATTGTTTTACTTCTTTATTTTGTATCACCAAAACATCCGATTATTGTATGGATCCAAAATAATATTCTCATCATAGGATTTATTGTTGCATTAGGTGGTGTAGTAGGGTCTCTGATCTATTCAGAGATTATTGGATTCGAACCGTGTCGATTATGCTGGTATCAACGAGTCGCATTATTCCCTATTGCATTATTGTCTGGAATAGCCGTAATCAAAAAACATTCGTGGATAACCCTGTACGGATTGGTATTATCCATGATTGGCGGAATTATTGCCATCTATCACATTATTCTAGAAAAGAATCTATTCGGTGAAGCAACAAATCTCCCCTGTGCAGCAGATGCAGTATCTTGTACTGTCCAATATGTTTACGTATTTGATGGTCTTATAACCATTCCATCCATGTCTTTTGTTGTGTTCCTTGCCTTGTTTACTGTATTCTTTATTGGTTCAAAAAAATAAATCGTAAGACAATCAAAAATCCCCCATCAAAAGATGGGGGATTTTTGCGTCTATTACCGATAAATGCTATGTAGTAGTATTAAACCGAAACTGTGAAAATATTATCCATGGTACGCATTACTTTCTGCGCATAATCAGGGACAATTGATGGTGGGTTATACGTTTGCAAAATTTGAAACGTATTTTTGTCTTTATAATATCGAGAGGTAGAAGGAACGTGACCACCCAAGTGTTGAGAAATTCTGTCGATCGCTTCTTCATAACTTGAAAAAGAAATCTTACATGATCCCCAACCGAAAGCGGCATACGTTGCCTTTTTACAAGCGAATTTACCTCCTGTGGATTCAATGAACCCAATAGCAGGCAACAGTCGCCAATCGATGCCAGAAGCGTCAGCAGCGCGTACAAAGTGAATTCCGTATCCAGCTAAAGGAAGATTTCCTTTACGGATAAAAAAGTCATCGATATATGCAGCCCGTTCTTCTTCTGTCAGACCATCTACAAGATTTGCATCTTGAGAACCATCTTTTCGTGTTTCGGACACTATGACCATTGCATCATCCGGCGCCAAAGCGGCAGTTGCATGCAACCCGATTCCCATAGCAAGGAAAAAGATTGCAACAACCAATACATAAGCCGGAGATACAAATCGTATATGCAATTGATAAGGCATAACTAGCGATATGAGCTTCGCAAAACTATCCATACGGGCAGCAGATATCTTTTTTTGAAATAGGTTTCTCTCTTTTGCACCCAGAGATACTTTGCATTCCAATAAAAAAGACCTGCATTACAGGACTTCGGAACTTCTATAAGTGTAGCATATTGCAAGAAAAAAGTCAAGCTAATACAATATAATCACTATTGTGTCAAATAATCCCCTACCATCAGAAAAACCTTATAAATAAAGGGTTTTTCTATAAAAAAGACCCCTTCAGTGGGGTCTTTTTTATATTATTTTTTCTTTCGAACAACTCTTTTTTTCTTTTCGTCTTCTTTTTTAAATGGAACACCTAGGTATTCAAAATATGCCATAGCTTCTGCCCTGTTTTTTGCAGTTGTTCCTACGGTAATGGCCAAACCAAACACGTCTTTGATTTCTTCATCAGGAGTTTCTGGGAAAATAGTGTGCTCACGGATACCCAATGTCATGTTTCCGATTTCATCTACGCTTGATCGGTTTACTCCACGAAAGTCTTTTGTTCGAGGCAATGCAATGTGAATCAATTTATCAAAGAAAGATCTCATTCGTGCTCCACGTAATGTTACCATAACACCAACTGGATCACCTGTACGAATTTTAAATGTTGCAATAGATTTTTTTGCACCACGAATAGAACCTTTTTGACCTGTGATTTTTGCCAATCTATCAACAACCAATTGATTACGGTTTTTGTCAGATTTCATACCACGACCAGTACCCACAGAAACTACAACTTTTGTTACTTGTGGTACTTGTAATGCATTAGTATACCCAAATTTTTCTTTTAGGACAGCAAATGCGTTTTTTTGTTTTTGTGTTAATGATTCCATACTCTGTGCAAACGAATAAATTACTAAATTTCTTGACCGCTTTTACGTGCAATGCGAACATATGATTCTCCAACCTTTTTCTTTCCAATACGAGAAGCTTTTTTGGTTTTTGGATCAATAATCATTACATTTGAAGCATGCATTGGTTTTGATATTTCAATAACACCACCGTCTTTGTTGGCAGCTGTTCTCTTTACGTGTTTTTTAACCTTATTCAGACCATCTACGATAACCTGATCTGTAGTAGGAAAAACTTTACCAATAACACCGGTCTTGCCTTTGTCTTTTCCTGTTCGCACTATTACATTGTCTCCTTTTTTTATTTTCATACGTATTAAATTACTTCTGGTGCTGATGAAGCTATTTTTTGATATCCACGTTCAGCTATCTCTCTTGGGATAGGACCGAACACACGACCACCTCGAGGTTCTTTTTTAGCATCGATAAGAACTACCGCATTGTCATCAAAACGAATATAAGAACCGTCTTTTCGACGAAAAGCTTTTCGTTGACGAACAACAACACCTTTTACTACATCTTTTTTCTTTACACCTTTTCGAGGTTCTGCGACTTTTACAGATAGCACAACAACATCACCCAATTCAGCATATCGGCGCTTTGAACCACCAAGGATTTTAAAAACCTTTCCTACTTTTCCTCCCGAGTTATCGGTTATTTTTACAACAGTTTCTACTTGAATCATAAGCCTATGTGTTTTTTACAATAAATCTTTTATCTTTCGAATACGGTCGTGTTTCTTCGATAGAAACATTATCACCCACTTTGAAGGCATTCACCTCGTCATGAGCTTTGTATCGTTTATCGCGCTTGTAATATTTGCCATATTTTGGGTGCTTCACAAACTGAGTTACTTTTACAACAACGGTTTTATCCATAGCATCAGAAACCACAACACCTTTGAAGGTCTTTTTTAGTGGTTGTTTTAAATTTTCTTGTGTTTCTTTTTTCATATGTTGTAATAATAATGTATTATGCTTGTGTTTCTTTTTGTGATTGTTGCAATGTCAGTATCCGTGCAATATCTTTCTTTAAATTTCGAATTGCTTTTGTATTTGATCCTTTGCTTCCTGATATATCAAATCGTATTTTTTGCAATTCTTTTCGTTTCTCATCAAGCATTGTAACCAATTCTTCTTTTTTCTTTTTTAGTAGGTCTTTCATCATAAGCTTATACTTCGCGAGAAACGATTTTTGTTTTTACTGGTAATTTTGCTCCTGCTTTTCGTAGTGCTTCATAAGCAACTTCCTTGGTAACTCCGTCTACTTCAAACAAAATACGGCCTGGTCGAACTTCAAAACAAAATCCGTCTGGATCTCCCTTACCTTTACCCATGGGAACTTCGGCAGCTTTTGATGTAATTGGTCGATCTGGGAAGATGCGAATCCAATAACGTCCGATTTTGTTCACCATACGTGTAACTGCTTTTCGGGCAGATTCGATCTGATTAGAACGAATACGCGCTGCAGTCATAGCTTTTAGACCATATGATCCATAAGCCAAGGTAACACCTCGTGTATCAGGAGTCAACAGTGCAACATCCTTTCGGTGTCTTTGCCATTTTCTGTGTTTTACTTTTTTTGGGAATAACATAAGCCAATATTACGCGTTATCTTCTTTCTTTTCTAGAGAATCACCCTTATAAATCCAAACTTTGATTCCAATATCGCCGTATGGAAGATGAGCTTTTTCTGTCGTATAATCTACATCACCTCGCAAAAACTGCAATGGAGTTGATCCTCGTTTGATTTTTTCAACTCGAGCCATTTCAGCACCACCCAATCTTCCTGACAAGGTCATTTTGAAACCTTGTACGCCTTTGATCGTCATAACTTTTTCTGCAGTTTGCTTCATCACACGTCGAAATGGCATTCTTTTTTCCAAAGCTTCTGCTGACATTTGTGCAACAATAGCTGCGTTTGCATCAGGTTCTTTTACTTCAATAATATCAATATTGAATTCTTCTGGAATAGGAAGTTTTTTACGCTTCATTTCTTTCATGATATCGCTTTTTAGACGAATCATGTTTTCTCCGCTACGTCCGATTACCATACCAGGACGAGATGTTGCAATAGCAACACGCATTGATTTTCGACTACGTTCGATATCAATAGAAGCAACATAATTACCTCGAAGTCGTTTGTGTAAAAATTCTCGCAATAGAACATCACCTCGAAGAAAATCTCGGTATTTTTTACCTACTGCAAACCATCGTGATTTCCAATCGCGAAGGATGATAAGACGTTGTGAATAAGGGTGTGATACTTGTGACATAAGCGTTATGATTCTTTAGTAACTTTTTTTGTAGTTTTTTTCGACGCCACTTTTTTTGGTGCAGAAACTTCTTCTGATGCTTCTTTTACTGCAACAGGTTTTGATTTTACCTTTGGTGCAACCGCATCAGAACCAGCAACCCCTAAAACAAGCGTTACATGACTACTTCTTTTTAAAATTTGTGCTGCACGACCACGAGCACGAGCACGCCATCGTTTTATCACAGGTGCTTCATTTACTTCGATGGAAGAAACGATCAAACCACGAGATACACCGTTATTTTGGGCTGCATTTGCAACTGCTGATTGTAATAGTTTAATCAATGCAGAAGATGCTCGTTTTGATACGAACGAAAGTTGTACCATAGCGTCATCTACTTTTTTACCTCGAATAAGGTCAGCGATAAGGCGGACTTTACGTGGTGATTGTCGATAATTTTTTAGAATTGCTTTCATATACTATTTTTTCTTAGCATCTCCACTTGATTTAGAAGCTTTTGCTGCTGCGATTTCTGATTCACGTTTCTTTTGTTCAAGTTCTTTTTGCATTTTACCTCCATGTCGCACAAAAATCTTTGAAGGTGCAAATTCTCCTAATCGGTGCCCAATCATGTCTTCTTCTACAAGAACTTCGACATGTTTTTTACCGTTATGAACACCAAAAGTAAATCCAACCATTTCCGGAGAAATCATTGAACTACGTGCCCAAGTTTTAACAACCCCTGTTTCTAAAGGTTTTTTTCCTTCTATTTTTGATAGAAGTTTTGCATCAATATATGGTCCTTTTTTTAAGCTTCGTGACATAATGTGTATCAAAATAAAGCAAGCTCTGTATGAGCTCGCATATGCATAGTATCAGACTGAAAGAAAATGTCAACAGATAACCCCAGGAAAATCAAAATAGACCACAGGAATATCTATTCATCAATACCAGCCCCAGATTCTGCCCCACTATCTGCACCTGCATCACCTGATTCCGAAGAAGAATCTGCACCAGCGGTCGATTCAGAAGATGATTCTGCTGAAGTAGTATTTTCTATAGATTGGTCTTCTGATGGAGATGCATCAGTATTTGTTGCAGTATCTACACCAGTTTCTCCATCAACATCCATTTGTGGTTCAGAGTCGGAAGAGTCACCATTTTCTTCTATTACTTCATTATTAGATGATTCACCAATAATTGGTTCATCTGTATCACCAGAATCATTTTGGTTATTATT
This sequence comes from uncultured Candidatus Saccharibacteria bacterium, assembly GCA_964489785.1. Taxonomy (GTDB): domain Bacteria; phylum Patescibacteriota; class Minisyncoccia; order Phycocordibacterales; family UBA1006; genus JAIPIY01. The sequence continues at coordinate 6,818 of CAZAZY010000014.1, forward strand.
ATTTGATGTATAGATAATTTGATTTCCAGATCCATTCATCACTGATTCCAATTGATCACCATTTATACAAAAATCAGTTCCATCAGATTTTGCAACACAGATTTGTTCTGTATAAATTTCTTTTGCAAAGAATTTGGTAATTCCATTCCCCGCATCAGCAAACCAATTTCGCATACGTGAAAGAAATGTTTCGTCTGAAAGGGTTTGGATGTCTACGAGTTTCAAATCAAGCTCTTGAATAGCTTTCGTCAAAATTGGGGTCATGGTTGCATAATTAACCTGCAAATAACCATCATGACCTTCTCGTACCATTTCTGGGAAATATTGTTCTAGATTCTGAGCGATAAATCCAATCTGTTGATTACCATTTGGATTTGCTTTCCAGTTGTAGGTAACGGTTTCGATATTCTGAAGTGTTTCCAATACGCTAGAAAGGCCTGTGATATTTGTTTTTAATCGTTCATCAGAAGAACAGTTAAGTCCTGTACTACCATCACCGTAGATGTTGTTATCAATAGCACAAGATGCACCATTACCTACGATAATCATTTCATCTATTGGACTACCTGCTGATCCAATCATGAATTGATTTGATGCAGTGTTGGTTGCGCCAGCACCGATGGCGATACTATCTGAATATCCAGCCGTGCTAGTATCTTTACCAATCAAGATACTTGCCCCTAATGATGTATTATCAACACTATCCAATGCACCCGCATTTTGTCCAATAAAGATTGAATATGCTGCATTAGTAGCACTAAATCCAGCATTTGAACCTATAAATATTGAATTACTTGCATTTTGTGCACTTTGTCCCGCCTGATACCCTACAAAGTTTGATTCTGATGCATTAGAAGCTTGATAACCAGCATATGATCCAAAGAAGTTAGATCGTGTTGCGTTCGTTGCCTGTCTTCCTGTAAAATATCCCAAAAAGTTTGATTCTGATGCGTCAGTTGCAAGTGCACCTGCATTACCCCCAAAGAAGTTAGAAAAACCTGCGTTAAGAGCTTGGTACCCTGAGTATGGTCCGAAGAAATTTGAACCTGATGCCCCCGACACCAAATCAGCGCCCGCTTCTTCACCAATCAAAATTAGATTCAGCCCAGTTCCTATTCCTTGTTCAGAAATCGAAGACGCGAAACTATTTACTCCGACAAGCGAAACATCTCCACCACCACCTCCACCCGCAGCAGCCCATGAAAGAACCCCCGCATCCGTTGAGGAAAGAACATATCCGCTTGCACCAGGATACGCCGTTGGAAGAGTATACGAATCACCTTGGAATTTCCATGTAGTAATACTGTCTGGAAGTGCGAATTCGTTTGAGGCCGCAATAGCAGTAGCACCAAGAGCAATTGCATTAGTGGTTGAATCAGTTGCAACATCTGCATCATATCCTATGACAACATTGAATGACCCTGTAACATTTGTATTACCTGCATATTGACCGAAGAAGATATTATCAGAACCTTCTGTGTTTGAGTACCCAGCAAGATAGCCAGAGAAAATATTACTTGAACCTGTAGTGTTTGAATAGCCGGCTTGAAAACCAGAGAATACATTACTGGAGCCTTCGGTGTTTGATTGGCCTGCGTTATAACCAGAGAATATATTGAAATAACCAGTGGTGTTTGAATAGCCGGCTTGAAGACCAGAGAATATGTTGTCACTGCCAGTGGTGTTTGAATAGCCCGCGCTCGTACCAGAAAATATGTTGTTACCGCCGGTGGTGTTTGAGTATCCCGCGTAATAACCAGAGAATATGTTGTTACCGCCGGTGGTGTTTGAGTATCCCGCGTGATAACCAGAGAAAATATTGTCATGGCCAGTGGTGTTTGATTGTCCGGCATAATAACCAGAGAAAATATTGTAAGAGCCTTCGGTGTTTGATTGTCCGGCATAATGACCAGAGAATAAATTAAAAGAACCGGTGGTATTTGCTGTTCCAGCACCAGAACCAAAGAAAATATTAGCAGACCCAGTGGTGTTTAAATACCCGGAACTTGCTCCCAAAAAGATATTTTCAGAACCAGTGGTGTTTAAAATGCCAGCTGACTGACCAAAAAATATGTTGTTAGAACCTTCGGTGTTTGAACTTCCTGAGAGATAACCAGAAAATATATTGTAAGCACCAGTGGTGTTTGAACTTCCTGAGAGATAACCAGAAAATATATTATTAGAACCGGTGGTGTTTGATTGTCCCGCGCCCTGACCAGAGAATATGTTATTATCGCCGGTGGTGTTTGAATAACCAGCGTTCTGACCAGAAAATATATTATTAGCACCGGTTGTATTAGTATAACCTGATTGATATCCATTAAAGATATTGTGATTACCCGATGTATTTGCTGCTCCTGAATAGTTTCCCAAGAATATATTATGATTCCCTGTATCATTTAACGCTCCTGCACCAGTTCCTACGAAAAAGTTACCGACTCCGGTCATAGTCCCATTCCCAGATCGATTGTCGAATAAGTTTGTGCCAAGAAGAGTAAATAAACTACTGCCTCCTCCGGATGGGGTTTCCCATGACAATGTTCCGTCTCCAGCAACATCGGTTAATACTTGACCAGCGCCACCCTTTCCAACAGGGAATGTATATGTATCAGAACCATATCCAAAAGTAATAGCTTGATTTGCATCATCTATTTTAAAATAAGTATTATTTCCCAAACTATTCAAATCACCGATCGATGCAATTTCAGATGTTGGATTAATATCTAACCACATCCCAGTGTTAACAGAACCAGAAACAGTAAGGCCGTTGTCTGCATTCATTTGAATATTCTTGTCGCCGATAGTATCTCTGATTGTGATCCTGGTTTGATTTCCTGTACCATGATCTCCGATAGCATAGAAACCTTGATCCGGATCAATTAAAAGTGCCGTATTTCCAATAATACTGGTATCTTTAACCCAAAACTTACTTGTATCTGGGTCAAATGTAAATTGTTGGTTCGCGCCGAAAGAACCACTTTCGTTAAACTGTATTTCTGTGTTGTTTCCTGATGGAGAACCACTCCCACCAGTTGGAGTTACCCAAGACAGCTGCCCAGATCCATCAGTGGCTAAAACTTCACCTGCGCCACCATCAGTTCGTGGAAATGTATATCCTGAAGTTCCATCATATTCAAATAAAATTCCATCTGAATGATTTACTAAAATACGTGATTGAAAAGAATCTGAAGTATTTTGTGACTCAATATTAATTCCTTCTTCACCAATTAAAAATATGTTTCGTATTGCATCTCCAAACGAATCAATAATCTGAATTTGGTTTCGAATACCATCAGGTTCAAAAGCAGAAAAAGCATGCTGATTATTTACTAAATCAAGATACCCCAAAAGGGTTGTTTGGTCAGATAACCCAAGATTACTCGCATCTCCATTAAAAACAATATTAAACCCATCAGATGAATCTGATTCATGCAACATTGATGAACCAATAAAAAATCCATTACCAAGAGCATCGTTCAAAGATACTGCATTGCGATATCCCGGATTTAATGTTTCAGTTCCAATAAAGAAAAAGTCATCAGTTCGTGAAAACAATGCGTCCGTAGTAATATCTCCATTACCATCTAAATACAATACACTGTTTGGATCTAATCCGTCATACGGATTAATAATACAGGTAGGATCGTTAGGACCAGCACACAAGGTATCTCCGACCGGGTCTAATGTTTCTCCTGGTGCAATAGCAAATACTGCCAATGCAGTAAATGCAATAGAAGAAATTAATGCACCTAAAATAGACACTTTGTAGTGTGTGGTATAAGACATATGTTTCTAGTATATCATAGTATCATAAAATAAAAATCCCCCAATGGGGATTTTTATTTTATCGTTTACCAGTTTTTCTTCGAGAAACAATATTGTTGTTTGAGTATTTTTTAGGAGTTCTTGTTTTAACACCGTATGCCAATTTTCCATGTCTGGTTTTTGGCCCACGTCGCAAACCGATTCCTTGACGTCCTTCTCCACCTCCGTGTGGGTGATCAACAGGGTTCATCGCAGATCCACGTACAGTAGGTCGAATACCTAACCATCGTGAACGACCAGCTTTTCCAAGATTTCGTAATTTATGTGATTCGTTTGAAACTTCTCCAACAGATGCATATGCTTTGTCAGATACTTTTCGAATTTCAGTTGATGGCATTTTCAAGTGAGCGTACCCACGATCATGTGCAACCACCTGAGCATAAGTTCCAGCAGAACGAGCTAATTTTGAACCTCCTTGTGGTTTTAATTCAATATTATATACAAAAGTACCTACAGATATTTTTTCCAATGGAAGACGGTTACCTACAGTTACCGGAGCATCTTCGCTGACGATAAATGTATCACCCACTTTCATTTTTTGTGGAACGATAACATACCGTCGTTCTCCATCATGGTAGCATACCAAGGCGATAAATGATGAACGGTTTGGATCATATTCTACAGTTTCTACTTTTGCAGGAATATTATGTTTATTGTACAAGAAATCAATTTCTCGATATTTTCTTTTGTGTCCACCCCCTTTGTGAGGAGTAGTAATGCGTCCCTGGTTATTTCGTCCGACATGTCGCTTTCCACCTTTTGTCAAAGCTTTGTGTGGAGTACGAGTTGTTAGATCACTGTAACTTACAGTAACTAATTGTCGACGTGATGGGCTTGTTGGTTTATATTTTTTCATACCTATTGTTATACAAAATCAATAACAGATCCTTCTGCAAGATATACGACTGCTTTTTTACCTCCAGATTTTGTTCCTTTGATTCCTTTTCGTGCAACAGCCTTTGAAGGGATCTGAGTAACAGAAACTTTGACAGGTGAAACTTTGTAAGTTTGTTCGATAGCCTGAACGATATCTCGTTTCGTAGATCGAGGACTTACCACAAAAGTATATGCACGCCCTTCTGACAATCGAGCAGTTTTTTCAGTAACTCGTGGATTTTTTAATACCCAAGAAAGATCTCGAGTTGATTCCACGATTTCTTTTGCTTTTTTGTTTTTTCCTGATTGAAATAATGCCATATCTTTATGCTTCTACAGCGGTTTTCTTTTTCGACTGAGCTACTTTTTTCTCCAAAATAGCAATAGTATCTTTTGGTTGCACAAATACTATGTACTGATGCGCTGCAACATCCAAAGCATTAATCTTTGAAAGAGTACGTACAGACAGTTTTGGAATATTTCGCATACTTTTTCGAACATTTTCAGCCAATTCTGGACATACCACCAATGTGCTTTTTCGTTTTTCTCCAGAAAGACCTGTGAAACCTTCCAAAGAAGCCAATGATACAAGAACAGAAGATGCGTCTTTTGTTTTTATTGCAGGAAAACGTAGGTCTTCTACAAATAAAATCATTCCCGCTTTTAGCTTATCAGACAATACATGGAAAAGTGCTTTTCGGCGAACTTTTTCATTGATTTTTTTGTCATAACTTTTATCAGCTCGTGGTCCGTGAGTAATACCTCCACCAATCCAAATTGGTGAACGGTTAGATCCGTGACGAGCTCGTCCAGTACCTTTTTGTTTCCATGGTTTTTTACCACCACCGCTCACTTCGGCTCGGCTTTTTGTATGTGCTGTTCCAGCTCGAGCGTTTGATTGCAAAGATACAATAACTTGATGCACAAGGTCAGTATTTTTTCGAAGACCAAAAACTGATTCAGGAAGAGTTACCTTGCCTGCAGGTTTTGCGTCTTGAGTATATACATTTGAGGTAAGAGAAGTCATATGATTATGCAAGAGCGGTGATTTCTAGTAATGTTCCTCGACGTCCTGGTACTGCACCTCCTAGCAACAATTCGCCAGAAGCTGAATTAATAGAAAGAACTTTGAGGTTTTTTACCGTAATACGATCACCACCCATTCTTCCTGCCATTCGTGTACCTTTCAATACTCGTTGGATACCTCCGGCACCAATAGAACCTGGTTCACGTTCCGAGTGTTTTTGACCGTGACTACGACGTCCTCCGTGGAAACCATGTCGTTTTACACCTCCTTGAAAACCTTTACCTTTTGAGATACCTGAAACAGATATTACATCTCCAGCAATGAAATTTTCTAGTAAAATTTCATCACCAACTTTGTAAGCATCTATTTGTTCAGGAGATACTCGAAATTCTTTTACGTATTTGAAATCTCCTAAATCTTTAATATGACCAATGAAAGGTTTTTTCATTCTGTCTCTTTTTTGTGTACCAAAACCAACCTGAACTGCGGTATACCCATCAGCTTCGGTAGTTTTAACTTGTGTAACAACAACTTTTCCAACGAAAATACGCGTTGCAGGATGTACTGTACCAGTAGCATCGAAAAATTGTGTCATTTCTTTTTTTTCTCCAATTATAAACTTCATAGGTAGGACATTACTGAATGTATTACATCATTTTGACATCAATTTCAACACCTGAAGGCAAATTTACGTTCGTGAGTGATTCAATCACTTTTGGTGATGGGTTGATAATATCGATCAAGCGTTTATGTACTCGTATTTCAAATTGCTCTCGTGCATTTTTGTACACGAATGATGCTCGGTTTACAGTATACTTCTTTATTTCTGTAGGAAGTGGAACTGGGCCACGCACTTCTGCGTCATGACGCAAAGCAATATCCATAATTTGTTTTACAGAAGTATCAAGAATTTTATTCTCGTACGCTCGAACACGAATGCGCAAACGTACTGCAGTTTCTTGTGAGTCTCCTTTTTTTGTTTTTGATACTGTCTTCATATGACGCTTTAGATATCGTTAGATCAAAATATTAAGCAATAATTTTTGTACAAACACCGGCACCAACGGTTCGACCTCCTTCACGAATAGCGAAGCGTTGTTGTTCTTCTAGGGCAACTGGCACTAATAGTTTCACTTTCAATTTAACTGTATCTCCTGGCATAACCATTTCTGCACCTTCTGGAAGTGTTACTTCACCAGTTACGTCAGTTGTACGGATGTAAAATTGAGGTTTGTATCCTTTAAAGAAAGGAGTGTGTCGTCCACCTTCGTCTTTTTTCAAGATGTACACTTCACATTCGAATTCTGTATGAGGTGTCAAAGTACCTGGTTTTGACAATACTTGTCCACGTGTGATGTCTTCTTTTTTAAGACCTCGCAATAGGATACCAGCGTTGTCTCCAGCCATACCTTCTTGTAGTTGTTTGTTGAACATTTCAACTCCAGTTACAGTAGTTTTTTGTGTAGCAGCCATTCCAACGATTTCGATTTCTTCACCAACTTTGATGATTCCTCGTTCAATTTTACCAGTTACTACAGTTCCACGACCTTCGATAGAGAAGATGTCTTCTACAGGCATCAAGAAAGGCTTGTCAGTTTCACGAACTGGCATTGGGATATAAGAATCCAATGTATCAGCTAATTCAAGAACTTTTTTAGCCCATTGGTCATCCGCAGATGTTGCATCAAGAGCTTTCAAACCTGAACCTTTGATAACAGGAGCATTAGCACCATCAAATTCGTATTTTGTAAGTAATTCACGAACCTCTTCTTCAACCAATTCGATCAAATCTGGATCGTCAACCATATCACATTTATTCAAGAAAACGATGATTTTAGGTACACCAACCTGTCGAGCCAACAAAATGTGTTCTCGAGTTTGTGGCATCACACCATCTGTTGCAGCAACTACGATGATAGCACCGTCCATCTGAGCAGCACCAGTAATCATGTTTTTAATGTAGTCAGCGTGACCAGGAGCGTCAATGTGAGCATAGTGACGATTTGGTGTTTCGTATTCATTGTGAGAAAGCGCGATGGTAATTCCACGTGCTTTTTCTTCAGGAGCCGAGTCAATTTGACTTACGTCCTTGATTTTTGATGAATAACCATTACCTGCAAGGTTAAGAACATGCAAGATGGCCGCTGTTAATGTTGTTTTTCCGTGGTCAACGTGCCCAATAGTACCTACGTTAACGTGTGGTTTTGATCGATCAAATATTTCTGCCATGATAATTTGCACTCAGAGGTTCAAAGAGAACATGAGTTAATTAATGAATAATTAATAAAAACGATTTTTTCGTTTGAGGTTCGCTTCTTGGATTACAAAAAGTAACACAATGTGCGATAGAACGCATCTTATACTAAAATGAAAAAAGAGTCAAGAGGAACTTGGATATTCAAACGATTGTTGGCACGCTAACCAAAATTACTGTCGCCAAGGTCGATACCCTCGTCCTTGTTGTTGTGCACCACTAGAAACTGTTCCACCAGCTTGCCCAGCTTTTACATTACCTCCGATAACCATACCGGTTCCCGCAACATTTAATACAGCACCTGAAATAAGAAGTGCGTTTTGCGTTTTTACATCGTTTGACATCGCTCCGACACCCTGTAATACAGTCCCAACGGCCATCGTAACCCCTCCAGCGATTTTCAGATTTTGAGCAGTTTTAAGGTCTTTTTGTTGTTGTTCATATGCCGCCCATTGTTCTGGAGTCATCTGGACAGTGTTTTGGTTTCCTGGATTGTTCACCATTTGACCATTTTGCATTCCTTGAGCTTGATTTACCACCTGAGCCGAAGATTGTTCTACATTACCAAAAGTTGCCAATACGGTCATAAACACCGGTAATACTATCTTTGCACGGGATGCTAATTCTGCAGAGAATTTCAAATTTTCAAAATTTTCTCCTGATTTATCAAATAAAGATTCAAGTTTTTCAAATAGGGGCTTCATATTTTCTAATCTACCAACAAAAAAATCCTGAATTGTTTCCATCTCATTTGCAGGGGTAGTTTCTTGAACTGGCTTTGGGATTTGTTTTTTAAAAGGGTTTTCAAACATAATGAAAGATTAAATTATTAAACAGACTGAGCGGCTATTTCTTCTGATGCTTGTTCTAGAACGCTTGTAACTTCGTTTATAAATTGTTCTTTGTCTTGTTCAGTTACGTTTTCGCCTGATGCTAAACGGTCTGCAAGAGCTTGTAATTCTTCGTTATTCATGGTCTAATTTTAGCACACAGTATACCCAAAAGTCAAGTTTTTAGCATTATTTCTGGGAAAAAACAAAAATCGCCTGCATTCAGGCGATTTTTGTCAGAACAATATAAGTTTTGTTATCTTCGTCCAGCTCGAGATCCAGCAATATCAGTAGCAATATTAGATGGAACAATATCGTATCGAGAAAATTCCATCGTAAATGAACCACGTCCTGATGTCATAGATCGAAGACTGTTCATGTATCCGAACATTTCTGACAATGGAACAGTTGCACGAATAGCCTGAACCATACCTCGGTCTTCTGAACCTTCGATCAATCCTCGTTTAGAAGACAAATCCCCTGTAACATCACCAACAAAGTCTGGTGGTACCACAACCTCAACACGCATCATCGGTTCCAAAAGAACAGGTCGAGCTTGTTTTGCAGCATCCTGGAATGCCTGAGAAGCAGCAATTTTGAAGGCGATTTCAGAAGAGTCGACATCGTGATATGAACCATCATACAATTCAACAGAAATATCTGTCATTTGATATCCAGCAGAAACCCCTCGTTGCATTCCTTCTTTGATACCTTTTTCCACTGCAGGAATATATTCCAATGGAATAACACCCCCCTTGATATTGTTGATGAATTCGAATCCTTCGCTTCGTTTTACGTTCTTTGGAATTTTTTCCATATCAATATCTTTTTCAAGAGGTTTGATTTTGATTTTCACGTGTCCATATTGACCACGACCACCTGATTGTTTTACATATTTATGTTCAACGTCAGCGTTTCCTGTAATAGTTTCTCGGTACGCAACCTGTGGTTTTCCAACAGTTGCTTCTACACCAAATTCTCGTTTCATACGATCAACCAAAATTTCAAGATGTAATTCACCCATACCTGCAATAATGGTATCCATAGTTTCTGTATCTGTTGAAACTTTGAATGTTGGATCTTCTGCAGATAATCGAGACAATGCCATACCCATTTTTTCTTGGTCGGCCTTTGTTTTTGGTTCAATCTTTAGTTGCACTACAGGTTCTGGGAAATCAATACCTTCTAATGTTACCAAATGATCTTCGTCACACAACGTATCTCCGGTGGTTACGTCTTTTAATCCAACCGCAGCAGCAATTTCTCCAGCAAACACTTGTTTTACTTCTTCTCGTTCGTTTGCATGCATACGCAAGATACGTCCAATACGTTCACGTTGTTCTGTACGAGGATTGTACACATATGAACCAGCTTCAAGAATACCAGAATATACACGGATATAGGTTAGCTGACCAACGAATGGATCGGTTTGCAATTTAAATGCCAGCGCAGCAAAAGGTGCAGTATCGTCAGAAGGACGATCTACTTCTTCTTTTGTTTCTGGATTTACTCCTTTGATTGGTGGTACATCAATAGGTGATGGAAGATAATCAATAACACCATCCAATACCAATTGCACACCTTTGTTTCGTAATGCTGTACCGCAGAATACTGGTACTAATTGGTTTGCAATTACTGCTTTTCGAGCTGTAGTTTTTAATTCATCCACAGTTATTTCTCCACCTTCAAGATATCGATTCATCAAAGATTCGTCGTTTTCAACGATTTTTTCAACCAATTCAGAACGATACATTTCAGATTCTTCTTTGTATTCCGCAGGAATTTCGTGTTCTACGATTTGAGAACCCATTTCACCTTCAAAGGTATACGCCTTCATTCGAACAAAATCGATTACACCCTGCATGTTTTCTTCTTCACCCCAAGGCATTTGAAAACGAACTGCGTTAGGAGTTAATCGATTAATAATAGATTTATATGCTTTTTCAAAAGAAGCTCCTGTTCGGTCTAATTTGTTGATAAAACACATACGAGGAACTTTGTATTTATCCGCTTGACGCCAAACAGTCTCTGACTGAGGCTCAACACCAGCAACACCATCAAACACAGTTACAGCGCCATCCAATACCTTTAACGATCGTTCTACCTCTACAGTAAAGTCAACGTGACCAGGGGTATCGATAATATTGAAACGGTGTTCTCGGTCTTTTGTTCCCGAAGTATCATATGATGGTTTCCAGAAACAAGTAGTAGCAGCCGAAGTAATGGTAATACCTCGCTCTTGTTCTTGTTCCATCCAGTCCATGACAGCTGCACCATCATGCACTTCACCAATTTTGTGTGATACACCTGTGTAAAATAATACACGTTCTGATGTTGTTGTTTTACCCGCATCGATGTGGGCAATAATTCCAAAGTTTCTTACTTTTTGTAGTGGATAATCTCGCTTCATAATGTATGTTCTGTTTTATGTGTTATGTTGTGTGAATAAAAAGAGCGTTCCAATACCTGATACAACGTGCATCAGAAAAGATATCATCTTTTTGGAGCGCCCAGATAGGGTTACTATACTATATTTAGATTTTTTTGCAATCGTGTGCAAAATTATTCAATACTGTCAGATTGATCTTCCGGGGTTACGGGCGTTTCCTGGGGAGCAGACGATTCTGTTTCTTCAATTTCGTCTTCTGGTGCAGAAACTTCTGGGGTTTCAATTTCTAATTCTTCTTCTATAATCAGAAGCTCTTCGTCAATAACAATTTCTTCTTCAGAATTTTCAGTATCAAGAATAACTCCTTCATTAATCAATTGTTTTAACATTTCAGCTTCTTGTTTGTCAAAACAAACGTCTTCGATACATAATTCCTCTGTTGTAATTTTCTCTGCAAAGATGTTTTGAATACCATTACCAATGTCCCCAAGCACAT
>CAZAZY010000015.1:0-17058 GCA_964489785.1 uncultured Candidatus Saccharibacteria bacterium
CATCAATGTTGGTGTCATAATGACTTGACAATAGTATATGAATATGCTATGATATTTCCAGAATAAGTCTCACCCAATCACTAACCTTGGGCGAGCAATCGCCCTTTAAAACCAACAAAAATGAAAACAATTGTGCTTTCCGTAGAGAACATGAAGGAAGTTAAATCTATCCTCCAACCGATTATCGGGGGCGAGGCAGTCTTTGCCGAAGGTGACTTTTTTGATCCTATGCACCCATACATGGGTGACTGGGGACATCAAGAATCACGAATGGTTTCTGAGGTCGAGCATCATTGGATGTATGAATATAAGAACAAATATCGTTCTCTTCATCATGCAGACAAGCCAGAACATCGAAGTTTGTTTCGACTGGATTGTGATGCATACTCATGCGACATACTGCATGCTGGTGATGTATTGTATGTGATCGATAGCCGGACCGTTATTATAGACAGAAATTTCCTGATGGTAAGCGCCAAGGGAAAGTTTCTGAAAATTTCATTGGTCAGGAAATTCGAAGAATTGACCAGGAAAGAGGTCACGGATGCTGCATTCATCAAAAGGGATGCAGAGATCAGTATGCTCGATCACTCTCTCTGGCTTCAACAGAAAGAAGATGAAGAAGATGAAAGAGAGCGCAGGGAATACGAACAGCGCCAACTCGATTTTTTGTTCGAGGATAATATTGAGGAAATAATGGAATTCAACCATGCTGGTGATCTGGATCCTGAAGGTCATAGCCAGAGAGGTTATGAACCATCAGCGTTTGGAATATTCTGACCTGCGAGATCCTTGTTCATCATGTTCGTTCAATCCCCTCCGCGCAACTTTGCGTGGTGGGGATTTTTTTATATAAACCCTTGTATTTTTATAAACATATGTTATACTTGACCTCATCTATGGCAACAAACGCAAAAATAGAAAAAACAAATAACGAAAGTTCTGCTTATTTACTACGAAAATTTGTTCGTAAGGTTCAAGGTACTGGATTGACTCAGATTATGCGTGCAAAACGATATTTTGACCGACCAAAATCATCTTTACGAATGAAACGAAGTGCTATGCACCGTCTAGAACAAGGTAAGAAATACGACGAACTTCGTAAGTTAGGTAAAATTAATTAATATCAGGTATGCGTGTTTGGACAATCAATCCTACATTGTCAATTACACGACAGACAAACGGCGAGCTTCCCAGCTTGCCGTTTTCTGATATCAAAAAACAAATATTGGGATCAAAATATAATTTGCATATTTTGTTGGCAGATATTAAAACATCTTCACAGTTGCATAAACAATGGAAAGGCAAAGATGGTCCGGCCGACACATTGGCATTTCCCCTATCAGATTCTTCTGGTGAGATAGTATTATCGTTATCCACTATTCGTAATCAAGCAAAAAATTATAATATGAGTTATAATGAATTTCTAGTATACATCACGATACACGGTATGTTTCATTTGCGGGGTTTTGATCACGGTCCCGAAATGGAAAAAGAAGAAGCACGGATTATGCGTAAACTAAATATGCCCAATCCACCACGTCATGAAATATGAAAAAAGAAAATCCTATTATTACAACTCTTGATATTGGAACAACACATGTACGAATTTTATCTGCACATGTGTCCCATAAAGAAAACGACATTAAAATCGTTGCTCATGCCGAAGTCCCCACAGAAGGAATTCGTCGAGGATATGTATATGACAGCGCCGAAGTAACCGCATCTTTGCGAAATGGTTTACGTGAGATAAAAAAAATAGCTGGTTTTCTACCACAGCAGGTATATGTGGGTGTTGGTGGTGCCAGTTTGGTGTCACACACTGTTTCTGCATCGCTGGTTATTTCAAAGGCGGATGGCGAAGTCACCGTATATGATATAGAAAAATTAGAAGCCATGTGTGAACAGGAATTTCTCCGTCAGCATCGTAATCGAAAGATTTTACATACTGTTCCTATTGAATATCGATTGAACCAAGAAATCATTCATGGAAAACCAGTTGGACTGGTTGGATCAAAATTAGAGGTGAAAACGTTAGTGGTTAGTATTTTAAAACAAGATGTAGATGATTTATTGGAAAGTATCGGCAACGCTGATGTCGAAGTTTTGGATATTGTTGCAACTCCATTTGCAGTGGCTGAATCTGCATTGGGACGAAAAGATAAAATGTCTGGATGTGCGTTGGTGCACATTGGTGCGGAAACAACATCATTGGTTGTCTATGAAAATGGTGTACCTATTTCATTAGAAGTTTTCCCTTTGGGTTCTCATGATATTACAAACGATATCGCATTAGGATTTCTTGTATCTCAACAAGAGGCAGAATTAATCAAACACGGAACATCAAATCAATCGGTTTCAAAGAAAAAATTAGACGATATTATTGATGCCCGGTTATCTGATATTTTTGATTTAGTTGATGCTCATTTGAAAAGAATTCATAAGAGCGGTTTACTACCAGGTGGAGTAACATTGACTGGTGGCGGAGCTCATTTAACTGGATTGGATGACTTTGCAAAAATAGCATTACGATTACCTGCACGTGTTGGGTTACCTGACAAAACATTTTCTGCAAAAATGAAAACAAAAGATGCTACTTGGCACGGCGCATATGGACTGTGTATGTTATCGGTTTTCTATGAACCAGAAGATACTAATGAAATAAAAGCTTTTTTCAAGAATACTTCTTCTAAATTTGGTTCTTTTTTTAGACAATTCTTGCCATAAGATACTATTTGGACTTTCTCGTTCTTTTTTGATATTATAGGGGTATATACTCTACATACAACAGGTATATTATTATCCATTTTGTTAAGACACATAGAACGCATATGCCAAAAATAAATCCAGAAGTAGAAACATTCGCTCGCATCAAAGTTATTGGTGTTGGTGGTTCAGGAAAAAATGCATTAAATCACATGATTAATTCAAAAGTAAAAGGCATTGAATTTATTTCAATGAACACTGATACTCAGGATTTGCATAATTCCCTTGCTAGTAAAAAAATCCATCTTGGTAAAAACCTTACCAAAGGTTTGGGATCAGGAATGAATCCAGAGATTGGTCGTAAATCAGCAGAGGAAACAAAAGCAGAAATTCAAGAAGTCTTGAAGGGTTCTGAAATGGTTTTCATCGCCGGAGGTATGGGCGGAGGAACTGGAACTGGTGCTGCACCTGTTGTTGCTCGCGCTGCAAAAGAACAAGGAATTCTTACTGTTGCAGTGGTTACTCGACCTTTTCTTTTTGAAGGTCAACAACGATCTCGAATCGCTGACCAAGGTTTGGCTGAATTAGAAAAAGAAGTAGATGCATTGATTGTTATTCCAAATGACCGATTGCTTTCTATTACAGAAAAAGATACTACATTTAAAGATGCTTTTGGAATGTGTGATGAAATATTACGTCAGGCTGTAGAAGGTATTTCTGACCTTATTACAACACCGGGTATTATCAATATCGACTTTGCAGACATCAAAGCTGTTATGTCTAATGCGGGTTCTGCATTTATGGGTATCGGGGTTGCAGGTGGAGAAAATCGAGCAAAAGAAGCCACTCTGAAGGCCATCAATTCCCCGCTATTGGATATTTCTATCGATGGTGCGCGTGGTGTATTATTCTCGATTGCAGGAAGCGATGATTTGAAAATGCATGAAGTTCAAGAAGCAGCAAAATTAATCACTGATTCTATTGATCCAGAAGCAAAAGTAATCATGGGAACTATTCACGATACACGATTGAAAAAAGGAGAAATGAAAGTAACGGTTATTGCAACAGGATTCAATGGGTCTCAGCAAAAAAAGGGTTCTTCTTTTACTCAGCAACGAATTGAGCGCGACCTTAGTTCAGAAAAATCTGACACTGTGTCATCATCTCCGGTAACGCAAAATCGTATTGATATCCAATCAAATACATTACAAAAACCAGCACCTGTGGCTACACCTATACAATCATCAAATCAAAACTCTTCACAGATAAATCAAAAAGATTTTATTACCATAGAAGCTCAAGCAAAGCATGTATCAGAAGATGATGATGAAAAGTGGGGTGCATTACCAGCATTTATTAGACGAGCTAAAAAATAGTCTATATGTTTGACGTTGCTATTATCGGTGGCGGACCTGCGGGTTCTGCCGCTGCAGTATATTCTGCACGAAAACAATTAAAAACATGTATTATCGCCAAAGAATTTGGCGGTCAATCTTCTGTATCCGAAGAAATTTATAACTGGATTGGAACACCTCGAATATCTGGTATGGGTCTTGCAGAGAGTTTTAAAAAACATGTGTATGAATACCAGGGTGATATGTTGACTATCAAAGAAGGTGCATATGTTAACAATATTACCAAACAAGAAAATAGATTTTCTATTATATTATCAGATGGATCATCTATTGAAACAAAAACAGTGCTGATTGCAACAGGCAGTAGTCGCCGTCCGCTGACTGTCCCTGGTGCTGATATATTTGAAAACAAGGGTGTTGTATATTGTGCCAGCTGCGATGGCCCATTATTTTCTGGTCAAGAAGTTGTCGTAATGGGTGGTGGAAATGCTGGTTTTGAAACCGCTGCACAATTGTTGGCATATTGTGCAAAAGTAACTTTGGTACACAAGCATGCGGATTTCAAAGCGGACCCAATTACGGTTAAAAAGGTTCTTGAACATCCTAATATGCACACTATTACTCATGCCGAAGCAAAAGAAGTACATGGAGAAAAATTTGTCAGTGGAATTACTATTCATATGAAAGACACCGGCGAAGACGTATTGGTACCTGCAACAGGAATATTCGTTGAAATCGGACAAATACCAGCAACTGGTTTTTCAAAAGATGTAGTAGCTCAAGATGAATATGGACGAATCACTATTGATCCATGGACACAGAAAACGTCTACCGAGGGTATCTGGGCTGCTGGTGATTGCACGAATGTTCGCTATCATCAAAACAATATCTCTGCAGGTGATGCGGTAAAAGCAATCGAAGATTTGTATCTTTACGTAAAAACTCGGTAATCCCATAACAAAAAAACAGATAGGATTTTCTATCTGTTTTTTATATTTATTATTGAGTATATTTCTCCAAGAAATCTGCAACTGTAATCCCTTCTATTTTTTCATCATTTCGCCCTTCGATAGTTACTGTTTGAGATTCTTTTTCTTTATCACCAATAATACACACGTATGGGATTTTTTCTTTTTTCGCTGATCGGATACGTTTACCCAAACTTTCTGATGCATCCATGTATTCTACTCGGATTCCCTTTGTTTTAAATTCTTGAAATATTTGATCTGCATATTCACCATGAGCCTCATCATTTACTGGCATTACAGACACCTGTACAGGAGATAACCAAAATGGGAACGCTCCGGCAAAATGTTCTATCGCAACAGCCATAAATCGTTCCAATGACCCGGCAACAGCACGGTGAATCATTACAGGGGTTTGTTTTGTTCCCTTGTTATCAATGTATTCCAATTCGAATCGTTTTGGCATATTAAAATCCAACTGAGCGGTACCCAATTGCCATTCACGACCAATTGCATCTTTGAATTGAAAATCCAATTTAGGTCCATAAAAAGCTGCTTCACCTTCGACGCGTCTGTAAGGTAGATTTTCTTCTTTTGCTACTTCTTCTAGATATTGTTCGGCCATATCCCATACCGCTGAATCCCCCAAATATTTTTCAGCTTTTTCAGGACTACGTACAGACAATGATACCCAATAGTTACCTTCGTGGAGCATATTTAATGATGTATAAAATTGCTTGATCACAGAAACAATATTTTTTACCTCTTGTTTAATTTGATCAGGGGTACAAAATACGTGCCCATCATCCTGGGTAATACTGCGCACACGAGACAATCCCAACAATTCCCCTGCTTGTTCATCGCGATATACTGTTGTTGATTCCATATAGCGAACCGGCAATTCACGATAGCTACGAGGTTTTGATGCAAATATTTGGGTATGATGCGGACAGTTCATTGGCTTCATGCAAAATTCAGCGTCACTGTTTCCACGAACCTTGAACAAATCGTCTCCATATTTATCCCAATGTCCAGATGTAACGTATAAATCTTTTTTTGTGATATGAGGAATGCAAACTTTTTGATATCCTAAATCTTTTTGAATATTTTGAATTTTTTCTACTACTAAATCTCGGATCAATGTACCTTTTGGTGTAAACAATGGTAGCCCAGGTCCAACCAAATCAGAAAAAGTAAACAAATCTAATTCTTTACCCAATTTTCGGTGATCTCGTTTTTTTGCTTCTTCTATCAATAGATCATAATCAGTCAATTCCTTTGCACTATGGAATGCAACACCATAGATTCGTGTTAACATGGTATTTTTTTCGTCACCTCGCCAATATGCCCCTGCAACACGATCCAAACGCCATCCATCCATGTCCACGTTTTTCATCGATTCTACGTGTCCACCTCGACACAAATCTGTAAAATCTCCAGATGTGTATACGGTAATGTCTTCGCCTCGGTCTACGATTTCGTCAATCAATTCCAATTTGTATTCATTGCTAGAAAATAACGCACGAGCTTCATCAGGAGATATTTTTTTGCCTTGGAATCCATCCCATGTTTTCGCAATTTTCTGCATGGTTTTTTGAATCTGGGAAAGATCATTTTCTGTAATTTTTTGTTCACCAGAATCAACATCGTAATAAAATCCATTATCAACTGCAGGTCCCAAAGTAATCTTGGTTCCAGGATATAATTCTAAAATAGCTGCGCCCAAGACGTGGGCTAATGAATGGCGAATATGTTCGATTGATTCTTTTTGTTGCATGATTGGATTAGTATAGCATTTTTCAAGATTATAAAAACTATTGACCCATAGTATGTATTATGGTAGTATTTTACATGAAGAATGTTCTTCAAATAACCTAAACAATACCAACATGTCAGACGAATTGGATTTGAAACTAAACGAACAGCTTTCTCGTGTTGCCCAAACGGCTCTTGGAAATTCTGTAATCTTTGACAGGTTATCTATCCGTGAATTGTGGGCAATTCATATAGAAATAACCGAAAAAGAGGAAGAAATCTCCTCGTCCGGAGAAAAGATTCAAAGAATCGAAGGTCGTATAATCGAGATAATGCAGCAAAAACTAGAGGCACATGATTCTTCGGATGATCTTATTAAACTTAGTTTTCCGGAACTCCTCGAAATGATCTGTGATTTTCCAGAAATCAAGCAGGGTGCGAATCGTACTCAAAGAGACCTTCTGAACAATCTTTTTTCTCGGGCAAAGGATGCTGTAGAGACAACCTCTCAGGCTATTGATCTCTTATTAGAGGCTCGTGAAGCCGATATGCAAGAAGACTTCATCGTGCAATGTCTTCAGCTGGCAGTAGACAATGCCAGTACGACAAAAGATCAGCTTTTGCTCAAGAGGTATGACATTCAATAATGGGTGGTTGGGTTTGTGTATGAGGACGAATGGTTATCTTGGTAACACGGGATGATTGCATTCTATAGACTTGTGCACATACACCCCTGGGGCCGGTAGTTCATGTTTGAACTCCGGCCCTTATTTTTTAGATAACCACATATGGATATATTTTTCTACATCAAATTTACCTTTGCATCCTCCGTACGACATATATCGAACCAAGCCAAAGATGGGTCGTGGAAACCACGCACGGTCGTGCACACCGCCGATACTCCATGCGATACCGGCATATCCATTTGAGTCACGTCCATCCAATGAATACGTGTCATTTAAATAGATTGCAATTTTCATAGCTTGTTCTGGGTTTTTTGTCCATTCTAATATCTTTTTCGCCCAATACATCCGCATATATCCGTGCATTTTACCCGTAATAACCATTTGCATTTGGGCTGCATTCCAAAGATCATCATGGGTTTTTCCTTGTTCAAATTGTTTTTGGGTATACACATATTCGCGTGCATCTTTGCTGGTTTTTGCAAAAGATTCTTTTGTCCAGTTTGGGAATCCATCTACCGTATCATATCGTTCTTCATAGAAACAAAAATTATCCGATAATTCTTTTCGAATAATTAATTCTTCTAAAAAAGCCCCTGCGTGATCGGTTGTGGTTAGTCGCATGTGGGGAGATACTTTTGCTTTGTTTTTTTGATGATCCAATACCTGGGTAATATTTTTTTTGATTGACCGCAATGTTTCTAATACAATTCGTTGTGATGATATAATTCCATAATGAAGATATGGCGACAATTGCGATTGAGCCTGGTTATTCGGGTCATTTCGCATCTCTGCATATGATTGTAATCCGTTCTGTAGGAATTTCTTCAAAATTTTATTTGCACCAGATACGCCAGGTGGTGCCCAGTCAATTGATTCAAGAGATTCTTGTAATTCTTTTTCAGATAATAATTTATTCCAATGTGAAACTGGGAATTTTGCCGTATGGGTATATTTCGATTTTTGTAACACAGGAAATTCGTCCAAAAATTCGGGCAACAATCGAAATATTTTTGGACGAATAGTATAAGCACCATATTCTTTTTTATCTGATACAATCCATGTTGGAACAATGTTGTGACTATCTACACCAAAACACGCGCATGATGCATGTTTACGCACATAGGTATTCCATGATCGCGGTAATCGTAATGGATAAAAATCAGTAACCACAGCACCTGCATGCACGGTTTGTAAAAAATCTACCAATAACATAGCGCTTTTTTTACCAGTATCATCAATAATAACGTGGAATGGAATATTTTTCTTTGCTAATCCGATTTCAATTTCTTGTAATGCTTTTAGTTTAAATGCTAACTGTCGTTTTCCTCCACCTAAAAAATTTGGTACCAGATTATATACTACAACCAACGGTTGTTTGTGTTCTTGTGCCAGTTGTTGTGCGTATAATAATGACCAATTATCATTGATTCTCATTTCCCTATTCATCCAATAGACGATAGGTCCTTTTTGGATTTCTTTGGTGTTTAATTTTTGAATACGTTTTGGGTTGATATGCATATTGTGTCTATAGTATATAGTGAAATATAAAAAAGTGATATACTGTGTATATCTTATTAGTTAATATGTATATATGTCACACAATAGTTTAACACCAAAGTTCTTCTTTTTATCATTGGGCGTATTGGTAACATTGATTACCAGCGTTGTGTCCTTTTTGAATCTTATTTTTGAAACTTTGAACAAACAGTTTCCGGATGCATTGAATGCAGTGTATCAATACGGATATTCTTCATGGGATTATGACAGTATCCGTGCATCATTGGCAACATTAATTATTGTATTCCCTGTATTTTTTGTATTAGCATATTTTTGGAAAAAAGAATCTCATAAAAATCTGGGCTCTATGGATACCATAATAAAAAAATGGCTGATTTACATCGTACTATTTTTAACGGCAATTGTTATTGTTGTTGATTTGGTAACCCTGGTAAAATATTTTGTTGCTGGAGAAATATCTACACGATTCATTATCAAGGTGTTGGTTGTTCTGGGCGTTGCAAAAATAACAGGATTTTATTATCTTAATGAATTAGATGTTTTTTCAGGATGGAAAAGAAAATTAGCAAAGATGGGTGTTATTTTAGCACCATTGTTCATTATAGCTTCTATTATTTGGAGTTTCAGTATTATCGGTAGTCCATCAGAACAGCGTGCATGGCGTATGGACGAACAACGTATCCAAGATTTGCAATCACTACAATGGCAGGTTATCTCTTATTGGCAACAAAAAGAATCTCTACCTGCTGATATCAAAGAATTATCAAATCCCCTATCTGGTTTTGCTATTCCCGTTGATCCAGAATTTACAGATGGTCTTGTCTATGAATACGAAATAATCAAAGATACTACCTTTTCATTATGTGCAACATTCTCTGCAGATATGCCCCAAGGTTGGCAAGAATATAGCAATGGCGGTGGTGTTATGCCAATGTTCAGTGAAAGTCGTGATATGGCAGTATCTTCGTATCCTTATCCGGGTGGGAAAAACGAATCTTGGGATCATAATGTAGGGCGAACTTGTTTCGAACGAACTATTGATCCAGAATTGTATCCACCTTTTGCAAAATAATTACAAAGATAATATACATAAACATATATGAATAAAAATACACTTTTAGAATTATTTGATCTCAACGTAATTTTGTTTCTACGAAAACATTCTTCTCTTATTTCTCGTATTGCTTTGTTTATTATTTTCTTCTGGTTTGGCATTCTTAAGGTATTCCTTATTAGTCCAGCTGGGCCATTAGTAACAGAATTACTACAAGCAACATTTTTAGGTTGGGTAAATCCAGATACTTTTGTTCGATTATTCGGAGTCTTCGAAGTCATTATTGGATTTATGATTTTGATTCCAAAGCTAGAAAGAATTACGTTTGCGATTCTTTTCTTTCATCTTTTTACCACTGTGATGCCACTGTATATTATTCCTAGCCAAGTATGGGATGGAATTTTCCTACCCAACCTAGTGGGTCAATATATTATTAAAAACGTTGCATTGTTATCATTGGGATTGATTTTGTTCTCCCATTTAAAACCAATGACAGTAACGCATTCTATTGTTGGAGAAGCAGAATAACAATAAAATAAAAATTATCCCCCAAGCACCACGAATGGTATTTGGGGGATTTTTTTACTCTTCCTCGACAATCAGCGGAAGGATTCTTGTTTCAAACTTTGCCTGCGTTTCTGCATTGGCATAATTTTCAAAAAGTTTCTGCACAATCTTTATGCGGAAAAGATGTCCTAAGGAAATTTCATCTTCTTTATGCTTTTCCATAACATCTAGCACCTTCTCAAAAAAGATACACAATTGATGTTGAACTTCAGGATTTGTTTTAGCCACATCAGATTTCACCTGGTTCAAAATAATAGATTTCAACATATTACTCTTGTAAATACTCTGAGCCTTGTCGGTGTGCCATGTAGGATACATTTTGAGATTACACACACTGGCAACCTCTTGCCATATCATGTTATTGATTCTCGCCACCTCTTGTTGATGACCTTCTGGAAAAAGAGTACGGAAATATGGCTTAATGGCCTGATCAATAAAAAACTGAAATTGTTGATAAAAGTAATCATTCAGATTCTTCTTTAATTTATAAACACAAAACACCTGATAGGCTTTTTGGCATACAAAAAGGAGAATGAAAAAGAAAATGACTGTAAACAATGGTGAAAGAATTTCCATGAGCGGGTTTGTTTTACGGGTTTGGAATGAGCGGTTGATTTAGGTATTATATACCATGTTTTTTAAACAAAAGCAAGTCATTTCTGACTTGCTTTTGTTTGCCAGTTTCGACACTTGTCGAATGCTCGAACTAGCTCTCTCTATGGTGACCCCACGGAGAATCGAACTCCGATTTCCAGGATGAAAACCTGGCGTCCTAACCGTTAGACGATGGGGCCTATAAAACGCTATGTAGTATAGCATCTTTTACAAAAATGACAATATGTATATAAAATAACCCCCGATGCTTTTTGGGCAGCGGGGGTAAATCAGAACACGGATGTCAGGGATTCAATAGTGTATCCTTTGCAATTCTATGCAATCCTGCATCCAACATGCGCAAGAATAGGTATTGCATCGATAGGATTGGCATATCTGGCGTCAGTAAACCCTTGAGAAAATTCAGACTGATCTGCCCTCTCTCCTTCTCTTCTTGCAATAAGACCCTTTTCAGAATTTCCTTGTGTGAATCATAAAATCGAAGATACTCTGGAGTTTGTTGAATTGGCTTGGGTAAATGTTACATTACCCAGGTTAATTGACTCAACGTAAAAGGATATGACTTGTTCAATATCAAGTACTGATATGTTGCCGATCTTTCAATATATAAGAACAGCAACGCATGACGATTCTCCGTCAATACTTGTTTTACTAATCCGAATTCTTTTTCATGATCCCCTTCCATAGAATCAAGCTTTGAAAAGAAATCTCTTTTACGAATTCGAAAAGATTCTTCGGTTTTTGAAACATCTTGAAAGTGCTCTGCCATGGCGTTATGGTTTTGGTTCTTTACTAATATACACTAAAAATACATTATGTCAAAATATTCATAGATTTCTTGTTTTGCTATAATAATTAATACCATGCACGATTAGCTCAGTTGGTAGAGCGCTCCCTTGACGTGGGAGGGGTCGCAGATTCGAGTTCTGCATCGTGCACTAATAATCTTTATAGGTTGCCTCAAAACCCGTTGTCCTGTAGCATATTGGATATGCGAATACTGGGCATTGAAACATCTTGTGACGAAACATCTTTGTGTATTTTGGATTCAATCATTGATCCAGAAACTGAAAACACAACGTATATAAACCGAGCACATATTATTGTGTCCCAAGCATCTCTGCACGAAGAATATGGGGGTGTATTTCCTGCTATGGCAAAACGTGAACATCAAAAAAATATCATACCAGCACTGGGCGAACTTTTTAAAAAATTAGGTAAAGTTGAAACCAAACAAACAGTATTTTCTGAAAAATCAAATGAACTGCAAAATATTCTGGAACGCGAACCAGCCGTATACGATTTTTTATCAAATCAGACTGATGTGCATAATAATCCAAACATAGATGCGATTGCGGTTACGCATGGCCCTGGGTTGGAACCTGCATTATGGGTTGGTATCAATACCGCACGCGCATTGGCACATTTGTGGGATATTCCAGTAATTCCAGTAAACCATATGGAGGGGCATATCTGGTCAGCCTATGCAAACGAGGAATCTTTTACATTACCAGACAATGCAGAATTCCCCATTACTGCATTATTGGTATCGGGTGGTCATACAGAATTAGTTTTAGTAAAAGATTTCTGTGATTATGAAATTATAGGTCAAACAAAAGACGATGCATCAGGAGAAGCTTTTGATAAAATTGCACGGTTGTTAGGTTTGCCATATCCCGGCGGTGTCCATATTTCACAGCTGGCAAAAATTGCCAGAGACAATGGACAAACGAATCCTTTTACGTTTCCACGCCCAATGATGCACACACCTGATTTTCTTTTTTCTTTTTCAGGATTGAAAACCGCGGTTCGTTATGCCATAGACAAACAAGTCATCAAAGACCCAAACATTTTATCTTCGGAAATCTTTCAGCAACAGATAGCACAAGAAACCGAAGATGCAATCGTAGATGTTCTGACTGCAAAAACTATTCGTGCTATAGATCAATACCAAACCCAAACTTGTATTATTGCTGGTGGAGTATCTGCAAACGCACATTTGCGGACTGTTTTAAAAACTAAATTAGATGCTATGGGTGTAACAGTATTGGTTCCACCATTGTCACTGACCGGAGATAATGCACTGATGATTGCACTGGCAGGACATATTCAATATAAAAAACACCCTGATACCGTCTATGACGATATCAGAGCTGTTGGGTCGCTTTCCCTCTGAATTTCGATATACTTTTAAACCTTTGAAAAATAAAGTTTATTTGGTATTATATGTGCATGTCATTACCTGAAAAATTTTTAAAACCCTTTGATGCTCAGTCTATCGAAGACGGACTATATGAAAAATGGCTTGCCAGTGGTCTTTTTAATCCTGACGTGTGTGTGGAAAAGGGTTATACAAAACCCGATGCAGAATCTTTTTCTATTGTTCTTCCCCCACCAAATGTGACTGGAACACTACACACCGGTCATGCATTTATGTTGGCTATCGAAGATATTATGGTTCGTTACAATAGAATGCAAGGTAAAAAAACACTTTGGATTCCTGGAACCGACCATGCAGCCATCTCTACAGAATCAGTTATTGTAAAACAATTAGCAAAAGAAGGAACTACGAAGTTTGAAATTGGACGAGAAGAATTTTTGAAACGAGTAAACGCATTTGCACAAGAATCTCATGATACTATCGTAGGGCAAACAAAAAAAATGGGTGCATCATTGGATTGGTCCAGAGAAGCATTTACCTTAGATGAACAGCGTCATTATGCTGTGGTGACTGCATTTAAAACAATGTATGACGATGGATTGATTTATCGTGGTAATCGTATTGTAAATTGGGATCCAAAAGGACAAACAACTGTCTCAGATGATGAAGTTGATCATGAAGAAAGGATCGGAAAATTATATACCTTTAGATATTCGCATGATTGCCCTATTGAAATTGCTACGACCAGACCAGAAACAAAACTAGGTGATACAGCAATAGCCGTACACCCCAATGGAAAATGGAAAGAATTCATAGGTCAAGAGTTTTCATTTGAATTTGCTGGTGAACCCGTGACGGTGATTGTTGTCGGGGATGATCATGTTGATCCAGAATTTGGAACAGGTGCATTAGGTGTTACCCCTGCTCATTCACAAATAGATTTTGAAATAGCTGGAAGACATAATCTACCAGTAAAACAAGTAATCAACGAATATGGAAAAATGATGGTAGGAATGGAAAGTATTAAAAATACAAAAACAGAAATTGCCCGTGAACAAGTTGTTTCTTGGCTATCTGACCAAGGATTATTGATAAAAACAGAAGATATTAAACAAAATATCTCACTATCCCAAAGAACAAAAGCTATTATCGAACCTCTTCCAAAAATTCAGTGGTGGATTGATGTAAACAAACCCATTGCAAGACGAGACAATCTTTCGTTAAAAGAATTGATGTTACGTGCGGTACGCGAGGATGGTGTAAATATTATCCCGGACCGATTTGAAAAGATTTATTTCAATTGGATTGAGAATCTTCGTGATTGGAATATCAGCAGACAAATTTGGTACGGACACCAAATCCCTGTTTGGTACGATAAAGAAAATCAAGAAAAAATTCATGTTGGTACACAGCCAGATGATGATAACTGGATACAAGATCAAGACACTTTGGACACCTGGTTTTCATCTGGATTATGGACATTCTCGACATTAGGTTGGCCTGACAATACAAACGATTTGCAAACATATCATCCAACATCTGTATTAGAAACAGGTCACGACATTATTTTCTTTTGGGTGGCACGTATGATCTTAATGAGCACCTATTTATTAGGTGAAATTCCATTTAAAACAGTCTACATGCACGGAATGGTTTTGGATAAAAATGGGAAAAAAATGAGTAAATCAAATCCAGAAACTGCTATTGACCCCCTGTTGACGATCAAAAAATACGGAGCTGATGCATTGCGTATGGCCATGATTGTTGGTGTTGGTGCAGGCCAGGATGTAACACTGTCAGAAGATAAAATCAAAGCCTATAGTAAATTTGCAAACAAAATTTGGAATGCGACAAGATTTGTATTGGAACAAACTAATGCAGATGATCTACAAACAAAACCTGTTTTAAATCCTGAACATACAGAATATATTAATCAATGGAATACATTGTCTACAGAAATCACAAAGGAAATGGATGAATTCAGATATTATCTGGTGTCTGAAAAATTGTATCATTTCTTTTGGCACACATTTGCGGATATTGTTATCGAAAAATGTAAATCAGATATGAACGATTCTGCACGGTACACATTGCGACATCTGCTATACAGACAACTGATTGCACTGCATCCATTCATGCCATTTATTACCGAAGAAATTTGGAGTTCTCTTTATCCAGACGGTGATCTTTTAATGATAACACCATGGAAATCGGAAGAGTAACATTAGAACACATTGGATATGCCATTTTGGGTGGTGTAGGCCCAGTTTTATTATGGTTATGGTTTTGGCTACAAGAAGACCGTAAGCGTCCCGAACCTCGTAGTATTATTTTTCTAGTCTTTTTGGCTGGGGCAACTAGTGTAGCTTTTATTGTTCCATTAGAGAATGCAATTGGTGCATTTATTCATGAACCTTGGTGGTTATATACTGCATTATCTAGTGTTGAAGAAATTGGAAAATTCGTTGTCGTCGCAGTTATTGCATTCCGAGGATCTTTTATCGACGAACCAACAGACTATGCAATTTATATGATTGTAGGTGCATTGGGATTTGCTGCTATGGAAAATGTTTTATACCTATTAGACCCCTTGTCAACTAATAATATTACTATTGCATTATTAACTGGGAATTTACGCTTCTTAGGGGCAACAGTACTACATACGGCAGCCAGTAGCATTATTGGGCTATCATTGGGTCTAGCATTTTGGAAAGGCCGTGCAATCAGTTTTGTATATTTGATTATCGGATTAATAGGTGCAATAGGATTGCATACTGTCTTTAATTTTTTTATAATAGGATCACAGAGTAATATTTTTCCAATATTTGCTGGATTGTGGGTTGTGGTGATCTTTATTCTTTTGATTTTTGAACGCGTCAAAGCATTAGGAGAACACAGAGAAGTGCATGAAGATCTTTTATAAGGTATAATTAAATTATATGAAAAGAAAACGATCCTTTTTTGAGAGATTAACAGGAAGCGTCAATATGGACGAAGATGAGGTTCTTGAAGATGAAGAAGAAACTACCTACGAAGCTGAGTCAGAGGATTCTTCAGATTCCGAAGGACAGCTGGGTGTAGATGTGTACGAAACACCTCAGTCTATTGTGATCAAAGCAATGATTGCGGGAGTTCGACCAGAATCTTTGGATATCTCATTATCTCGCGAAGTCATCACTATTCGTGGGCACCGCGAAGCAGTGGATCATATTCATGAAAATGATTATTTCTTGCGTGAATTATACTGGGGATCGTTTTCAAGAACCATCATTCTTCCCCAAGAAATAGAAATGGACGAAGCAGAAGCGGTAGAAGAACATGGATTATTGACTTTGACCTTACCAAAAATAGACAAAGAAAAACAACGAACACTGTACGTGAAATCAAATCAAGATTAAAACTTTTCAAACATCGTAATTAAAAAAGAGCCCATAGGGGCTCTTTTTTAATATTAAGACTCTCATTTGTGCTCGGGACCAGACTCGAACCGGTGACCTATCCCTCTTCAGGGGAGCGCTCTACCAACTGAGCTACCCGAGCATTTATACTATCTTTTTGGTATCAAATTATTTAATTGATCTCCTGCATTTTGAATATCTTTCATGCTTCCCTGTATTTGCACGTATGCATCAGAAATCGTTTCAATATAAGGTTGCATGTAATAATAACCGAAAAT
>CAZAZY010000016.1:0-16661 GCA_964489785.1 uncultured Candidatus Saccharibacteria bacterium
CACCCGTGGTATCAAGTGAACGAATTCTTTGCTCTAGGTTTGTGGTTCTACCGATTTTTACATAACCAGGCATTGCTTCATTTATTAAAATATATATTATTTCATTCATATATTATTTCTGGAATATAAACAAATGCTCATGCATAATCAGCAAGAAATTTGCTTCTTTTGATTTATTTACCCAAAATCCAGTTGCTTTGCAATTAAATTGTCGCTTTATAATGTCTTCTTTTAAAACAAAGCCGGAATCAAGAAACCGTTGCATTACTTTATACGCAAGAGGAATATACATTTTGTTTCTTCGTGTGTCACCAATCAAAATTGCACAGTATTTACCTTTCTTTACGATTCGATACAACCCTTTTGCAACTTTTTCCATTTCATCACAGAATTTTTCAATATCGTGAATCCCTGAAATATCTTCCTGAATTTTTCCTTCACTATATTTAATAATATCTGCGTATGGTGGATGAGTAAGAATAAAATCAACACTTTCATCTTGTGCTTTACTCAAATCTCGAGCATCTCTTTTTTCTACCTTTTGCCAAGCTTTATTTTCAACCTCAAATTTCAAAGATTCTTTTGTTCTTTCCAGAGCAACATCATTTACGTCAGAACAGATAATATTTCTGTTCAAAATCTTTGCTTCTATTGCGGTT
Organism: uncultured Candidatus Saccharibacteria bacterium; assembly: GCA_964489785.1. Classification (GTDB taxonomy): domain Bacteria; phylum Patescibacteriota; class Minisyncoccia; order Phycocordibacterales; family UBA1006; genus JAIPIY01. The sequence continues at coordinate 660 of CAZAZY010000016.1, forward strand.
GTTCCTCCACCAATCATTGGATCGAGTAAAATATCACCCTCTTGTGAATATCGAAGAATTAAATTTCGCACCACTTCTGGAGCCCAGTTTCCACGCCAGTCAGATTTATGCGTTGCCCAGTTTCCACGACGCGGGAAAGCCCATACAGAGGTACATTCCATTTCAAATTCATCGGGACCAAGTTTTAATTCTTTTTTAGACATTATGTGGTGTTATATTTCAAAGAAATCAATTATATCTTCTTCGAGGGATTGCTTCATCATATTAAAATTGTATGTATTTTTATGAATATCAATCGCCTCTTTAAGACTTTTTTTCATTTGCATGTAACCAATACCGTCAGTTATCCAAACCAGCGATGCATTGACTTTCTCAAGCTCCTTATTAACATGTCCGTAACTCCTTTTGATCTCTGTTGGCTTTGAGCCGGAAGCTGTATAAAAGTTTACCTCAATACCCACAATTTTATCTTTATACTGTAAACAAAAATCCAGTGTTTTTGATGTTATCTTATCAATATAATAAATTCTCTCTTCTTTTTTAAGTTCAACATTATATCCAGCCTTATTTAACTTTTCTACAATTTTTTCTAATTCATAATTAACAGCATATGAAAAAGCTGTGCCTCCTACATTTTTTCTTCGATGAGTTTCTAGGCCAACTTGAACCCCAGTAAAATAATCGTCTATTTCCAAGCTAAGAATATTACATATCCCCAAATCGACCAGGACGGTAGAAATGTATAACATTTGATGTTCGTCTTTTTCAACTCTTGAAAAAGCTTTAAAATCTATATAATCTTGACTTGAAACATAATTTTTTCCTGTATGCCCAAGTAATTCGAAAGCAGCATCAATAAAGTCTCCTGCCACATCGGCTGACATTAATGCATCCGCTAATTGTCTGATACATTTCTCTCTATTTCCTAAATCAATTTGTCTGAAAAAATCAAAAAATGGTTTATATTTTTTTGTTTTTTCAAAAATTGTATTCCATTTAATAAAGTCCTCTCGCTTAATAACACCCGGAGTTATGGTGTCTAGAAATTTATCTCTAAAATCTTCTGAAGATATGTATTGTTGTCTACTTTTTAATGTCATGTAAAATAATTTATGATTTTTATTTTTATGAAATGTTTTCTTTCTTACCCCAAATATTCCAAGCAATACTTGATAACTCAGTATTTCTATTATCAATCTCAATCTTAGACCAAGTATAACTATTCTTTCTCTTAAAATTCTCTACAAGCTCCCTTGTCATACTTATTTGTGATTCATTATACATATCTATCTTCTTTTTAAGAATATAATTTGATGCTTTCTGATTATATTCAAGACCTAAAGGAATAATATTACCAATATTATTGACGTAACTACTAATCTCATCTTTTGTTATCCCCCATTCTGAATCTGGATTTTGAGGTAGAATATGTTCCAAAGTAACATGATCAAAAACTTGCTCAGTATTTGATTTATAATTTATTTTTTCAATTATATATTTTATCAAAGCAATCTGTTTTACACTCTGTTTATATTCTATTTTCGAAAAATTATCTTTAAACTCATGTTCGGAAGGATAAATCTCTGATATCTTACCCTTAAACTCTTTTAAAATCTTCTCAATATTTGCCTTACTATGCTTATTTGAAGATATATATTCTTTATTTAATAAAATACTGTATTTTGAATAAATATTCTCTAAGGCGGAAGGTGACTTTTTAGATATTGTAGAAAAAGCAAAAGTAAAATTCTCTATTAAAAATAAAGTCTTTTTAATATCAATCGTTCCATATTTATTCCAAAAAGAATCATCTTGCACCATTCTTAATAATGTCAAAATAATACTCCTAGACTGCTTTACATTTAAAGCCTGAAGCCTGTTTAGCGTTTTAAAAATATCAATGTGTTCTTTCTTCCAATCTGATATATTTGGAGAAATTATCATACTGTACAACAAAGACTCTTGTACTAGGGTTTCTAGGAATTTTTCATAATTATCTATTGTTTCTTTTTTAATAGCCTTAAAAAGCTTATTCTCTGTAATCTTTTTTCTGGTCGAAAGCCAATAGTGTCGAAGGAAGGTTGTAATTTCGGCTGAATCATCTATTGTTAGGGCATCTTTAATTTTCTGCCACTCAACTTCAATATCCTTATTTTCCTTAGAAATCTTACTGAAAATAAAATTTTTAATTAAATCAGATTGACTTAAGTCAGTTCCTCGAGAATTTAAAGTTTCAAAGAAAGTAAATGCGTCTTCTTCGCTTCCGACTTCAATGACTATCAATTCTAAATTTTTTAAATCTTCTCTTATAGCACTTAGCTTTTCTAACTTCTTGTTATTAGAATCTAACTTGTTTATTTCTAAAAGGATCTCTTGTTTAATTTTTTGGTAGGCATCAAAAATCCTTTTATGCTCCTTGGTTTCAAGAATAGATTCTTCAATTTTATTATTCTCTTTCTGTATATATTTTTCAAAAAAGAGTCGCGCTGATGAACTTGCTACAACTTTAAAGTTATCCTTATCATCATCATCTTTATCAGATAAATATTTTGATTGAATAAGAGCGCTTCTTTTTTTATCTTTTAACTCCAAAAAAAGGTCTCTAATAACAGAAAAGAATATTGTGATAGTTAAAATCCTTTGTTGTCCGTCAACAATATCTTTATATTTACCTTGTTTATAATGCTCGGTATTTAAAACAAAAGTACCAAGAAAATAAGATTCCCCAGAAAATAAATCCTCTAATAATGTTTCAATATTTTCTTCAGACCAAGAGTATTCCCTTTGATAAGGGGGAACCCTAAAAATTGTATCCTTTTGATTAAAAAATTCTCCTATGTTTGTTGGGTTTGAATCAAAGTTTGTCATTTTTTTAATAATTAGTTACTAATACTTCTGTAATTTTCCCGCGACCCGAAGCCTTTGAGTTTATCGCTCGTCCTGCCTCAACTTTTGAAATCCTCACCCCTTTAATTCCAGAATATATTTCATTGATAAAATCAGCATCAGAATTTGAAAGCATCACAAAACAACCTCGTTTATGAAGTTCTACAAAAGTATCTCGAAGTTCGATTTGTTCCTTATCAAGAAAAGCATCTTTTGTATACGCCGTAAAAGAAGCAGTTTTACTTATTGGATAATATGGAGGATCAAAATAGATAAAGTCTCCCTCTTTTGCTTTTTTCAAAACTTCTTTATAGTCTTGATGTTTGATGGTTACTTTTTTAAGAGCATCTGAAACTCGTCGTAAATTCACCTCATCGCAAATCATTGGATTATCATATTTACCAAATGGTACATTAAAACCTCCACTACTATTCACTCGATACATTCCATTAAAAGCAGTCCGATTTAAATAAATAAACCGTGAAGCAACTTGGACATCAGAAAGTTTTTCTGGATTCTTTGCGCGAATTTTCAAAAAGTATTCTTTGTGGTGTTTGTGTTTTTTGAGAGATTTTATAAGAGTTTCGACGTCATTTTTTATCACATTATATGTTGCGACTAATTCTTTATTCATGTCAGACAAAAATGCATTCTGAGGAAGAAGATCAAAAAAGACAGCCCCGCCACCAGCAAAAGGTTCAAAATAAGTATTTTTAACTGGGTTAAATTTCTCTGGAGGATAGAGATTCATCAAACGAAATTGTGCAAGTAGTTGACGCTTTCCACCAACCCATTTTACAAATGGTTTTGGTTTTTCTTGGAGAAGTTTTTTTACATCTTCTATTAGATTCTTATCTCCAACAGAAACAGCAAGTTTATAAGCAAAAATAGGATTCACATCAAATTGCTCTTGAATTTGTCTTATTTTTACCAAGGTATTCATATTATCATAATACCAAGGATCAGATACAAGATCAATAACATAAAAACCCTCGGAACGAATTCCGAGGGAGGGGTTACCTTTTTCATCTGGATGGTGCCAGGGGTCTCTCGCGAGTTGCCCGGTGGTCTCCATTAGAGACCCTTTTACCATTTCGTTCACCACTACTTTGGTCCTGCAAAAAAGTAACCTTTCGCTCATACTATCACCCTTGTGATAGTAACGCAATCTATTCAGTAGTCATTCCGTCAAATTCTTCTTTGTCTTGTGATGCAATTTCTTTGGTTGCATGTTCGATACCGTCTTTGTGATGTGCTGGGCTGTAGATAGTATACATTTTCAACGTATCAGTTTCCGAAGTATTAATGATGTTATGCGTTGCACCCCGTGGTATTACGATTGCATGACCATCGGTAACAACATATTCTGTTTCATTAATGATTACCCGACCCTGCCCTGATTCAAACCGAAAGAACTGATCATTTTCAGTATGTGTCTCCAAACCAATCTCCTGACCTGGTTGTAGAGTCATAAGCACTAATTGGCTGTGTTCCCCTGTGTACAATACGCGACGAAATGATGCATTTTCTTGTACTGATTGTTCGATGTTTGTATGATATCCTTTTTTCATATATACAGTATACAGGAAAAGAAGGGCGGTTGGGGAATTAGTACAGACTAGGATTCTATAAAGTTCAGATGCGGACTAGGACTCGGTCACGAGTTACTAATCCTCACTGCGTCCTACGGACTTGTTACGGATAAGTACTCTCGACCCCTGCCTTTGCCGGCAGGCAGGCCCACTCGGGTGCACGGACTATCGTCCGGCTTCGCGCACCCTCGGTTCGAGTCCAGCCTGATCAAGTAATATAGTAAAACCCCAATACTTTCGTATCGGGGTTTTACTATATTATGTTGCCAGACTAGGACTCGAACCTAGATAGTCGGTACCAGAAACCGAAGTCCTACCATTAGACGATCTGGCAGTAAGTAATTTAGCCCAACCAATAGTATTAAATCATGACGGGCTGATTGGCAGAATGTATATTCCGCACAACCATAAAGATACCACTTATTCCCCCTTTTGCAAGAGGGCGACATCATCCAAAATTTCTTTGGCGTGCATGGCCGGATCAACATTAGGATATGTTTTTGCAATCATTCCCTGTGGATCAATCAAATACGAAATACGTTTTGTCATCAAAAGTGATCCAGCCTGATAATCAGCGATTACCTTTTTTTCGGTATCCGCCAACAACGTGAATGGCAATCCATATTTTTCAGCAAATTTTTTATGTGATTCTACTGAATCTTTGCTGATACCCAATACCGTTATGCCATGCTGTTTGAAAATATCATATGCATCACGAATAGCACACGCTTCTTTGGTGCAACCTGGGGTGTCGTCTTTTGGATAAAAATACACCAATACAAATGATCCCTGATATGATGATAATGTGTGACTGGTATTATCCTGATCTGGTAGTGTAAAATCTGGTGCGGGTGTATGTATTTCTAACATAGGATTATTTTTTGTTACGTTGTAATGATGCTTTGATAAATGCGCTGAATATTGGATGTGGGTCTAATGGCCGTGCCAGAAATTCTGGATGAAATTGTACCCCAACAAAAAATGGATGTTGTGATGCAGGCAATTCTGCAATTTCCATCAATCGTCCGTCGGGTGATGTCCCTGAAAAAACCAATCCTGATTTTTGTAATGTTTCGATATATGCTGAACTGACTTCGTATCGGTGGCGATGTCGTTCTTTTGTAATGATATTGTCTTTTATTTTTTTATTTATCTTGTCTTTCTTTTTGAAATAATCAGCGTAGATTGTATGTGCCACGGTTCCCCCATGTAATAACAAATCATACTGACCCAACCGCATGGTGCCACCATAGTTTGACCCAGCTACCAAAGATTTTTGATCATCCATAATATCAATCACACAATGTTGTGCGTGTGGTTCTATTTCACGGGTGGTAGCATTTTTCAAACCTGCGATATGTCGTGCATATTCGATCACCATTAACTGCATTCCATAACAAATACCAAAATATGGGATTTTGTTTTTGCGGGCGTATTCGATCACACGGATTTTTCCTTCGACACCCCGTTTTCCAAAACCTCCTGGGATTAATATCCCATCATATTTGTTTAATGAAGAAACCAATTTTGTATCTTTTTCAAATGCCATTGCAGAAAGATAATCAATGGAAACTTTTACCCCATTATCATATCCACTGAATTTTAATGCTTCTAAAATAGACAGGTACACATCTGATAATACGAATTCCCCCGAAGAGAAATATTTTCCCACCACGGCAATGGAAACTGTTTTGATAGGTTTTTTTGATTTGGTTACAAATTTTTTCCATGCAGATAAATCAGATTGTTTGCATAGATTTCCCATATTCAACGAAGAACAAATAATATCGCCCAGATTATCTTTTTCAAAATTCAACGGTACATCATAGATACTGGATACATCCGGTGCAGAGATAACATGATCGGGATGAATATTACAAAACGTTGCGATTTTTTCTTTTCGTTTTTGATCCAAAGGAACCTTGCCACGGGCAATAATAATATTTGCCTGCAATCCTGCATTGTTTAATGTGCTGGATGCATATTGTGTAGGTTTGGTCTTCATTTCCCCTATATGCCCCGGTACGGGCAGATATGACACCATGACGACTAATACGTCACCTGGGCATCGATATTTCAAAATACGGGCAGCTTCTAAAAAGATCAGGTTTTGATATTCACCCAATGTTCCCCCGATTTCTATAATCGTTACATCAGCGTTTGCTTTTTCGGTAGCGTTTTCAATACGACGGATAACTTCGTTTGGGATATCTGGAATTACTTCGACATTACGTCCGCCGTATTCTAGATTTCTTTCTTTTTCAATAACCGTTTTGTACACACGACCGGTCGTCATGTAATTTTCAGAGCTAAACGAGGTATTTAGGAATCGTTCATAGTTTCCCATGTCCTGGTCTGTTTCGTCACCATCGTTTAATACGAATACTTCGCCATGTTCTGTTGGGTTCATGGTTCCTGCATCGATATTGATATACGGATCAATTTTTAATGCAGTTACCGTCAGTCCACGAGCCTGCAAAATAGTTCCGATAGAAGAAGCTGCAACACCTTTTCCCACACCAGACATTACCCCACCGACAACAAAAATGTATTTAGGTGTTTTTTGTTTTTTTCCAGAAGTAGCCATAGACAGAGAGGATTATTTTTTAAGATAGGTTCTGATTGCCAAATAACTAGAGAATGCTCCCAAGAGGACTCCGACGAATACGATGATCAAGAGTATCTGTGGGAAGTTGTTCAGATAGTAATAGAAGATGTCCATACCACCAAAGAATACCCGCGTATGCGCACTGATCCACAGTGTCAAAGGATATAACAACACTAATGTGATGATAGATGCCACCCCACCATATAACACACCCTGAATCATAAATGGTCCACGAATATACGGATTTTCTGCACCAACCAAACGCATGATTTCAATTTCTTCTCGAGAAGAGAATATTGCCAACCGTATAGTGTTGAATGTGATAATAATAGTCAAGAAAATAAACACCAAACTGACTGCAAAACCTAATTTTTGTGCAGTGCTGGTAATTGCATTTAACCGATCGATGATAAGTTTGTTTTGGTTGTAGTTTACTTCTTCGATTGATGATTGAGCAGAATATACCGAAGGATGATCGCTGGCCAAAAATTCTGCAATAAGACCGTATTGACCTGGGTCCATAGCACGAACATTTAATGATGCCCCCAATGGATTAACCCCTAGTTCGTCCAATGCCTGCAAGGTCAAAGGATTGTCTTTGTGTCGTTCACGGAATTGTTCGATAGCTTCGTCACGTGTGACATAGGTCACAGAATGTACTTCGGGTAATTGCTCCAATGTTTCTTGCAAACCTAACATAACAGATTCAGATGCCTGTGGATAGAAATAAATATTGATATCTACACGACGTTGAATTTGTTCTAATGAGAAATCTAAAATTGCATTAGAGAAAATTAATGATGCAACCAAAAACAAGGTTACCGTCATAGTTAAAATCGAAGCAAAGGAAACTACTCCGTTTCTCCAGAAACCAATAATACCTGATCGAATAATACGTTTTAAATCGGTAACAAAAGACATAAAATTAAATGGCGTATTTGCCTTGTTTATCATCGCGAATAATACTTCCTGAATCCATCGTAATCACACGTTTGTTTAATGCATCAATCACGCCCTTGTTGTGTGTGGTCAGAATAACGGTCGTTCCCATGGCGTTGATTTTTTCTAGAATTTGTACAATTTCAAAAGTGTTGATAGGGTCCAGGTTTCCTGTTGGTTCATCGGCTATGATGACTTCGGGTTGGTTAATGATAGCGCGTGCAATTGCCAGACGTTGTCGTTCCCCACCTGACATTTCATTGGGGAAATTCCATCGTCGGTCAAATAAATCCACCAAGTCTAATGCATGAGGTACATCCGCTGCAATTTCTTCGTCAGTTTTTCCTGCAACTTCCATAGCGAATGCCAGGTTTTCATATGCATTTTTATTTGGTAGTAAACGAAAATCCTGAAATACAACACCAATTTTTCTACGGTACGCAGAGATGTCATCAGATGACAATGCATGAATATCTGTTGAGCCAAAATGCACGGTTCCGATAGTTGGTTTTTCTTCGCCCAAGATCATTTTAATAATGGAAGTTTTTCCTGCACCCGAATGTCCCACGATGGAAACAAATTCTCCAGGGGCTACAGAAAAGGTAACATCTTTCAGTGCAGTGTGATTACCTTTGTATACTTTTGAAACGTTGTCAAAATAAATCATATGTACCTTATTGTACACTGAATAGATATAAATTAAAAGAAAACAATCCCCAACAAACAAAAGAAAAAAGTGTGCGTCAAATTTTTTTCGAAATTTTTCTTATAAATCTTTTTCCGCGTCGATAAAAGGCTCTAAATTCCCATCGTACAAGACAGTATCAATGGATCGTATCTCTAAACCGGTGCGATGGTCTTTTATCATTTGATATGGATGCAACACATATGAACGTATTTGACTACCCCATTCGTTGTCTGTAGTTGCCGATATTGCCATGCCACGTGCTGATGCGCGTTCTTTTTCTTCTTGTTGTTTCCACACGCGAGCTTTTAATAATGACAGTGCCTGTTGTCTGTTTGCTTCTTGGGTTCGTTCTGATGTTGCGTGGACCGATATACCGCTGGGAACATGCGTGACACGGACCGCTGTTTCTCGTTTGTTTACGTTTTGTCCACCCGCACCACCTGATTTTGCAAAAGATATTTCAATATCAGATTCTGGAATCAGAAAGTCACCCGACGATTGCAATATGGGTAATACTTCTACCATAGAGAAACTGGTGTTTCTTTTTCCCTTTGCGTTAAAGGGGCTGAGTCGAACCAAACGATGCACACCAGATTCATTTTTTAATGTTCCGTATACAGATGATCCAGATACGTGTAATGATAATGTTCGATATCCACCCTGTGAATTTTTATTTTCATCCAAAATTTTCCAATTCCATCCTTTTTTTTCACAGAACCGACTGTACATTTCAAAAAGCATTCGAGTAAAATCTTCTGCATCATCACCACCTGCACCCGTAAAAAAAGACAGAATTGCATCACCTTTGTCGTATTTCCCCACCCCAGCTAATTGGTCTTTTAATGATTGATGTTCGGCGACCAATTCCTGTGCGCGATTTTTGTCAGACCAAAAATCCGGAGACATCATCATCTCTTCTATTTCTTTGATCTTTTGTTCTAGTTCTGGTTTTGTCATATCGAATTGAATATCATTCTACATGTATACTGTATATAAATAAAGACCCCCTTGAATATATTATATTCTTGGGGGTCATACTTAATAACTCTTACACAATCCATCATACAAAGAACGTACTGCGCTTTCTCGATCTTTTCTATCCAAAAAAAGATACACTATTCCCGAAGATGGTGGAGACCAAATGGCACTAATGGAAATATAAGAGATGAGAGAAGTAATACGAGAAATGTATCCTGATTTTGCAATCATTCCTGTACCAAGAACAACTACAGTAACAAGAGACGAGTCAAAATTATGTAATAATTCCTTTGGTGTAAAAATACCATTCAGAGAATGTACTCCAGCAAAATCTGGCGCTACATCACCAGTGATTCGAGTAATTCTCTGCATGGTGCCTATGTGAATAGGAATTTGATATTTCTTACACAGCATAACTGCGTTAGAGTGTAACACATTATGCACTATTTGTGACATAGCAAGCAAATCATCATAATGTAGACAAGTAATCACTCTTGGGTTTTGTACTATTTCTGGATCTGCATAACAAAGAGGAGAAGAGGTAAGTCGCCACAAAATTGTATTCGTGGCACATGCAACTATTGCCGAAGAAATATCGGTTCCGCCTCTTGGGAAAATACGCACATCAAAAGAAATATCATCCCTACCATAAAATCCAGGCATTACAAAATTTTCTTCTGGAAAAATCATCGTAGTAATATTATTAATAACCCCAGAATCATCTATGACAATACCTGCTGTCATTGGATCAACGACGGGTAGTCCGAAGAATCTCCCCATAAGATATGCAGTTACATATTCGCCTCGGGATAATACATAATCACGAGTTTTATACACTTGCTTCAATTCAAGAAATATATCAGCAGAGAATTTCTCCTCTATACAAGTTCCCAAGTCTATTGCAAGTTTTTGAAAACCTTTCAATAATTCAGAAATCAATTCTTCGCGTAATAATACGTCTTTTTGGTTATAAATAGCTTCTAATAAATTTGTAACCTTGTCAGAAAAATATATACCTTTACCAGGAGCAGATACAACAATTGCACGAATTTTTTGATTACCGCGATGGAAAATATCAGAGCGAATACTAGAAAGTGTTTCTGGGCTTCCAGTAACACTATTTCCTAGCTTCAAAGTAAACCCTTGTGATGCATTCATGATTAAATTGATTTGTATTGGTTTAAGACAATGTACTGTAGTTTCACATGAAAAATACCATGAATCAACTTAATTTACAATCTTTTGCATGTAGGCAATCAGATATCTTCTCTTGTATGATTGGTTATCCCATTTTTGATATCCTGTTTTTTTATCAAAAGAAACTACAGAAAAATAGTTGCCATATATTTGCTTGAAATCTTTTTCTTCAAATACGCGTTCTACCACCTGCAATCGTGGATGTTTGTAGGTATCTTTTTCAGGACTAGGGAATCTTTTTAATAATTCTTTTGCGTTGGTATCTCCGTCTTTCAGAAACGTACGTACAAATAAAAATCCACCGGGTTTTAATACACGATATAATTCAGATAATAAAAATACGCGCTCTGATTGTAATAAAGAATGCGAAGACATGGCATCTATAACAATATCAACAGAATTATCTTGTAACGGGATTTTGTCTGTCAGTGACTGGACTGTCAGGTGCACACCTGTTACCCCATGCTCCTGTATATATGCATTTCCTAGGGCAATTGCCGTTGCAGAAAAATCAAATCCAAAACATTGTGAACCGTACTGTTCTGCAATATACATACCATGACGACCAACACCACATCCAATATCAAGAACAGTGGTATCTGCATCAATGGGATATTTTTGTTTTCTTCGCACCCATGACAAAAAAGAAGTCACGTCAGATTGTGGAACAAAACTTTTTGTGACAAGCTGAGGGTCTTTATATTCATTATCCCAAAAAATTTGCTGATCTAATCGAGACATAGAAAATTACAGTCGATCAATTTCTTCGATAGGATAAATATCAATTGCTGGTTCTTCGTAGGGATGAACAGCCATAATTGCACGTATCACAGTATCTAGATGCTCTCGATCACATACGGTTTCGATTTTTTCTTCGATGACTTGTTCTGGTTTTCCTATATGACCTTCTACGGGATGAGAACCTGCTTCAGGTAAAAATCGTGCTGTGCCTTTTGTAGTAAAGGTGCAATGACTGTAAGTACCGATACGCCCACCGCCTGCATCACCCAACGCCTGACGCACCAGGTCGCCATGAGTTTCAGGAACAAAGACTACTATTTTTATTTTTTTCGTTACATGCATATACACAAAGTATACCAAAGATGGACACTGATACCAAACTAATAATCAAAAGGTTTTTGTAGATAGGTTACGAAATAGCGACGTTTCCCTGGGCGTCCTTTTTTTAGGTGTCCAAAAGATTTATCAAATTTATGCATTTCAAATTTTGATCCCCAAAATTCTGCAACTTCGTCTTCGGTCCAGGTGTGTTCTGCCGCACCAATCAATGGATGCATATAAGTTCCCTCTTCCATATTTTTTGGTTGTTTTTTTGACTGCAACATTTTTTTAGAATGATAATCACCTGTTCGCAAAAATGATTTTAACAACAAAAACCCGCCTGGTTTTAATATACGGTACACATCATCACGAAAACGTACGCGACCTTCGGCATCTAGATAATGCGAAACCATCAGATCTAATACCAAATCAACTGATTCATCCGGCAAAGTAATTTCTTCTTTGATATTCCCTACACGAAATTGCAATTGCAATTCCTGTGATTTCGATCTTTGAGCTGCCTGCAAGACAGCTTCTTTTGACAAATCAAAACCCATACCCTGTACACCAAACTGTTCAGCAAGGTATAAAATGTTTCTTCCGTTACCACATCCAATATCCAAAACATATGATTCTGGTGATATCACGTCCTGTCGTTTACGTCGAAATAACCATCGGGTAAATTTTTCCAGATCTCCTGACGCATTATCAGACAAAGCAAAATGTTCTGCTTTTTTATATTCTTCATTCCAAAATTGTTCAGCTTTTGACATAGATTAATGAGCCGTTGACCGGGATTGAACCGGTGACCTCTTCCTTACCATGGAAGTGCTCTACCAGCTGAGCTACAACGGCTATACGATGTTATATATTAATTATCATCTTGCGAGATGATACCAGAATGCAGTGTACTGTATTTACCATTCTTTTTCAACTATAAGGGACTTGAAAAAAAGCTAGAAATAGGATATGCTGATCACAATTGTCGGGGTAGCTCAGATGGTTAGAGCGCAGCACTCATAACGCTGAGGTCGTGGGTTCAATTCCCACCCTCGACACAAGACTTTGTTACGAAGTTTGAGAGGTGGAATTTAAATTCACTTTCTGATAGAATACACATATTGCAGTCGTAGCTCAACTGGTTAGAGCACTCGCCTGTCACGCGAGAGGTTGCGAGTTCAAATCTCGTCGACTGCGCCATACACAAAATCCCTGGTAATTTACCAGGGATTTTGTGTATTCTATTGATTATTTCCCTATATACAAAAAACCACACAATTGTGTGGTTTTTTGTATAACGTGTTGCGGGTTCCGGAGTCGAACCGGCTTCTCAAGGTTATGAGCCTCGCATGGTACCGTTCCACTACCCCGCGCAGTTAATATAACATATTTACATAAAAACGCAAGAATTTTATATAATACGATACGAAAGAAATATGGTTTCGTATATTTTGATAGTTTGGTATGCCGTCGCATGAGAAAGTTCATATGCCATACCTTGGTGAGCAATAACATTTCGTACCTTGTGCGCATCCCAGGCTTGTTGTAATAACGGAAAATCTCCTGGATCAACATTCTTGAATTTTTCTCCCAATGATGATCCAGGAAATCCCAAATCAGTGGTCAGATCCTCTAACATAGAATCAGCTTCGATAATTGCCAATTTCCAATCTTCTGCACGAGCAGATTGCATATAAATCATTACCTGACGCCAACGCGGATTATCAGAAGGTCGCCCTGCTTTTTCTTTTGCATGAGCATTAAAAATATATGCTCGTATTTTTTCTTCATGAGCCTCTCGTAAATCTGATAATTGTACCCCAACATATATCAAAGCAATGAGTCCAATGATCCCCATAATGCCTCCTATTACAAGAAGAACGGTAACCAGAGTTTCTACTTGAGAACCAAATGACAATGAAAAAATGCTTTCAAAAAAGCCCAGTATCTGATTGAACAGATATTCAATATTAAGAAAGTGTGGTTGGTATTCGTTCATAGTCTAAAGTTTTTTCTAAAGATTCCGCACAATCAAATAATGCCTTTTCTGAAAATCGAGGACCCATTAATTGGATACCCAACGGCATGGTGTTTTCGTCGTATCCTGATGGCAAAGACAATGCAGGTATTCCAGCAATATTTGCAGGTACGGTGAATAAATCTGATAGATACATTTCTACTGGATTGGCTGATTTTTCTCCAAAACGAAATGCACCGGACGGGGTTGTAGGTGTAATAATATAATCAACTTTTTCAAATACTTTTTTAAATTCAGTTTTAATTGCGTTTCTTACGTCAATTGCTTTTTGATAATAGGCATCATGATACCCATGAGAAAGAACATACGCCCCCAACATAACACGTCGTTTTGTTTCGGGTCCAAAACCGGCTCCACGAGACAGACTCATCGTGTGATCAGGATTATCCCCTTCGATACGTAACCCATAACGAACGCCATCAAAACGAGCCAAATTAGTAGACACTTCTGCAGGCATAACAATATAATACACAGGCAAAGAATATTCTATCAACGGAACTTCGACTTCGACAATGGTATGACCCGCTTGTTTTGCTTTTTCTAAAACTTCTATAAAATTATTTTTTACAGATGCAGAAATACCTTCTCCAGAAATAAAGCTTTTTGGAACCCCCAAGGTGTAGTTCTTTTTAGGTGAAGACCAATTACGGTCTTTTTCTGGTAACGAAGAATTATCATGTGCATCATGAGATACTAATGTTTCCCATAATAATTTTGCTTCGGAAACTGATTTTGCAAAAGGACCAATCTGATCCAACGAAGAACCCATCGCAATGGCTCCATACCGTGATACGGTTCCATACGTAGGCATCAATCCTACCAACCCACAAAAAGAAGCCGGCTGACGAATAGATCCCCCGGTATCAGTACCCAATGCCAATAATGCAGTATGCGAAGCCAATGCAGCGGCAGATCCACCTGAAGAACCTCCTGGCACCCGTGTTATATCAAAAGGATTTTTTGTTGGCCCATATGCAGAATTTTCTGTAGATGAACCCATAGCAAATTCATCCATATTGGTTCTTCCCATAAACACCACCCCTTGTTGTTTCAGTGATGCGATAATAGTTGCATCGTATGATGCAGTATGGTTTTCTAACATTTTTGAAGATGCAGATGCAATATGTCCAGAAATGAGAATATTATCTTTGACTGCAATAGGAATACCAGTTAACAATGTTGCCCGGCCTGTGTCGATTAATTCTTGTGCAAACGCAACCATGTCGGTAGTATCAAATAATTCCAAATATGCATGTATTTCTGGATTGATTTTTTCTGCTTGTTTTCGATATTCGGCAATAGCATCAGCAACCGATATTTGTTTTTCAACATACATCTTGTGCAGTTCAGAAATAGTTGTAGTGTGAATTGAAAATGACATAATTAGCGAGAAATAACTTTTTGCACCTGAATAAAATCATCATGTCTGTGGGGCGCCTGATCCAAAATTTGATTTCGAGTAGACGCGTCAGCTGACACAACAACATCTTCGCGAACCTGATTCACCGCATCGTGATTCACGATTACATCTGAAATGTCAGCTTTCCCAATCTGATCGATGTATCCCAAAATAGAGGTAATATCTGATTGCATACGAACTGCCTCTTCTTCAGAAAGAGCCAGTCGTGACAATTTTGCCAAATGTTGCATATCATGTAATTCCATAGAAAAAGTATATCATTTTATTCCGTATTCTTCCAGGGTGCATTAGGACACCATCTTTTGAAATTCCTCTTCTGATAAGACAGGTACACCCAGCTTTTTAGCTTCTTGTAGTTTAGATCCGGCAGATTCTCCGGCAACCACATATGAGGTAACCGATGAAACTGAACCAGAAACTTTACCACCTAGATTTTGTATTATTTTCTTAGCTTCATCTCGAGAAAAATTTTCCAATGTCCCCGTAAGTACAAATGTCTTTCCAGACAAAATATTTTTGGTAGTCTTTTTTTCTTTATACACAATAGTAATATGTTGCAATAGTGCATCTAATTCTGTTATTTTTTCAGAATCT
>CAZAZY010000017.1:0-13678 GCA_964489785.1 uncultured Candidatus Saccharibacteria bacterium
CGTATGCATCAGAAATCGTTTCAATATAAGGTTGCATGTAATAATAACCGAAAATCGCTAATCCTGCAAGTATCAAAAGATATACAGTTCTTTTGAATCTATCCCAGCGTTGCGCAGACTGAAGACCCCTCAAGATCTTGTTATTCTCTTTGGTTAATTCAAGAATTTCTTGTAATATATTCCCTTCCTGCATGGAAAAAGTATATCATATTTTGTAAAAATATCAAAAAATGATAAGATTATTTTATATGAAGATTACCAAACTAGGGCATTGTTGTTTATTAATTGAATACAAAAATAAAAGAATATTAACTGATCCTGGGTCATATAGTACTTCCCAGAACGAAGTTTTTGATCTGGATTTAATTCTCATAACCCATGAACATCCAGACCATTTGCATATTGAATCACTGGAAACCATTTTAAAAAACAACCCTGACGTAAAGATAATAACTAATGCATCTGTTGGTAAAATTCTTTCTGAAAAGAGTATCAATTTTAATATTTTGGAAGACAAGCAAACTACATCTTTTGCATCAATAACATTAGAAGGTTTTGGCACAGAACATGAAGAAATTTATCAAGAACTGGGCAAAGTAGAAAATACCGGATATTTTATTGACGATAAACTATTTTATCCTGGGGATGCTTTTACCAATCCTATGAAGCCAGTTGATATTCTTGCCCTGCCTATTGTTGCACCATGGACAACATTTAAAACTGCTATGGAATACGTATTAGAAGTAAAACCCAATATTGCCTTTCCTGTGCACGATGGAATGATTATCGAAGGCCGATCAGGCCCTATTTATCGACTACCTCCACATATTTTAGAATCACACAATATCAAATTTATACCATTACAAAATGGTGAGAATATTGAGGTGTAGAGTTTTTTATGTGCTCCCGGCAGGAATCGGTCACTCTCGTGGATTTTCTTATAGAAAACCTCACTCCATTTACCTCCACTCAGGCGCTCTGCTTTGCAGACTTCGTGCGCCTTCGGTTCGATTCCTCCGGATAACACTAAAATAGCCTAAACCCAGATGCGTTGCATCTAGGTTTTTTATTTTATGTGCTCCCGGCAGGAATCGAACCTACAACTATTCCTTAGGACGGAACTGTTATATCCATTTAACTACAGGAGCATAAGCGCTAGCACAAATATCCATGTAACTCGGTCTCGTAGGCGGACAGGCCTGCCTGACAGCAAGTACAGGGGCAAGATCAAATAAAAACACCCATAATGGGTGTTTTTATCATAACGTAATTTAGATAATATGACTAGGCAGTCAAACCAAGTAATTCAGAAATTTTTTCTTTATCAAAGCCAACAATCAAATCATTTTCAATCATGATTACTGGCACACCCATTTGTCCTGATTTTTCAATCATTTCAGATCGTTTTTCTGCGTCAGCACCCACATTATGTTCTGTAAAAGAAACATTATTTTCTTTTAAAAAATCTTTTGCAAGATTACAGTATACACATGTTGGTGTTGAATAAATTGTTACATTTTTCATATCGCAAAACTAAACTTAAATTTATAATACTTTTATTATATCAGATATAAAATCCTTTTTCTAGTCTATCCCCAACCAGCGCCATAAGAAAAATTTACGCCTTTTGGGCTCTTCTACGTCATCTTCTTTTGAATCAACAATAAGAATTAATGATTCCCCCGGCTGGGTAATACGGAACCGATTATGTAATTCTTCTTCTTGTCCACGTTCTGTTTTCAGGAAATCCAATGATGAAACCAGTTCTTCTTCTTTAGCTTCTATTCTTTCTAATTCTTCTCTTTTTTCTTCGGTTACTTTTTGCACATACTTTAATCGCATATGCATCCGAATTGCAGAATAGCCAAACAATATAACCAACAAAAACAAAACGCCAATCATTACCGGAGAAGCAATAACCCGCAAAATTCTACGCAAAGCGATAATAATATAATTCATGTGTATATAGTATACCCCAGATATGATTTTCTGAAAAATATGCTATACTATCTGACATGAATATTTTTGAAAGCAAACACCGAAAAAAATTGCGTGCAGTATGGATTGTATTGGTAATAATGGTTATCACCAGTATGATTCTTTTGTATACACCTCTTTTCTAACGAAATTAGTCTCCCGTACGCATCATTTTTAGGAACACATCATGAGGAATGTGTACTTTGCTTTTCCCTAGACTTTCCATTTTCTTCTTTCCTTTCTTTTGCTTTTCACGAAGTTTCATTTTTCGTGTAATATCTCCACCATACATGTGTTGAGTAACATCTTTTCGAAAAGCTTTAATAGTCGCTGATGACAAAATACGCCCCAATGCTTTTCCTTGGATTTTCATCACGAACTGTTGCCGAGGCATAATTTCTTGTAGTTTCTCTACGGCTTTTTCAGCTTCTTCTTGAGCTCGCCTACGAGAAACTACACGGGTAAAAGCAACCACAGGTTCATCTGCAATTAAAATATCCATACGAACTACATCCGCGGAACGATATTCCCCTATTTCGTATGAAATGGATGCATATCCTGATGAAGCACTTTTTAATGTATCAAAAAAACCTCGCATCAATTCTCGTAATGGCATTACCGCATCAATTTCTGAACGATCATCTCCAAAACTTTCTGTACGACTGGTTTCCGCTTCATGTTCGTATAACAACTGAGCGATGGTCCCTAAATATTCTCGTGGAGTAATAATGCGTACATTCACCCAGGGTTCCTCAATAGATGAGGTTTCACCATCATTTGGGAATAAATGTGGAGAATAAATAATCTCCTCTTTTCCTGTATTTTTTCGTATAATCTTATAGGTAATACTTGGACTGGTTACGATCAATTGTAAATCGAATTCTCGATGTAATCGTTCGCTGATAATTTCAAGATGTAACATCCCCAAAAATCCGACACGGAACCCTCGACCCAATGCGCCTGAACTTTCTTCTTCGTAAGAAAAAGAAGAATCGCTGAGTTTTAATTTACCCAAAGCAGCTTTGAGATTATCAAAATCATCTTGACTCTCCGGATACAATGATGCCCATACTACTGGTCTTGGCTCTTCATATCCCGCCAAAGCCTCTAATTGGTCTTTAAACAGGGTTAACGTGTCTCCCACGCGTGCAATACCCGGTTTTTTGATACCAGTTACAATATAGCCAATTTCCCCCGCTACAAGCTCATCTTTTGGCTGTTTTCCAGGAGAAAAGATACCCACTTCGGTGGTAATACATTTTTCTCCAGCAACTTTAAAAATTAACTGATCATTCTTTTTTACTTTTCCATCAATAATACGTACATATACGATAACACCCTGATGATTTGAATATTCAAAATCGAAAACCAAGGCACGGAGACTTTTAGATCCTGAAACTAATTCAACAGGTGGTGGTACTTTTTTAATAATATTTTTTAATAATTCGTCGACACCCTGACCTGTTTTTCCTGACACTTCCATAATATCATCGATATCGCAATCCAATAAACCAGCAAGTTCTAATTTTGTATCATCAATACGTGCCAAAGGCGAATCAACTTTTGTCAAAACAGGAATAATAGTCAAACCGAAACGTCGTGCCATTCCCAACGTAGTAAAAGTCTGAGCCTGAACACCCTGAGTAGAATCCACCAGTAACAATGAACCTTCTACGGCTTTGAGGGCGCGAGATACTTCGTACGAGAAATCAATATGACCCGGAGTATCAATAAGGTTTAATATGTATTTTTGCCCTTCGTCGGTGTATGCCATACGAACTGGTTGCATTTTAATGGTAATACCGCGTTCTTGTTCCAATTCCATAGAATCTAAAACCTGATCACGCATATGGCGTTTATCAACAGTTTCAGTATTCTCCAGCATGCGGTCTGCCAAAGTACTTTTCCCATGATCAATATGGGCAATAATGCTAAAATTTCGTATATGTTTCATAAAATATCAATGTATCAACAGACTAGCATATTTTGTGCTATCTACAAACCTTCTTGTGGCGATACGACAGATTCAGTTTTCTTGAAAAAATTTCTTTTAATAATATCAGTAAATAATATCCACTCTTTATTCCCTGTGACTACCAAAATACCTATCCATACAATAATACCAGCAGTCAAAGAAATAATTGCCTGTGAGAATAATGCCAGAGTTGTTGTACCTGGAACTAATGGCGCCAAAAATTGCAAGACGGTATAAGAACCAACTGACATACCAATCACTGCCAATAATGATTGCCAGATAGTCCGAGAAAGATCATGCACGTATGTTTGCATATATGTTTTTGTAAATGCACACCATAATAAAATACTGGTGATTAATGCACCAAATGAATATGCCAGTGGTAGAATAAGAACCTTTGTTCCTGAAACTCCATCTACACGCATTAATAATTCAAACCACTTCCAAAATACACCATTTGAATCTATCATGTGCACAGCATATAAACCAAAACCAACCGCACACAAAGCCCCGATCAAATGAATAACAAATGGAAAATATGTTCTTCCAGCTGCGTAATATGCCCGCACGAATAACAAAGATAAACTTTGTGCTATTACCGATAGTGCAAACAACGCCAACGCAGCAGCGGTTAATCGGGTATCATTCCAATCAAACATTCCTGTTCCTAAAATCAAGCGAACCACGTGTGCGCGTAATACAATAAAAACAACGATAATCGGTAAAGACCAGAAAATAATATACCGTACTGGTTCAATTACAGAACGCAAAAAAGCTTCCCTGTTTTCTTCTGCAAAATTCTTTACCAATACAGGAAATGCTGCGACAGAAAAACTCATCCCAACCAATGCCAATGGAACCGATTGAAGATTATAGGCAAACTGGAAAATAGAAATGGAACCCAGCCCAATCAAAGATGCCAGGGCACCTAGCACTACGAATGTTAATCGTGCAATCCCCAGTGTTAATGTACGCGGCAATGCAATAGAGACAACCTTTTTTACAGAATGCCAGTCTATGGAAAGAGAAAATTTAGGAAGAAAATCTTTTTGTAGTAATACTGGCAAATGGATAATCATATGTAAAAATGCACCTGCGATTACACCCCATGCAATACCAGAAATTCCGTATGATTCGTACAAAAATAAAACACCCGCAATAATACCCAAATTATACAAAACTGGCGACAAAGAATATAAAAGAAATTTATTATACGTTTGAGTCACCGTAGCAAACAAACTAGATAACCCTAATAACAGCGGTGACAATAATAATATTCTGGTAATATCTACCAATGTTTGTAGAGACGCGTCGGAAAATCCAGGTGCAATATATGGAGTAAGTAATGGAGTTAAAAAATACAAGATACCAGAAACTATAACCAAAACAATAAAGAACAATGAGAACATGGTATTCAAGAATTTTTTAGCTTCTTCTTTTCCTGAATCTGATCCATAGAGTTTTTCTGAAAAGAAAGGTAATAATATGGTTACCGAAACAACTGATGCCATAATTGCAAAAAGAATATCGGGAATACGAAATGCGGTATTATAGATATCTAATGACATTCCAACACCAAGATAATGCGCAAATAATCTATCTCGCACTAATCCCAACAACTGAGAAAATAATGTCAAAAAACCTAAAATAAAAGCGGCTTCGCTCATATTTTTTGTTTCTCTTTGAAAAAAAGTCAGTATCTTTTTTACCATAGATTAGAATTCTGATTCAGTAATTTGTTCTTCGCTTGGTTGTTCAGAATCTAATAATGCATCATCGGCTTCGATAACCTCCGGAATAAAAGCAGTACTGTTTTGTAGGTTAATCAAAAATTGCTTCAATTCAGGTGATTCATCTTCATGTTGTTTCAAGAAATCAATATGCTCTTGTGCCGCTGTTTTATTACCTGTTTCAATAAAATATCGTGCAATTAAAATTCGTACATTGATATTTTGTGGATATTCTTTTACGAGAAATTCCAAAGCTTCTTGTGCTTTATCCAATGATCCAGTTCTAGAGTAAAAAGAAACTAACCCGGTCCACGCATCCAATTGATTTCGTTCAAGAAAAACTGATTGTTTGAAATATGCTTCTGCACGAATCAAGCTTCCAAATTTTTCTTCCAACAATCCTGCTTCTTGGAAAAATGAAGCGTTAAAAGAATGCATTTTGAATAATTCATCTAATTTCAATCTTCCTTCTTCTATCGTACCGTTGGTGAACATTTCGGTCGCCTGCACTAACAAAACATAAGGATTCAATGGACGAAATTCCAAAGATTTTTGATATGCTTCTTTTGCAATAGGTAGAGCTTCTGGTAAACCTGCATTTGTAAGAAATGTATGAATATCACCAAACAGAATATAAGATTGATGTTTTGTGGGCTGAATAGAAATAGCTTTTTGAAGAGAACCTAATGACACCTGCAATACATTTTGTACAAATTCTGGTGTTACTTTTTCTTGATCAGAAGATTGTAAAATAACCAAAGAAGCTTGTGCAACCATCATATGCACATCATAATTATTTCCTGCATATGACTGAGCACGATAGATATAATTCATAGCCTCTTCTGGAGTGGTGTCATTTAGCACTATCGTTGCTTTTTGAATCATACGAAGAGAACTAACGTATCGAACGTGGGCAAACAATACATACACACAAACAGCTACCAAACAAAGAACGATACCTACTGACACGAATCTTTTCCAAACAGCATGAAATGAAAAAATATCAGATATATGCATTTGTTTTGGTGCACTATAAGAAAAACCAAGCAATAACCCAATAGAAAGGAACAATAAAATAATAACGGAAAGATTTGGAATAGAAAATACCAACAGTGGCAATGAGAACAAGGTAACTACATACAAAATAGAAATAACCCCCCTGTCTTCTTTTCGTGAATGTATTAATGATTGATATCCTTCAATAAAAACCATCGCAAAAAATGCTAATAGTAATAGAACACCAAGAATACCAAAAGTAACCAAGAATGTAGGCAAATATCCAAATGCAAAAGAAAATCCTGTATTCCATAACGGGGTTTGTAATACCGCTGGGTCCATATGTTGGAACCAAACATTTTCAAATGCTCCCAAACCTGAACCTACAATCATCTGAGATGCTGATAAATTCGTAACAATGTCATATGTTGCACCAGGAGAAAGTCGAATTTCTTCTGATGATACACCAGATAATGAACGAATAGGTCCAGAGATAAAAGAATATCCAATGATAAATATCAAAGAAATCAAAAACAAAACCACAGGAATAAACGGAGCAGTATTTCTTTTTAGTAGACTTTGTAAATTATTTTGTGCATGGAAAAATGCAATAAAAATAGCTCCCAAAGAAAACAATCCCAAAAGAACCCAACCTAAATAGATATTCGTAAACGCCATTCCCAGAAAACCTATAGCGCCAAATACCCACATGCTTTTTTTCTGAAAAGAATCCTCGGTAAAAAAAGAATATATAAACGAACCAATTAATAGCAAAAATGAAATAATTCCCAGATCAGTCCATGATCCAAAAATATGCATTCCACTGGCTAGGGAAAATCCCAGTGACAAAAACTGCCAACCTGAAATACCAACAATCAATGTATGCACAATAACAACACTGATCAAAGAAGCCAACACATAGAGAAAACTACGTAAAAAAGAATGTCCAACCGAAACAAGCCCCACAATAACAACAAATATAAACAAAGAAACAATCATCAAAGGATGATCCAAAAGAGAAGCCGTTGTTCCAAAAGAAAAATGTACCGAAGAAAATGCAACTACCTGAAAAATAGTATAGAAAATAATTGCGATGATATTATAAAATGAATATCTTTTGGGTAATAGAAATTTCCCTTTGGCAATTACCATAATCAGCAAATATAGTAATCCTGACCATACAATCCCTGTAAACAATAATCCAGGCAGAGAAGAAATTCCTGACAATTTTAATACGAGAAAAGAGATTGGCGCAATGAACAGTGTAATCCCAAGAAAAATATTACCAAACAAATTTTGTTCTGAATCTTTTTTAGATTGAAATAATGAGATAAAAAATTGCTTCATATAATAATTAATTCTTAACAATAAAATTTACTGCACGATTTGGTATGTATAATACTTTTTCTGGCTCACTGGTGAAATATTGCCCTACTTTTGTTTCTGATACTGCACGTTTTTTTATTTCATCTTCATTGGTACCCATTGGTACTTCAATTGTACCACGAACCTTTCCATTTACCTGTACAACAATTTTAATTGTGCTTTCTGTAATTTTTGATACATCATATTCTGGCCATACTGAAAGATGTATTGAATCTTTTTCACCAAAAACACTATGCCAAATTTCTTCTGTAATATGAGGTGCAAAAGGTGCCAAAATTTGTAACAACGATGCATATTGATTTTTTCCAATATATTCTTCTTTGGTTATTTCATTCACCAAAATCATCATATGAGAAACAGCAGTATTGAATTTGAATGCTTCGATATCGTCACTGATTTTCTTTATTGTTTTATGAAGAATCATTTCAAGATTTTTATTATCTTCATCTTTTATTTTTTCTTTTTGTTTCCAAACTTTTTCTAAAAATCTTCGTGTTCCCACAACCCCATCTGTATTCCATGGTACGGTGTTTTCAAAAGGACCAATAAACATTTCATATAAACGAAATGCATCTGCACCAAAACGGTTCACCATGTCATCGGGATTGATAACATTTTTCCAACGCTTGCTCATTTTCCGTCCATCTTCTGCCAAAATAAAACCAAGAAATTCTAATCGTGGAAAAGGCTCTAATCCAGAAACAACATTAATATCATACAAGAATTTATGCCAAAATCGCGCGTAGATGAGGTGTCGTGTTGCATGATCTCCACCCACGTACACATCAACAGGAAGCCAATCTTTTTCTTTTATAGCATCTATTGCAGACTGATTATTTTTTGGATCAACGTAACGTAAATAATACCAGCTGGATCCTGCCCATTGTGGCATAGTGTTTGTTTCGCGTCGAAACATTTGACCATTTGCATCCTGCACAAAAGTTCCCTTGTCGGTAATTTTTCCACGGACATTTATCCAATCGTCAATCGTTGCCAATGGTGATTCCCCTGTTCCTGTTGGTTCGTAACTGTCTACATTTGGTAATAGAATTGGTAATTCAGATGCATCAACAGGATAGACGTTACCGTTCGCATCAAAAACCATCGGTATTGGCTCACCCCAGTATCGTTGTCGTGAAAATACCCAATCTTTGAGGCGATAAGTTGATTTCATTTCCCCACCGACAAATTCCGTGATTTTTTGTTTGGCTTCTTGTGAAGTAATTCCTTCAAATTTTTCTGTTGAATTTAAAAGAATTCCTTCAGGCGTAAATGCGCGGTCCATACTATTCGCAGTATCATAAACAGAGTCTGCTGGACGTATAACTCTTTTAATTGGCAAATCAAATTTCTTTGCAAATTCAAAATCTCGTTCATCGTGCGCAGGAACCCCCATGATAGCACCAGTACCATATGAACCCAGAACATAATTAGTTAAATACACTGGAACTTCAAAATTTTCCAAGAATGATTGTTTTGCAACTATTCCATCTAATTTAATTCCCGTAATTTTATTATCAGCAAAAGGATCTTCTTGTTTTACTTGTTGAATATATTCGTATACTTTGTCCCAATTTGAAATTTCATTTTTTAATAGATGTTCAACCATGGGATGATCTGCCGCCAGCGCAAGATAAGAAACCCCAAACAAAGTATCAGGTCGTGTAGTAAATACATTCACATTACCTATTTCATATTCAAATTCCTTGTTTTCAATATAAAACGTTATCTCAGCACCTTCACTTTTTCCAATCCAATTACGTTGAGCTTCTTTTACTCCTTCGGGCCATTTTGGCAAGGTGTTTAAATCGGCAAGCAGTCGATCAGCATAATCAGTAATTTTTAACACCCATTGTCGCATTGGTTTTTTCTCGACAATACTGCCACAACGTTCACAGGTTCCATCAGATTCCAAATCTTCGTTAGCTAACCCTGTCTGACATCCTGGACACCAGTTGATAGGTTCATACGATTGATATGCCAAACCTTTTTCATACATTTTCAAAAACATCCATTGTGTCCATTTATAAAAATTTGGATCCGTTGTGTCAATTTCTCGTGACCAATCGTAATCAGGACCAATCAATGACAATTGTTCTTTGAACCGCGCCACATTACAATCAACAGCTTCGCGTGGATGAACTTTGTTTTTAATGGCAAAGTTTTCTGCAGGCAATCCAAAGGCATCCCAACCCATAGGATGGAGAACATTAAAACCATGCATACGTTTGAAACGTGAATACACATCGGTCGCAATGTATCCCCGTGGATGACCTACGTGCAGACCTTCGCCTGAGGGATACGGAAACATATCCAGAATATAAAAGTTCTTTTTGTCAGTTGTATCTTTGGTGGTATAGATACCATTTTGTGCCCAAATATCTTGCCATTTTTTCTCGATGTCTTTTGGATTATAGTCTTGCATATTCATATATCATACCTGGTTCTTTTGCTTTCATCAATGTTTTTTCCAACAAAATCCACACCACACCATGTAATTTCTATTGATAACAAATCAAATGGGCGTATAATGAATTGGTATGACAAAACTACCCCATATTATTTCTCAATTACAAAATGCAACACCCGAAGATATCGACCTAGTAACTCGGGCATACCATTATGCAGAAAAGGCTCATGCTGATCAAAAACGATTCAGTGGTGAACCTTATTTTTTACATCTCGAAGAAACAGCGCTAATATTAGCTGAATGGAAAATGGATAGCACCACTGTTGCTGCGGGTTTATTGCATGACATCATCGAAGATACACCGGTAACAGAAAAAGATATTGAAAAAGAATTTGGAAAACAAATTTTATTTGTAATTGAAGGAGTTACCAAACTGGGTAAACTGAAATACCGTGGTGTAGAGCGTCACGTAGAGAGCCTGCGAAAGCTATTTATGGCAACATCAAAAGATGTTCGTGTGATCATCGTAAAATTGGCAGACAAACTGCATAACATGCGCACATTAGGCCATGTGCCAAAGGAAAAACAACGCAGATTGGCGTTGGAAGCACTTGAAATCTATGCACCCATTGCAAACCGCCTGGGTATGGGATATATCAAAGGAGAACTAGAAGATTTAGTATTTCAATACACTCATCCAAAAGAACATGAGGAATCATTACAATTATTCAAACAACGATCTCATCGAGACAAGGCATATTTGGAAAAAGTATACCGTTCTTTACAAAAAGAACTGGTCAAGCACAATATCACCAACGCACATGTGGATTATCGCCTGAAACATTTGTATAGTTTTTGGAAAAAAATGCAACAATACAAAATGGATGTAGAAAAAATTTATGATGTGGTTGCATTACGCGTTATTGTTCCATCAGTAGAAGATTGTTACCGCGTATTGGGTATTGTACACAACATGTGGAAACCATTACCAGGAAGAATCAAAGATTATATTGCATTACCGAAACCAAACGGATATCAATCGTTGCACACAACTATTTTTACTGGTGATGGTGGTATTGCTGAAATCCAGATACGAACAGAAGAAATGCATGCCGAAGCCGAATACGGAGTTGCCGCATGGTTTGCATACAAGGAAATGAATCAGACTTCAAAGAAAAAAACCTCTGTTACTAAAAAAGAATTTCAGCAAAAATATGCATGGGCACGTGATGTTGAATCTGCTGCAGACATTGAAGCACCATCAAAAGAATTTCTTTCTGAAATAAAGACAGACATGTTCGAAGATCGTATTTTTATTTTTACACCAAAAGGAGATGTTGTTGATTTACCTATTGGTTCAGGTCCCATTGATTTTGCGTATGCAATTCACAGCGATATTGGTAATAAAATTTCTGGAACAAAAATTAACGGGAAAATGAGTTCGCTGGATACCGTGTTAAACAATGGTGATATTGTAGAAATAGTAACCCGAAAAGACGCAAAACCATCCAGCAAGTGGTTAGATTATGTAAAAACCTCTACAGCAAAAAAACATATTAAACAATATGTTCAAGAAAATAGTCTTATGAATAAACTATTCAAAAACTGGAAATCTTAAATTGACTAAATAGTAAAACGAGAAATGTTATACAAATCGTCTTCCTCTTTATCTTCTGGAGTAGTTTCTTCTGTTACACCATAAGTATTTGCAAATTCTGCCTGAGAAGGTATTTCTTGATGATATTCATTTACTGCAACATTTGCAGGTTCATGAGATACATGATCAGTGATTTCTTGATGATATGATTCCACTGCAGTTTGTTTATGTTGATCCATAATATGAGGTGTAATTTCTTCGTGATATGGTTCAACCGCATCAGAATATCCTGCCAACTTACGCAAAGAGAAATTATCCAAATTATTTTTAGTAACAGTATTTTCAATAACAGGGTTTTGTGGTTCAGTATGTATTGGTTCAAATGTTTGCGCATCGGCTATTGGTGTTTCTGCAACTGTAGTAAATTCCAAAGGAGTCGCAGTAGATAATACTGGTTCAGTTGTTTCTGTTTTTTCTGCATTTGCTATGTATCTATCTAACATGGATCCATTTTTCCCCATGTCTGCTTTTTCCAACAATGCAACCAAAGAAGCCAAATCATCTGGAGTAAAATAATCAATAACAATTTTTCCGCCAATGTCTTTCTTCTCAATATGTACACGTGTTCCCAATTTTTCTGCCAACGACTGTTGATATGCCTGCATTTTTGGATCTTCAGTGATATTAATTTTTCGCACTTTGTCATGCGCAATATCACGTGCAATACGTTCTGTTTCTCGAACACTCATTTTTTTGTACAGTAATTCCTTGAACAATGTGTGTTGTTCTGCGGGACGGTCAACCAACATCATCAGTGGTCTGGTATGCCCTTCGGTGATTTTTCCTTCTGCCAATGCCTGCATGATTTCTTCAGGTAATGATAACAAACGCAATGTATTAGAAACATATTCTCGACTGCGACCCATTTTTTGACCAATCTGACTATGAGTTAAACCAAATTCATCCACCAATCGCATAAAAGCTTTTGCACGATCAATAGAATTCAAATCTTCACGTTGCAGGTTTTCAATAATAGCCAATTCGAGTTTCATTTTTGAATCGTCTCCCGTACGAATGACTACAGGAACTTCGCGTACACCAGCCAAACGTGATGCACGCAAACGTCGTTCACCAGCAATCAATTCATATACAGTTGCTAATCCCCCGTCTGGTTTTTCAACTTCGGAACGTGTCACAACCAATGGTTGCAATACTCCGTATTGACGAATTGAGTCTGCCAATTCTTGCAAACGAGCCTCATCGAATTCACGACGAGGTTGATATGGATTCGGATTTATTTTATCAACATCGATCCAAAAAATAGAATTGCTATAGAGATTTCCCATGCACACAAGTATACCAAATAAATTTCAAAAATGAAAATTGATTTTTTATAAAAAATAAGTATGATAGTGTATGTAGCCAAGGTTGTGGAATCTACCTCTGTCGGTAGACAGGCTTGCCTGCCGGCAAAGGCAGGTTGGTAGACTTCAACACGATAAAAAGGTTATCATAATACACACAGCCCGGATGGCGGAATTGGTAGACGCGCACGACTCAAAATCGTGTTCCGAAAGGGGTGCTGGTTCGATTCCAGTTCCGGGCAC
>CAZAZY010000018.1:0-13494 GCA_964489785.1 uncultured Candidatus Saccharibacteria bacterium
TTATTTCTTCTTTTATCCTGTATTGATGATTCTCGGGTAACCAAATATATGTAGCCAACCACAATAACGCTCATCACAAACCCATATGCCGATGGTACAATAGCAACCTGTGGAGCATTTAACAGATACGGAGAAACAGCGATACTAATCGCCAATGAGGCATTTTGCATACCAACTTCGATACCTAATGTCGCTCGTTGTTTTTTACCCAAACAAAATGGGGCACCAATAAAATATCCAAAAGCAAACATGCACACAGCCAGTGCAGAGGCAATCAATGCTGCTTGTTTTGCAAACGCAACAAAAAATTCTCGCTCAATAATCATAGCGGTAAATACAACAGCAATCAGAACAATAGGGGTGACGATTTTTGCAACTTTTAATACTTTATTTGAAAAATTTGAAAAATACGTATGCGTTATTAACCCAAGAATAATAGGAAGCAACGTCACTAATGCAATTTGCACAATTGTTTCCCAAAATGGCAGATGCAATGCATAGGTTGTGCTTGTAAAATAATTCGCTGCCAAGTTTACAATTAAAGGAATGGTGAAGATAGTGACAATACTATTTATCGCAGTCAAAGTAACACCCAAAGCGACATCTGCATCAGCCAAGAAAGTAAGGAAATTAGACATAGGGCCACCAGGTACCGATGCCAAAAGAACAAGACCAACACTGAGAATTGGATCTAGATTAAATATATGTGCAAGACCAAACGCAATTAATGGTGCTCCAATGATTTGGGCCAATATTCCAATACCGACGGCTTTTGGTGATTCAAGAAGTCTTTTGAAATCAGCCACTGTCAATGACAATCCCATAACATACATCACTAACCCAATAAGAATGGGTAGGAAAATTGAAACAAAGATATTAGTGTCGAGAAATTGATCCATGTGTTTATTAATGAAGATCAGGGACACGCTTGAAAAGCGCAATTTGGACCAACACGCCCTACATAACTACCATCTGGACACATCATAGCATCCATCGTACATGCCACCATTTCACCTTCCGAAAGGGCTGGTGTAACAACATTATTATCCCCTTCTATTTCTATTACAGACCCGGAAGACACATTTTTATCCAATGTATCACAATCAACTTGTGACATTTGAAATCCTTTTATTAAATTTTCGGTATCTTTATACACATATACACCGTCACCACGATCTATCATTTCACCAAATAGAGCCGCTGCACCATTAGTATCAAAACCAAGATGTAATTGCTCCATAACGTACACACCTTCGGCAAAACTATACCACCACACATCAGCAAACGCTTCGGATGTTGTCGCGTCTGGATACATATACCCTTCAAATGTTCCTATCTTTGAATCAGATTCCGCTGGAAGATTATGATATTCCCCTTTTATTGCATCACCCGTGATTTTCATGGTCAACCAAGCACGATCATTTTCTTTTGCATAAGAATAACACATAACAGATTCATGCATGGAAACATTTTGATTATTTTGTATTTCTTTTGAAGTATCTTTTTTATTTGTTATCAAAACAACGATTAAAAGTATTACCACAACACTTGCAAGAATTATTATTTTTTTGTTTATAGGATTCATAGAAATAGTATACCATGCATAAAAATCTATGCAGGTTTTGTATATAAAAAGCCCTGCCTCCTTTTTGAGGTAGACAGGGCGTACTTCGCACACAGGGACATCTCTATACCAGCTCGTTGGTTGATTGAGGCACAGAAAGTAACTCCAAGGCACCTTTGGCAAGAGCAAGTTTGGCAGATTTCTTGCTTTTACCAACACCCAAAAAAGTTTCACCGGTTGGGGTAATAACCTGCATTCCATAAAGGCTTGCACTGGAAACACCTTCTCTGGTTTCCAGAAATTTGGGAGACCTTCCAAATTTTTTCTGATACATGTGCACAAATCTACTAGTCTCATCAAGACCCTGAGAAACGGGTGCTTCGATTGTACCAGAAATAATTTGATTAATCTTTGTAAATATTCCACCCAGTGCATGATTGATTGATCTTTTAGCAATCATGGTTCGCTTGCACCCAGCAAGCAATCTTGCGGTGGTTTCTTCATCCCCTTTGATACGGAATGAAAATTTTGTATCCACGGGGTCTTTTCTGAAAAACTCTACTGTAATACCATTCCTAGTAAAAGAAAAAATGTCTGATGTGTCCATCTTGTTTTTGTGTTTTGGTTCAAAAAATATACTACACTATTTTAGAAACAAGGTCAACATTTTACCCAAACAAAAAACCACCGATGGTGGTTTTTTGTTTGTAAAATAGAGAGATTAACGTTTTGACCATTGTGGCGCTTTTCGCGCTTTTCGAAGTCCGAATTTTCGTCGTTCTTTTGATCTTGGATCTCGTTTCAAGAATCCATAATCTTTCAATGTCTTTCGTACAGGTGGATACAATTTTTCCAAAGCTCGAGAAATTCCATGTCGAATTGCTTCTGCCTGAGAATGTACTCCCCCACCTACTACACGAACAGTGATTTTAAAAGCATCTGGGAATTCTACTTTTTTAAAAGGTTCGTTAATGATTTTAACCAACTCTTCTACTTTAAGATATTCTGAAGCATCTTTATCATTTACAGTGATTGATGTTTTTGATGCATTTGCAAATCGTACACGTGCAGTTGATGTCTTTCGTCGTCCAATTACTTCTACGTAACCATCAATTTTCTTTGGAGTTAATTCCAAAACTACTGGTTTTTGTTCAGCTTCTTCGACGATATTTGTTTCTATATTATTTTCTTCTGACATACAACATTATTATTCGCTAATGGTAAGTTTTTTCAAAATCAAAGGACGTAGCTTGTTTGCAGGCATCATACCTTTGATTGCTGTTTCTAAAATTTGTTTGTATCCTTTCTTTTCTACAACTTGTGTCATTGTTGGTTGTTTCAAACCTCCTGGGTATCCCGAATATCGAGAGTATGTTTTTTGTTTCATTTTTGAACCAGTGATTTTCATTTTGCTAGCATTCGTAATTAATACACGAACATCAGCAACAATGTTTGTACGAAATCCCGGAGTATCTTTTCCACGCAAAATAGTAGCCACACGGGTCGCAATACGTCCCAATGGTTGCCCTGTTGCGTCTATTGTATATTCTTTTGTATTCATATTCTGCATAATAATTATTATCCAACAAATTCAATAATTGCCATTTTGCTTGCGTCTCCTGCACGTCGAGGTAATTTCAAGATACGTGTGTATCCACCTGGTCGTTCAATAAAACGTGGTGCAATTACGTCAACCATTTTCTTTGCATTATCTTCATTCCCACCCAAACGTGAAATAATCAATCGTCGAGATGCCAATGTCGCTTTTTTACCATGAGTAACAATTTCTTCGATAAAAGGTCGTAATTCACGAGCCTTTGCATCAGTAGTTGTTATTCGTCCATGTTCTATTAAAGAAATTGCTAAACCACGCAAAAGCGCTGTCCGC
Organism: uncultured Candidatus Saccharibacteria bacterium; assembly: GCA_964489785.1. Classification (GTDB taxonomy): domain Bacteria; phylum Patescibacteriota; class Minisyncoccia; order Phycocordibacterales; family UBA1006; genus JAIPIY01. The sequence goes on from CAZAZY010000018.1 coordinate 3,453, forward strand.
TGACTTCGTGTTCTTCCAAATTTTCGTTTTGCTTTGTGATGATTCATAGTACTTTCGTTAGCTTACACGATTATTATTTTAAAAACAAGTCGTAATCTGCAAGCATGCTCTTAATTTCGTCTACACCTTTTGCTCCGATTCCATCAAGTTCCAATAAATCAGCTTCGGTCTTTCGAACGATACCACCGATTGTTCGGATACTTGCGTTAGTCAAAGCATTCAAAGTTCGTGTTGAAAGATTCAAATTATCAACACGAGTTTTCAATACATCGCTCAGATCAAGATCGTCTGCAGAAGAAGAACCTTTCCCTTCTTGCCCCTGATTCACATCAGGTTGTGGCATAGGTGGTAGTTCCTTCAAATCTAAAACAGCTTTGATTTGAGTCAACATAGTTAACAATGATTTTTCCAAAGCTTCCTTTGGTGCGATAGAACCGTCTGTTTCAATATTTAAACGAAGCTTGTTAAAGTCTGTTCGGTCTCCAACACGCATGTTTTCTACTTCGTAGTTCATACGTCGGATTGGTGTAAATACTGCATCAACTGCAATACTACCGATATCAGCTTTTTCCTTGTGATGCATTTCTTTCGGAACAAATCCTAGACCAGATTCAATTACTACTTCGATATCCAAAGAACCAGTCTTTGATGTTATCTCTGCGATATGTTGATTAGGTGTCATTACTTCGATTCCTGCAGGCAATTCAAATGCAGATGCATCAACCATACCGACTCCTTTTGATTTCAAACGAATAGTCTGAGGTCCATCAATATCCAAACGGAAACGTACTTGTTTCAAATTAAGAATGATATTAATAACATCTTCTTTTACGCCATCTAAAACAGAAAATTCATGCGAAGCACCTTGCACACGAACCAAGGTAATAGCCGAACCTGCAAGAGAAGAAAGAATAATACGACGCAATGAATTCCCCAGTGTATGACCATACCCTGGAGCCAATCCTTCGATTTCGTATGTTCCTGATGTTGCAGTATCTTGAACAACAGTTAATTTTGATGGGAGCACGATGTGTTGTGATGACATAACTATAAAAAAGTTCCTTAAGCTCGTAATGTTGTTAAAACTATCGACTATAAAATTCGATTACTGTACCAAATTGCAATTCAGAATCTTGAAGAATCGGTCTTTCTTTCATTACAGAAGTTAAAGCAGCTGAATCAACCTGCAACCATTTTGGAGATTGATGACTGTTTAATTTCTTTTCAGCATCATGGAAAACTGTTTTTGATTTGCTCGCGTCACGAACAGATACTTTATCACCCATTTTAATCATCTGAGAAGGGATGGTTGATTTTCGTCCGTTTACGGTAATGTGCCCATGAGAAACTAACTGTCGTGCCAAAGGTCGAGTACTAGCCAAACCAGTTCGGTATACAATATTATCAAGACGCATTTCTAATGCAACAAATAGTTCTTCAGAAGGACTTACACCTTTCTTTGTTTTTTCTGTAGCCATTTTTACATAGTTAGAAAATTGCTTTTCGCTGACACCATAGGTAAATCGAACTTTTTGTTTTTCGATCAATTGACGACCATAGTCAGTCAAAGGTTTTCCTCGTTTTCCACGAACTTTTGCTTTTCGTGCTTGTGAAAGCATGAATTTTTGAGACTGTGTCTTTTCGTGGATTCCAGCACCAAGACGACGAGCTAATTTGTATTTTTTCTTCAATAACATAGTAGACAATTATATTTCTTAAACGCGACGAGCTTTTTTAGAACGCACCCCATTGTGTGGTACTGGTGTTCTATCTTGTAATACAGATAATTCAATACCTTTTGAAATAAAACCACGTACTGCTGATTCACGACCAGATCCAATACCTTTGATCACAACATCTACTTCGGTGATACCAATCATCTGAGCTTTTTCTCCCAACAATTCTCCCACCTTTGCAGCGGCGAATGGTGTTCCCTTTTTAGCACCTTTGAATCCCAAAGCTCCTGAAGATGACCACGCTAATGTGTTTCCTTGTTTATCAGCAAGAACCATTTTTGTATTATTAAAAGTTGATTCAACATGGATAACACCAGATACTAGTTTTCTCTTGATGGCACGAGCAAGAGACCGGGCTTTCATTCCCTGATCTACACCTTGACCTTTTTGAGTTACAATACGTTTTTTTCCCATACAGTGATTAATTATCTATTATTTCTTATCAGCAGTTTTTCGACCAGAACCCATCGTTACACGTTTGTTACCACGTACCGTACGAGAGTTTGTCTTTGTTCGCTGACCTCGAGCTGGTAAACTTTTTGCATGACGTGAACCTCGGTAGCTTTGGATATCTTTGAGTCGTTTGATATCTTGGCTAATTTGTCGCTTGAGGTTTCCTTCAAGAGTCATTTCTTCAACAATAGTACGTATTTTTGATTCTTGTTCATCAGAAATATCTTTTGTTTTTGTCAAAGCATCGACACCAACTTGTTTCAAAATAGCACGAGAACGAGACAAACCTACACCAAACAATGAAGTCAGAGCATAGTCGATAGTTTTGTTTTCAGGAAGTGTAATACCAAAAAGTCGCATATAAATAAAATATAAAATGATTAACCTTGACGAGCCTTGTTTCGAGGCAATTTTTTATTAATACGATATAAACGTCCGTTTCTTCGGACAATTTTATCATCTGCATTAATTTTTTTGATTGATGATCTAACTTTCATGTTGAATAAGTATGTAGAGAACAATTATTACAATCTACGAGTAATTCTGCCCTTCCCTCCGTATGGATCTTTTAAAACTTCGACAGTATCACCAATTAAAACTTTGATTCGGTACAATCTCATCTTGCCAGCAAGGTAAGAAAGAAGTAATGTACCATCTTCAAGTTGTACGCGAAAAAGCGCATTAGGAAGCGCCTCCGTTACTGTTCCGGTTACTTTTTGTGAAGTTTCATTATCCATTTGAGAACGTATAGTATCTTATCAAAAAGGAATCCTATTGTCAAGAACTATGCCTGGGGATTATTAATAATAATATGAATTTTCTCTTTTTTGGGCAGTTTCGAACGCCAAAACGGTCGAATAGATACTTCGGCTTGGATAATAGCCTCCATATTTTGAAGAGCGGTTGAAATATTTTTCTTTTTTGTCTTTTCTATTAATGACAGTATTTCTTGCTCTTCGATATCCCACACCAAATTCCCTAACCCAGAAATAGTAACCACTATAGTTTCAGGTGCTGCTTCTGTAGAAGTAAATATATAAGTCAAATCATCTAGATTCACAATACGACCTACGCCTTTTTGTTCTTCTGGCAAAGACGCATTTGCAATAGCCATACTAAATTCTTTTCGATCGATCACTGGTGCACGCAGAATACCCTTTTGTTTCAATTCTAAAGCTTCCCCAGGGACATCAACACGTTCAATAGGTGGTAGTTCGATATGAGATCCATCTTTTGTCGGAACAAAGAAATCTAATGAAACTTGTGCATCTAATTGCATATCCAATTTTTCACGCAATGTGGTTTCTAATTTCTTACCACTGAGAATAATTGATTCTTCTGGGATGATTACCCTTTCACCCTTGAACCCACCTGCAATTTCTGTTTTGGATCGAGCATAGAAAGTTTTTTCTTTTGAAGTCCCCTTGAAACCAGGGATCGTAAAGTCAGAAAATCCAATATTATATTCTTGACCTGGTTGATCAGCATATACAACGACATCCAAAGATCCTGGGATTAATTTCCCACCCTGGGTTTTACCGCCTGGAATTGTTACACCTGCACCTTTTGCAGTTTTATAAATTTTTCCGTCAGGAGATTCAAATCGGGTTTCTTCTAATAATCGTTGAGGACTGGTTCCATGTGCATTAAATACGGTAATAGTACCTGAAGCTTTTTCTTCTTGATATTTTGTTTCTGTTGCAGGAATAGAAATAGATTCAGTTTCTTCTATTACTATTTCATGATACAACAAATCACCATCCTTTTTCTGGAGAACAAGTTCCAAATTTCGTATTTCCAATTCCTGAGAACGAGGAGTCACCGCAACAACTGCTGTGGCAAACAAAGACCACGCAAAAATCCCTACAAAGAGAATTCCGACGAACATAATCAAACTCTTTTTCACAGGATTCAACCGAGAATTTTTTACAGTATTGTGATTATGTGTTGGTCTTTTTACAACAGGTTCGATTCTTTCTCTAGGTTCTGATTTTTCAGAAGTACCCCGCGCATCTATTTTCGCACGAATTCTTTGGGATGGTTGGATGTCTCGGATTAATTTTTTTGTCATAGGATTATGGATTATTTTTTATAGATGTAATAATGGGTGAAAACTGTATCTATCATAACACAAGTATCACGAGAAACACCATCTTCAAAGGTACACAATGAGTGTACCAACGCAGGATTGATGGGTGTAATTTTAAATTTCTTGTGCGTAAACGTAATGTGATGAAATACATCCGTATCAAGAATATCTTGATACCACGCCATTGTATGCTTATTTCCAAAAAGAAATATTTGATCAGGCAATAATAAACGTTTTGCAAATAATCCAAAAATTTGCTGAATATGATTTTGCCAATCCAAACGCACGGTAGATAATAAAGCATCAATACGCGCATTATGTACACCATGCAACACATCGGTAAGATACATGGTAAATAATTGCTGTGCCAATGTGTAGGATTTTTTCTCGGCTTGCATAATTGCCCGAACAATATGATTTGTACCAATAGGAAATGAATGTGATTCAATTAATACACCATCACGCATAATAGAACATTCGGTCGTTTCTCCTGATACATCCACCAACACATAATCACGGTCATCAGGAAACATGTCTTTTAATAATGTTGTATGAGAAAACAAAGAGGTGTGTATAATAGGAGTCCGGTGGAAAAAGGTATGTATTTTTTGTTGAATTAAATCATGTACGTCTTTTGGCATAAAACTGGTAAACAACGAAAGGGAAACATTTTTTGTTTTTTTATTTAACGGTTCCCTGGTTTCATAACCATTTAGTCTTACTGATACTGTTTTATTTTCCAAAAGCATCTGATCTGATGTGATGTTGAGTTCTTTTTGAATAAGGCCAAGCTCTTTTGTGACAAGGGCGTCAGCAAATTTTTTCGAGAATACAAATGGAGTTTGTTCTTGTATCAAAACTGTTCGTGTATGCGCTGTATACCACGGTGCACCCAAAACACAAATAATGTTTTGTGGAGATCCCAGATGTTTTGATTCCAAAAATCGAGCTACTTCTTCTATGGTATTTAATGTTCCCTTTACCAATTGATCATAACTGGGATCTTCACGCACAGGAATAGAGAAGCTTTTACTGACAAGAATATGTGGACGAACAGAAGATTGAGATGAAAATTGAACCAACGCACCCGTGACATGAGAACTGCCAATATCAAAAATCGCAATGAGATCATCTTTTTTCTTGCCCGATAGAAACGAGAATATATTCATACTGACAGTATACCATGTACACAAAAAGAGAAAAGATGGAAAAGATTTTTATTATTCCAAAATTGCTTTGATACGTCTAATTCCTGCAGATGAAGCTTCTTCTTTTTGTATTTTAAATGTTCCCAGTTCGCTGGTATTTTGCACATGAGGTCCACCACAAAATTCTTTTGAAAAAGCGTGCGCGTCTTCCCCACCAATCATATACACAGAAACCGTATCAGGATATTTTGCACCAAATTCCATTTGCGCCCCGATTTGTTCAGCTTCTTCGCGTTTCATTTCTTTGCGAACTACAGGTAGTTTTGCTTGGATTTTTTCATTGACGATTTTTTCCACCTGAGCTTTTTCTTCGTCGGTCATTTTTCGGTCAAAGACAAAATCTATGCGAAGACGTTCTTCGGTGATATTACTTCCCCGTTGTTTCACTTCGGGCCCAAGGACTTGTTGCAATGCAGATAACAGCAAGTGATGAGCCGTGTGGAGTTGCACCGTTTTTTCATTCGTATTTGCAAGACCGCCTTTGAACATACCTGCAGAAGCTGATTGAGAAAGTTTTTGGTGCTCTGACATTTTTGTATCAAAATCTGCGCGGTCAATGTTAATACCACGCTCTTTTGCAAGTTCTTCAGTAAGTTCAATAGGAAAACCATACGTAGTTGCAAGGATAAAAGGATCAATCCCTTTTTCGAATTCTTTCAAACCATTATGAAGTGTGTTCTGAAATTTTTCTATTTCTTTGATAAATATCTCATATTGATGCACTGGGTTTTGCTTTAAATTGTTATATATTTTTTCATACCGACTAACAAACGTACTTTGCAATCCCATAAGTATAGAATAACCAGACTGTATTTTATTTGCTTGCACCAAAGCTCTTCGTATTAATCTTCTCAGAACATAACCCTGATCTTTATTTCCAGGAATAACACCATCCGAAATCATCAATGTTGCAGTTCTTACATGATCAGCAATTATTCTTGCTGGAATTACATCGAATGCATCTTTACTGTTATCTTTTATATATTCAAAAATATCTTTAAACAAATCCGTATCATACGCCGTATTTTTGCTTTGCATTACTGCCGTCAATCGTTCCAATCCTGCTCCAGTATCAACATTTTTTTGCGCTAATTTACCAATAACTTTGCCTTCACGTTTTTCATATTCCATGAATACATCATTCCAGATTTCAATAAATTTTTCTTGTTCTATCAATTGCAAAAAATCATTGTGCGAAATTTCTTTACCGACAAATTCCCCGGCCATGTCATAAAACATTTCACTACACGGACCACATGGACCATTATCTCCTGGGCTCCACCAGTTATCACCAGCTGGCAATGCATAAATGCGATGTTCGGGAATACCAAGAGAGAGCCAAATATCTTTTGACTCTTGATCATATGGAGCATTTTCGTCACCTTCGAAGATAGTTACCGCGAGTCGCGTTGGATCAAGCCCGAGACCGTGTTCTTTATCCGTTAAAAATTCATAACTCCATTCTATTGCTTCTTTTTTAAAATAGTCTCCCAATGACCAATTACCCAACATTTCAAAAAAAGAAAAGTGTCGATTATCACCAATATCATCCAAATCCCCTGTTCGTACACATTTTTGACAACTTGCAAGACGATTTCCCAAAGGATGTTTTTGCCCCATCAGATACGGCACGAGCGGTTGCATACCAGCCGTATTAAATAACACTGATGGATCATTTTCAGGCACCAGTGATGCCGACGGCAAAATAGCGTGTCCGCGTTTTGCGAAAAAATCTAAAAACCGTTGTCGTATTTCATGTGATTGCATGCAGAGACTATATCAGAAATGTGGTAATAAAAAAAGCCTCCCAGGGGAGGTCTTTTGAAATACTGCCCTACTATTTTTTGTAAGACAAAAAATCTTTGAGCACCAGGGTTTTATTTTCCCATGGTGCCCAGCCATAACCAGTATAAAGGTGCCCATCGGATCCCAACCAAAGATCATTCACTGAATCAAGACTTAAAGGCTTTGGCAATTCTATAATCTGATTATTGACAATCCAGTTATCAAGAGTTTCTTTTGTAAAAGAACCCATAGTATTTGTTGCATATTGTCCTATGAATCTTGGATTTTTAGAATCGCTTGATGGATCTTGAAAATAATATTGTATTCTTTTTAATTCTTGATTAGGGATTGAATCCCAATCAACATAGAAAACAATCTTATTTTTAGGTAAGTTCTCTGATACAGCCATGACGTCATGATTTTACGTGGTACAACTTTTGATTTAACACTTTAGTTTTTTACTATATAGCAAAGATAGATTAAGTCAAATTCAAAAAGAAAAACCACCTTTGAGTGGTTTTTCTTTTAACTCTCTATATCATTCTTTTCTCCTATTTTTTTTCGCAATGGTCGTTCAATAAATGAAAAAACGACAAGAGTAATCAATGCAAAGATAGTCACAATAACTGCTTCTACAAATAATCCAAAGCCTGATGCCATACCAATACTGGCTGCAACCCACAATCCCGCCGCGGTGGTTAAATTAGAAATATGATTATTTTGAAATACAATCATACCTGCCCCAAGAAATCCAACCCCAACAACAATTTGCGCCGCCACCCGAAGCGGATCAAAAGTAAAACCTTCTACCCCGATATATTGGATCGCAACTAATTGCGATGTGTACACAAAAAATGCTGACGCCATAGCAACCAAACCATACGTACGCATGCCAGCTGATTTATTTGCAAAAACACGTTCCAAACCTAATACCAATCCTAATAACAATGCGACACCTAATCGCATCACAGTATCCCAAATATCTAATGTCATCATTTCCATATACCACCAGTATGACTGAATTTGCCTGTAAAAACAATAGTTACATGCGTTGTATTGATTGCAATATACCTCCACCCAAACAATATTGCCCAGAATATAAAACAATTGACTGCCCTATGGAAACCAATCCTGATCCCTTGATATGTACAACGGATTTTGTATCTAGGATAGATTGTATTTGTACATCATATAATGAACCATGATATCGCACCTGACATTGCATATCTTTGTTATTTTCCCAATCACCTAACTGATTGATATCAGACAGATGACATGCATACCAATAATCATCTTCCCCGACATTACTAAAAGAAGGCGGGGTATGAGATACGATTAATGTATTTTCTTGTATATTTTTATCAATAATATAATAAGGTTCGCGAGTAGTATTTTTTTCTGTTATCATAAATCCATGACGTTCTCCGATGGTATACAATACTGCACCATCATGCTGGCCTACGACCTGCCCCTGTTCATCTGTAACATTACCAGAATTTACCGTAATAAAATGTTGTAGAAAAGTTTTTACATCAACGTCACCCAGCATACAGATTCCTTGTGAATCTTTTTTTTGCGCTGTAGGTAGTCCAAATTTTTCTGCCAACGCACGGACGTCTTTTTTTTCTAATCCACCCAATGGAAACAATATATTTTGAAAATGATTCTGAGAAACTGCCCATAAAAAATATGATTGATCTTTTGCGATATCAACGCCACGCAGTAATGGAGAAACATCCATGGATGATTGTGCATAGTGACCCGTTGCAACCATATCTGCGCCCATATTCATTGCCCAATTATAAAAAGCTCCAAATTTAATATATTTATTACATAAAATATCTGGGTTGGGTGTTATGCCATCTTTGTACCCTTGAATAAAAATATCTACGACTTCTTTTTTATATATCTCCTGAAGGTCGCATTCCAAGAAAGGTATTCCCAAATGTGCACATATCCGCATTGCGTCGCGTCTATCATCACGCCATGTGCATTCAATAAAATCTGGTTGCCAGGTGCGAATAAAAACCCCAACAACATCATATCCTTGCTGTTGCAACAGAGCGGCGGTGACCGAAGAATCCACTCCGCCAGAGACGCCGACAAAAATTGTCTTTTTCTTGTTCATATACTATTGATACTACACGAGAACGACAAAATAAAAAAGGGGTGACATCATTGTGATGCCCCCCTTTATCGCTTCTCAGATTCGCAGATATTCACGGTTTTCGAGCCCCTCCGCAAGAGTATTTATTTTGTGAAGAATAACCTTATCGGTCATGAGCTCGTCAACAAACAGACCAGCAACATCTTTTTTCACGGTAAGCAATCCATTTTCATAAGATTTTATATCAATAGGAAGAAATTCCCTTCCCCTTGGAGTTTTCACAACAAGTCGAAGATCAATCCCCCCTTTGTCAGTATTAGTATCCGCAGGGATATAATCTATAACTGATTTTAAAACACGCAAATGTGCTGGTTTCTTCAAATCTTCTTGCAAAACATCAATTACTTTTATTTCTGCAAACGCTCCCCTGAGACGTCTGATAACTTCACTTCTCAAAATTGCAAAAACGAAATTATTCAGTGTACCTTCTACAGGTGATACATATGGCACTTCGTAAATCACTTTTTGCAAACCTGCCAAAACCTTTTTTGATGAGGAAATGTCAGATTTAAAATCTACAGAAAATTTAAATGAAAATTTTTCACATCGCCCCCCAAAGAAAATTTGAACAACAAGTCTATTATTCAAGTAACTGAAAAGTGCA
>CAZAZY010000019.1:0-13295 GCA_964489785.1 uncultured Candidatus Saccharibacteria bacterium
AACCAAAAGCTCTTTGCCATGAAAGATCTAAAGGAATTAAAACAATTTTTGAAATTGAAAAAGAAGGAATGTTCTGGATTACAAAAATCATTTATCTTGAAAAGACTCAAGAAATGTAACGAAAAGTTCAAAACATCTCATTCTATACAATGGAAACAGGTAGGCCAAGCAGACATTTATTTATGGGAAATCATTGAACGTTGGAATAACTATTACAATGAACAACCTTCTGGTAAATCAGTTCAGCTACGCCTGTTTTAAACAAAGGGGACCCTATTTCAAAGGGTCCCTTTTTTTATATACTACATGTTTTATTTTATATCATTTGGTATACTGTCTCTTATGAATAAAAAAAATACATCTAAAAAAATAGCAGTGAAAAGATCGTCCGCTGGTCTTGGATTATTTGCAACATCAGATTTTAAAAAAGGTGAACTGGTGATTGAATACACTGGGGATCGCATCACCGATGCAGAGGCACAAAAACGTGGAGGCAAATATTTATTCGAAGTAAACGAAAATCTGACCATAGACGGAACTAAACGTCACAACACAGGACGATACATGAACCATGCGTGTAAACCAAATGCCGAAGCTGAACATGACGAAGAAACAGATAGAATATACATACGTGCAAAAAAATCGATCAAATCGGGCGAAGAAATAACCTATCATTATGGTAAAGATTATTTTAAAAGAATGATTCAACCAGTTGGGTGCAAATGTATTTCTTGTAAAGAAAAATTTTGACATATTCATTGATACATGTAATTATATAAACGAACCAACACTGGAAATTAATGACACATGTACCTTTCGAATTGCAACCTGGTGGAATTTTGCATGAATTGAGAATTTATGGAACGAATGTTTCTAATCCTAAATTTCATTTGATTCCATACATTCCTACATCTGCATTGTCTTGTGATTTTTGGGTCAATCAACTAGAACGCGATGCGTTTGAGCTATTGATACAAAAAAACAAACAATCGGGCAATCATATACACACAGATTTTGCCTTACTTATGTGCGGTATTCATTTCCCTGAATCCCTCTTTCAAAGGGAAGGAATAAAGAAAGAGCATCTAGATTGGATGCATTCCCTATCACAAGAAGAGATAGGTACCTTGTCAAAAAGAGTGCTGATTATCTCGGGACATTTTCAACATAGATGCCCAAATATCAATGATCTAGGGCAGATAATTCTGGAATCTTTTTTTTGTGTATGATGGTAATTTATTCACCAGGTTCGAAGAACCAACAACAAAAGAACAAGAACAAATTCATGCAATGTGTGACATCGCTGTATGATTCGCACAACCAATCTCCTTGGAATTATTCCAAGGAGATTTTATTTATAGAAAAATCTTTGTACGCACAATATTCCATGCCAATGCAGGAATACCCAAAGATTTACCTACATCATATGACAATTGTCGCATGTACGTCCCAGAAGAAACATACGCGGAAATACGCACCACAGGATACAATGAATCAGCATTATATTTTTCTAATAATGCACCCCATGATTGAATTGATTCTTCCTGACGAAAATCCCCAGACACTATTCGTATTTTATCTTTTGCTTTTTGTACTATTTCTTCCAAGGGTACTACATAAAAATCAACCACCTGTATGGTGTGTATCGTTACCGTATGTGTAGGTAAATCATCTTCGGTAATGGTGCCCTTTCGTGCATGAGTATGCAATTGTTTACCGTCTATTGTTTTTGAAGAATATGCGGGATATTGTTGTTCAAAGGTTTTCTGAAATGATTGCAATTTCTTTTCGATGGTTTGTAGTGAAATTAATCCCCCAGGAGTACTCTGCCCTACAACTCCCAATGGATCATGCGTATCAGTTCCTATGCCCAACAGAATATCAACCTGGTATTCTTTGTCTTTACCCAGAAAATCATCTTTTTGTTTACATGATCCCCCTGTCAAAATATATAATAGTCCCGATGCCAGTGGATCCAATCTTCCGGCATAGGTCATGGGTACATCCGTATATTCGGGAAAAGATATCCGAAACCGATCCATACATGACAACGGGGTTTCACCAGAATGTTTATAGAGAAAGAATTTTTCTATCATACCAAGATACTAGCATACTTTGGGTAAATATATTACAAAAACAAAAACCGCCATCATGACGGTTTTTGTTTTCAAGAGATATATTAGTTAAGATCTTCTGATTTGTATTCTGTCTTTTGTGCTAAACGCTTTTTCATAATAACACGAGAACTTATTACAATAATGGCACCTACAACAAGTACGATAAATAAAATCAGAATAATGTTTCCAAAAATCCCTGCACCAGATGCATTTGCACCTAATCCCAAAGATGAACCTGTTCCGTACGCATCAACGTCACGTGCACGAACGGTATCAACAGATTGATCATCACCAACAGCGACAGTTAATTCAGCAGTTGCAACAACATAGTTTTCAAGAGCAGAGTTTGCACGTACTAATACAGTTACTTCGTCAGTTGATTTTGCTTCGATGGTTCCCAATTGTACCGTAATCACTGATGATTCTGGTTCATGTAATCCTTTCGAGAATGACAAGATTTCAAAACCTTCTGGTATCGAAATTACTAATTTTGCTGATTCGACATCTGCAGTTGTTTTATTGTGATACACCACACGATAGGTAAATGTTTCTCCAGGAAACACAGTCTCTACACCATTTTCGATAGACAATCGAGAATATTTTGATTCACCAACTAAATCTTGTTTTGAAAAATCAACAGTATTTGATGTAGTATTCGTATTTAGGTTCAAAGAAGAATTTGATCCACCAGAATTTGTAGACGATCCATTTCCATTTGAATTTGAGTTAGTATTTGCATTAGCATTATTCGTAGTAGATTGATTATCTGAATCATTATCCGAATTGTTTCCAGAGAAGAATCCAGCTCCTGTACTATTTCCATTAGATTGAGATGAAGTATTAGTAGATGCAACGACATCAGTTTCCAAAGTTTTTAATTCGTATCGTTGTCCTCGGGTCACCCCTTCGGCGTTTTCAGCAACAAGACGGTAATAATATGTAGTGCCAGGTTCAAGGTTTTTAACTTTTACTTTTCTATTTTCAGGCTTTTGATATACACCAGATAACCCAGCAGTACGGTTCAAAGATGAAGGAGAAGTACCATATTCAAACCACGCAGTAGTTGATTGGTTTCCTGTATCAAAAACAACCCCAGAAAAAACGGCTGTAGTGCTGGTTATTTCAGAAGAAGGGTAGGTGGAAATTTCAGGCATAGCAGCAGATGCAACCTGAATACCGCCAAATAGTGCAATACCTATAGCCATAAAAGCCAAGAAAACTGCTGTATGTATTTTTGCGATTGATATATTATTCATAATTACATCATAGCATATATGAAACTATTTGTCAATACCCTACAGATAGCTCTTTTTATACCTAAAGGTCTTTACAAAGAAAGAAAAATAAGCTAGAATGGCAGAGCTTACAAGCAATAATAACGTTATATCTACCTTGAAGAATAAAAACACCACAGATCGCGTTCGTATCAATGAAACAATTCGTGCAAATGAATTACGTATCATAGATAGCGAGGGTGCAAATTTAGGTATCATGTCTTTTAGTGAAGCATTGGCGAAAGCAAAAGAATTAGGTCAAGACCTTATTGAAATTTCTCCAAAAGCAGTTCCCCCTATCGCAAAAATAATGGACTACGGTCGTTATAAATACGAAGAAGGGAAAAAACAAAAAAAGGCAAAGCAACAATCTACGGAAACAAAGATTGTGCAAATCAAGATAGGTACAGGTGAACACGATTTAGCTCTTAAGGCTAAAAAAGCTTCAGAGTGGTTAAAAGAAGGACATCGCATTCAGTTAGAACTCTTTCTCGTTGGAAGAACGAAATATATGGATGAGACTTTTCTTAAAGACCGTATGAAGAGAATTCTGGCCCTGATTAGCGAACCATACAAATTGGCTCATGATATCAAAAAAGGACCAAAAGGATTTGTCACCATTCTTGAAAAAGAAACAAAGAAACCAGTAATTTCAACAGAAGCGATATAACAACAACATTATTACACAAACATATGTCTAGCCAAAAAACAAACAAATCATTTATAAAAAGACTCAAAGTTACCAAAAACGGTAAAGTTATTGCTCGTAAATCTGGTTTCAATCACCTAAACGCAAAAATGCGACGAGTAAAACAACTGGCCGGAAAAGTACCCCGAGTTATCACCTTAACAAAAAAGGTTGTGCAACAAAATTTGCCACACCATTCTGTTAAATAACCTTATACAGTAAATAATTTTCATATATGTCACGCGTAAAAAGAGGAACAATTTCAATGAAGAGACGTCGCAATGTCCTAAAGGCAGCGAAAGGTTTTCGATTTGGACGAAGTACAAAAGAACGAGAAGCAAAAGTTGCTTTACGAAAAGCTGGAACACATGCTTTTGCTCACCGAAAAGACAAGAAAGCTGATTTCCGAAAACTTTGGACAGTAAATATCAATGCAGGAGTTCGAGCTCATGGAATGTCATACAGTGTTTTCATCAAAAATCTGAAAACAAAAAACATTCTTTTGAACCGAAAAATGCTTGCTACCCTAGCCGAAGAACATCCATCAATATTTACAGAGATAGTAAATACTGTTGCTTAAATCTCCTTATAAACAAAAACCCGCCATTGGCGGTTTTTTGTTTATATCATAGATTATTTCCCCTGTTCTTGTTCTCGTATCTTTTTCAAGATGCGTTCTACAAGGCGTCTAGGATCATCATCAAAGAGAACTAATTCCCTGTGGGCATACCGTGTTTCATTCAGTAATTGTTCGATAAATTCATCTGTTTTCCATGGGCCCTGCAGGATACCAATAGGCTTTTTTTCTTGTAATGCAATAGTAAGTTCATTAATCGTCCCCACCCTACCACAACCAATAATAACAGCTTCCGCAGAACGAATCATCAGCAAATTAGACCCAGCATATCCAAAACCAGTATATACAATAGTATTAAAAAAATGCGTTGGCAGTCGGTGGATTTCAACATGATCACGTTTTCCCGCTGCTGGAGAAAATCCAATAGTCGTTCCACCTGAATCATGAACCCCTTTTGCAACCCACAATGGAAATCCCGTTACAGCCCCCAGAATCGCTGTCACTCCATGTGCAGTTAGTTCTTGACCCAACTGCATAGCCAGCGGCATAGCATCTTCTCCACACAAAGAAGTATCGGCGGCGCCAGAGATTGCAATAGTATAACTATGTTCGGATGTATTTTTTTCCATACTGTTTATCATATCAAACTTTTTTATGAATCGAAAGAGTAATTACATCCCCTTCATCTGGAACATGAGATTTGACTCCCAGATAATCACGAATACGCTGAGCCAAAAACGAAGCTGACGATATTTCACCCATTACACAATATACATCAGAAACAGAATTCCCTAATTGTTCAACAAAATTTAATAATTCCGATGCACCCTTGTGTCCTGAATATCCAGTGATCATACGAACTTCTGCTTTTACAGGAACTATTTCTTTGAAAATTTTTACCTTTTTTGCACCATCTGCCAACAATCTTCCCAATGTTCCGGCTGCTTGGTATCCCACCATCAACAAGATAGTTTTCGGATCAGAAAGAAAATGTAATTCATGGTGTATGATTCTTCCTCCATGAGACATCCCAGAACCCGCAATAATAATTTTTGGATTTGGTGCTTTGAGAATTGCTTTTGATTCTTCAATAGATGGAGTCATATGTAGACGAGGAAATGAGAAAACGTCCTTATCATGCTCGTAGGCCTTTTGGACTGTGTCATTGAAATATTCTCGTGACCGTCGATATACATCAGTTACAGAAATTCCCAAAGGAGAATCCAGATACATAGGAATAGATTTGATACGATTTTGTTCCACCAAAGCATTCAATTCAAATAATAATTCCTGGGTTCTTTCCAGAGAAAATGCCGGAATTAACAATATACCCTGCTGACGCTCAGTGTCTTCTATGGCTCGTTCTAACAGAAGAGATCTATCAGAAACACCCTCGTGGTCTCGGTCACCATAGACACTTTCCATGAAAACATAGTGCACGCCGTCTACAATTTCGGTATCTTTTAATAATGGCGACGGAGAATTCCCTAAATCACCCGTAAATAAAAATACCGATTCATGACAAGACAATCGCATCATCGAAGATCCCAACACGTGCCCAGCATCAAATAATTGAAACGAGCAGTCTGGTGTAAATGGCACCACCGTATGATAAGAAACTGTTTTCCAAAGAGTAAATGTCATATCAACATCTTCTGAGGTGAAATACGGCTCCACTTCTCTTTCCAGAGATTCCTGTGTCATAAGATGTAATGCATCCTGAAGCATTAATTTTGCAAGATCGCGTGTGGGCAAGGTAGAATAAATAACCCCACGAAACCCATCGTGAATTAATTTTGGTATACGTCCAATATGATCCATGTGCGCATGTGTAACCACTAGAAAATCAATAGACGAAACATCATAATCAAAAGGTTTACGATTCCAATCAAATGCATTTTCATCACCCTGCATCATTCCACAATCAATCAACACTGAAAGATCGCCATATTGAAAAAGAAAATTAGCTCCTGTTACTGAACCCGCACCACCATGACAGGTAACGGTTGCTTGATCAGGTGATTGTGCTGTGTTTACATGTTTCATATATTAAGTCTATTTTTTAAATTTATACTGAATAAAAAGATATGCCCCCAATGCACCCAACAACCCAGCAATAACATCTTTTACGGAATCTGCCATATGTGGTTGCCAAATATTTTGACGATATACAACAGTATCAAAAAACCATTCAATCATTTCCCATCCAAATACAATAATAATAACCCCCATGAATATAATCCATTTTTTCTTAGTAAATAATTGCTTATGTTCTTGTATGGTATTGCCCAAAAACAGCGACGACAGAAAAAGAAATGCCCAAAATCCACCCAAAACATGCATAATGGTATCAAAATGACTTAGTGACCAATACCAATACAAACCAGTTGCAGAGGCATGAATAATGGTAATACCCAATAATATAAAAACAGATAAGCGCAATAATGAAATTGAAATATTCACACACATAGTATAACCCGACCCACATAAAAAGGAAACAAAAAACCGTCCACAAAGGACGGTATCTTGTTATGGCTATTGTTGAGAGAAATGACCAAAGCTTGGAACATAACGTGGGTGTCAGAAATATAATACATTTGTATTTTATTATCGAAACTCCCTAAAAAAGTTTGTTCTAAGGTCATTACCTAACAATAACCATATTTACATTATAGCAAGTGCATTTTTTTTGTGAAGTCGACAAGGTAAAAAAAACATGACTTAAATTTTTTACACAAAAAATTACTGAGTAAATTTTTCGTGAACAGTTTGATATGAATACAATTCTGATTCACTAAACCAATGAGCGATTTCTTGATTAGCTTCTTCTACATCACCTGATGCATGAACAATATTAGCAATACCTTTTTTCTTTACATCAGCATGACCAAAACTTGTGTGTGCATAATCTCCACGAATGGTTCCTGGAGCAGCACTTTTTGGTTCTGTAGCACCAACCATTTTTCGGATAAGAGCAACGGCTTCAACACCTTCTAACACCAAAGCTACAACCGGACCTTCATTCATCATGTCCAAAGTAACATCAAAAGCCTCTTTTCCCCGACGTGATACCATTTTCCCAATATTTTCATAGTGATGAAAATAATGATCATAATCTGGCTTCAACATTTTTACACCAATGATTTTAAGACCAGTTTTTTCAAAACGAGTCATAATTTCACCAACAATACCTCGTTGCACAGTATCTGGTTTTAATACAACCAATGAACGTTCTACTTTTTCCATACGTATTATACAAGGATTTCTCCTCTTTTTTGATTATTTTCTAATATAGCACCATCATAGCTATTTCCTTGAAAATATGCAAACGCTAATTATTTTGCAATTTTCGCATGAATTCTGCTTCAACTTCTTCTCTTGGTCGACCAAATTTTAGATATGATAACTGTTTAATTTTCTCTGCTAATTCTTTGTCCCCCGGAGGAATAATAGACCAATGACATTCCATGTTAAATGGTTTTGTCGGCACCCCTTTTAACAACATACTGACATAAGAATTAAAATTATCTAATTTCATAATATCTGTCGCTGTAAATGTCGGTGCAAATTTTTTAGAAAGAAATTCAGCATCTTCCGGACTGACACGATACACCGCCATAGATCCAACGTTACCGAAAACAGCATCTCTAATTTTTTCTTCTAATTGCGAAACATACTGGTGGGCAACATTTAATGACAATCGATATTTTCGTGCTTCGGATAAAATAGATGCAATAGAATCCGTAGTAACATTTTGAAACTCGTCGATATACAAATAAAAATCATTCATCTTTTGTCCATACATATCAACACGTGACAAAGCCGCCATCTGAATTTTTCCTACTAAAATCATACCAATTAAATTTGCATTAATTTCACCCAATCTTCCTTTTGCCAGGTTAACCAACAAAATTTTCTTTTCATCCATAATCTTTCGGAAATTAAATGCGGATTTTTCCTGAGTAACAATAGGGCGCATAATTTCGTTTGAAAGAAATCCATCGAATTTACTGGTGATATACGGCACAAAGTTTTCTAATCCTTGTTCCCCTGTTGTAGCTTCGGCGTTTTTCCAGAATTGTGTAATCAATGGATTTTTACAGTGAGATAATTTCATATCTCGAAATGCTTTATCCGACAGTACACGTCCGATTTCCAACAAAGTGCTTCCTGATTCTGGATGTTCCATCACCAAACCAGTACTGTTTCGGAAATACTGTTCGAACATCGCACCTCCACCTGCTTTCATGTCAAATAATTTATTAAAAATTCCCATGAGTTCATTGATCACAAAGGTTTTTTGCTCTGGATAATTTGGATCAAATTCCAACATGTTTAATCCCATAGGTCGTGCCATGTATGCAGGATCAAAATAAATGACATCGTCAATACGTTCTTTTGGAACATAACTAAGAATTTCTTGCACATCAGTACCGTGTGGGTCAATAAAACAACACCCTTCCCCATTACGAATATCTTGGGCAATCATGTTTTTCATAATAGTTGTCTTACCGGTACCAGTTTGCCCAATAACATACATATGTCGAACACGGTCTTCGCGATCCATACGAATTTCCAAATTTCTTCCGCGATAAGCATTAATACCCAGAAGAACACCTTGTGTATCTGCAAATTCTGCTGATGCAGGAGAACCCCCCGCCTTTGATTGTTTCAATTGTGGAGACCCATCTGACTCCATAGGAAAATGATAGATGGTTGCTAATTCTTGGAGGTTTAAGGTAAATAGCTGCTTTTGATTATACGTACGAAAAGTAAACGAACGAACCAAAGCATCTAAATCAGAACCTTTTGGTTGTTCAAATTCGATACCGTTTCCCTTTGTATCAGTAAACTGATTGAATGCAGAAACTAATTCGTGCAAAATATCCTGAGCTCGTTCTCTTGTTTCAGCAGATGCAACAATACGAATATTTGTTTCAACAATCGTGCTACCTAATTTTTTCCCCAGACTTTCAATAGCGCCCTCGTTTTTTGTTTTTGTTCGGTCTTCTTGTTTTTTTGAGTCATCATTTTTATGATTATTTTGCACACCCAAAAACAATTCCTTTCCTGCTTTGTAAAAACCAAATGCCAAAGAACGAACCGATTTTACTGCGTGAGAAAGACTCTCACCTTTTTTCAAGTGATCAAGAATAAGTCCATATTCGCGAACCAACGTATTACCCGCAGGAACAACAACAATCTGGAAAGATGCTCCTTCGCCTTCGCGTTTCATTTTTGAAAATGCATTTAATAATACAGAAATAGGATCATGCTCAAATACATCATGGGTTTTCAATGACAAAACATCCGAAGTCATTGGTTTTGCATACGCCCCAACAACAGATCCAGACTGATGGAATACATTATAATCATCAAATACTTCTTCTATTTTTGCATCTCGATATAATCCAAAAACTTGTTTTTGAAAGAGATCAATTTTTGCATTAGGTATTGCAACATAAAAAATTACATCTTCTCCTTTTTGAGACAATGCTACTTCTAGTGTGTAATAATTTTTTTCTTGATTATTTTTTTCAGAACCAATAGATAACATACCCGCATAGAATTGTTCCATCAATGTAACGAATTCACGATATGGCTTTGGTTCACCATTTTCTGGTGCAGGCAAGGTAACCTCGAACAAAGTCATATTAATTGCCTTCCATAATTCTTGTCCCGGACGAATATCTGAAACAGGATTACCTGATTTTATATATTGCACCAAAAATCGATGAAAATCATCTTCCAAATGAGGGTCACGCATTTTTTCAAGAATAACCAACGCATTTCGCACCCCTTTTTCCAACATAAAACCATATAATTCCCCAACTTTTTCATCATGCTCTTCTGGGGATAATCGTAATGCAACTGCATCTGCTTCGTGTTCTTGGATATGAATTTCTTCTGACAATGTGTGTTCTGGAGCTAATTCTGAATATTCTTGAACCAATTCATGTGCAATATTTTCTAAAGGTTTTTCTGGTGTTGCAATTTGTGATTCTTGTTCACGGCGCAACAATTCCTGACGCAAAAAAGCTATTTCTTCATCGGGCGTGATAAATTTTTTAGGTATTTCGATATTTCCTTCCATAGATATATACCAGTATACACTATACTATGTAATTTGTGTAAGAATGACCGGCTCACCATCCGTAATTAAAACAGTATGTTCAAAATGAGCAGACAAAGAATGATCAGCCGTAATAACAGTATATTCATCATCTAAAAATACCACGTCATCAGTTCCTAATGTCACCATAGGTTCAATCGCCAATACCATACCAGGGACCAATGTTACACCCTTACCCCTTTTTCCATAATTAGGAACATATGGAGGTTCATGTACCGCATAACCAACTCCATGACCAGCTAATACCCGGACTGTACCATAAGAAGAACCTACCACCTGATAAATAGCGTGTCCAATATCCCCTACAGTATTTCCTGCTCGCGCTTGATCGATACCTGCATACATAGCATTTTGGGTTACGTTTATCAAATCATATAATTCTTGTGATACCCTACCTACCGGAACAGTCACCGCATGATCTACAAAAAGACCCTTGTGACAAATACCACAATCTAATGAAACAATGTCACCTTCTTTGAATACTTTTTCTGCATGAGGAATACCGTGTACGATTTCTTCGTTAATGGAAACACACAGTGAATTTGGGTATGCTGTAGTAACACCTTCGGGTGTATATTGCAAAAAAGCTGGTGTATCACCATGTTTAGTAATCCATGCATAAGCAAAATCATCTAGTTCTTTTGCTGATACACCAGGAGCAACCATACCCGAAAGAATTTGTAATAATGTTCCTAATCTTTTTCCCCCTTCTTGCAATATGATTTGATCTTCTTTTGTTTTTATCGTAATTTCTGACATACAAATTATGGATGGATAATAGTTCCTATAAATTCATTTCCATCAAGACATTGTGCGATGTTTTCTATTGAACCACCACCACAAATAGATACACTAATATTTGCTTTTTGCGCTTTTGCGGATGCAATAGGATCAAAAGGTGTACTTAATCCAGGGCTCCATTCAGTTGGTAATAAAGAACGATATTTTTCCCATGATAGTTCGATAAATTTTTCTGCATCTGGTTGTATCCGTGGGTCTACAGCATATACATGTTCAATGTTTGAAAGATTGATTACCCTATTTGATCCAAGACGTTCCGCCAACAAAACAGCATCATAATCAGTACTCCATCCAGGTTTCCATCCACCACCAACAATTACGGATGCTTGTGTATCTAATTCCACCGTTGGGTCTGAGATAATTTGTGAAGAAGCAATTTCACCCAACAATATTCTGATCACATGTGCATGGAGATGTGTCGTATGAATCCCAATCCAATCTAAATCAGTATTGGTCAGTGGCCGAACACGTCCACCTGCATCCTGATAATTTCTACAGGTTGCACCACCACCAACAATAATGATGAATTTAAAACCTTTTTCAACTCTTTCTTTCACTAATGAAATAAAACTTTTTACGAATTGATCATCAAATCCTGTTTTAGGGACAATAAGAGATCCCCCCAGAGAACATATAATATATGATGATTCATGTTTCATATTTTTATTTCTTAAAATATAATTTAATATCGTTATGAATTTCTTCAATAGAACGTTCACCCTGAATATCAATCACCTGATATCGTGCATGATTTTTGTAATAATCAAGAATCGGTTTTGTTAATTCATGATATTGTTCTAAACGTTTCGCAATTGCTTCATCGTGATCATCTGCGCGTCCACGTGCATACATTCGTTTTTTTGATTCTTCATCAGATACTTGTAAATGAATCACAATAACTTTTTCTTTTTTATAAAAATCAAGAGCTGTTTCTAAAACTTCTGCTTCGGTTAATGTTCGTGGATATCCATCGATCAACATATGTTCGTTTCCAGAGAGTCCCTGTACAAAAGCGCTTCCCCACATCCAAATAGTAAGAAACAAAGGTTGCAAAATACCACCACTCATTCGTTCTGCAACAAGTCTACTAGTATGATTATCCTCTTTCATCAATGCTCTAAAACCGTCCCCCGTAGCAAAATGAAAGACTGGTACGTGTGATATTTCTTGAAAAAAGGAACGAAGTAATTCAACTTGCGTTCCTTTTCCAGACCCCTGCGAGCCTATAAAGATAACAGTATGCGGTTTCATATATGAAATAGTATATCAGAAAAATACAAAAAAACCACCCTCTCGGATGGTTTTTCATAGAACATGGTTGTGTATTTAGAATGCATTACAGGTTTGTATACCCGCAACTCCATCCATTACAAGATTCTTTGATTGTTGGAATGTTCGTACTGATTGTTCTGTTTGTGGTCCAAAGATACCATCTGCAGGCGTAATGTTCAGTTTTGTTTGAAGAAGCTGCACCATAGTTCCTCTTGATCCTATACGTAAAGGTGGTGTACAAACCAGTGACGAAGGTGAAGTTGATTGATTTTGGAGTTGTTGTAGGAGTGTTTGAAGTTGTTGGATTTGCAAGAGAAGAGATTGAATGGTTGGAGTGGTTTCGTTTGCTTCTATTTGAATTCCTAGATTTGCTAATACAGTAGCTGATGCACGACCTCCGGATGATCGGCGAGGGGTTGGTTCTTCTTCCTCT
>CAZAZY010000020.1:0-13278 GCA_964489785.1 uncultured Candidatus Saccharibacteria bacterium
AAGGAAAAAGAATCCAAGTAACGCGATGATGGTGATAAAGAAATATGAAAGTGAACGTTGTAGTAATAGCATACGATAATAAAAAAATAATTAATATATTTTCATTATAACATAAAAAGAAAGCCCGCCTTTCCCCAGATGGGTAAAGGCGGGCACATTGCTTAACGAACAACAATACGAGTATTCCCGTTTGTATGCATTAATAAGTATAAACCCTTGGGGTAACCATTCACCAAAAGATGATCACAAGATGTACATGAAGAGACAACTTGTCCCATCATATCAAAAAGTGTTACATCCCCGAATGGGAAATAAACTACTTCTCCTGTTGGATTAGGATAGACCTTAAGAATATTCTCCTCTTGATCCACACTAACAACAGTTTCATCCAGAATATCTATCCCATTCACAAAATATTCTACCTCGAGAGGATAATCAGTCTCCAGCTCCAAAGTCCCATGAAGGAAGTTAAATATAGCTGGATTCCAAGAAACATCAATACGGATAGTATCCAAAGCATGTATCCACCCTTCTTGAAGATAATGATTTATTTTGAATGGAATAAATAAGCTACTGTCACCAGTTCCCCAAAATGGTACCTCGTAAGGATTACCACCTAAAATAAGGGTATCATTCCCATACGGATCCGTTAGATACACCTGACTCTGGGGAGAAGCTTTTACTGAAAGTACTTTTCCAGGAGCTTTAATATCAAGACCTATTTGATAGTATCCTGGAGAAACAATAATGGTATAGAATGGAATCTCTTCTCTCTGAAACAAAAGTTTCCAAAATCCTTGATTTAACACCATTCTTCCATCAAATATATAGGTGTCTCGTATCACATTTTGGTCTATTTGGAAATGATCAGCAAACATACTGGCCAGCTGATCTACGAATGCCAACATGAGTATGGTATCCCCTGCGGTCATTGCTTCCATCGCCTGCAAAACAAGCTCCCTTGAATTATGATAAAGATCTGGATATTGGATGGTATCAATAAATAGGCACTTATTCACATACCCTGTCTCCAATATTGCCCGTCCAGGCAATATGATTTCTGAGGAGAAATCATATGTCTCGAAAAAATACGGACTATATATTGGATTTGGAACAGAGGCGGTGTCTGTAATGCCTTGATAATAAGCATACCATTCATTATGCCACTGATCTGAATGAGAAAAAGGATTGGAAAACACAGGAACTGTTACAAGAGATCCGCCTTCAAAAATTGACGGGAATCGATGCAACTTAAATTCATTTAAAGCCTGTAATCCCCAGCCCATCTCACGAAAATCCTGATGATTCATACGATTGTAGGTCATAAAATTAGGAGTCCCCACATCAAGATCTGTTATCATCCAATCTCCCATAACAGAGTCTCCATAGAAAATTTCCAGAAAGACGTGTCTACCTGATGTTACAAGGCGAAAACGCTCTGGCTCTATAAGTCCTGTTCTTTGAAGTAAAAGCGCTCCAATCTGATTATGGTTTCCGCAATTCAATGAATAAGAACCTACGAGAGATCCTGGTAAAGAATAATTTTTCGCAAACGATTGCTGTAGTAATATTTGATCATTTGGATTATTATCCCAATCGTTCCATAAATGTGGATATAGGCTACTATTAACCCAAGCATCCGTTTTCATAATAGATCCAATTCTCTCTACAAGGGCAAGAATATGATTCTGAGGAGAAACTCCAGCGGTTGCTTCTGTAATCCAATCAACAAGGTGTTGACTAGAGCGAAACAAATCCTGTGGTGCGCCTCCTAAACCTTGCATAAGAGGAAAGAATGTCGTTGGAAAACCCCAAGGGTTATTAATACGCATTATAATAGAATCCCCTGGGTTCAGACTTGAAGCCTGAACAGGTAGTTGAAACGATTGTATCTGCTGTGCATATGCGCAAAAAGATACTATCATCATAACGAGATAAACGATGAGCTTTTTCATGGCTTTTTGTTTTAGGGTGTATGTTACTGTAAATGTTCAATGTTGAAATTATTATACCATATTTTTTATTATAAATAAATAGACCCTGCCGTTCGAAAACGACAGGGCCATAATAATTACAACTTGGCCAATATTCCATCAATGTGTGATTGACGGTAGCCAAGAAGCTTTCGTTCTGCCTGATACATACCCTTAATAATATCCAGAGTCTTCTGCCCCATGTAAATGGGACGCTCTTGATACCCTTCTAAGGCTATATCAGCTGGTGATAGATAAATGACACGTGGAATCCCACCGACATTTTCTAATAGCCATTGACGCATTGCATAGAGCTTTGGAACATAATTCCGCGTTTCTGCATATGTACCAGTATCAGCAATGTAATCCAGGTATTTACCAAAGTCACCTCTTGTTTGATGAAATGTAGTTTTCACCTTGCCCGCCCCGCGATTGTACGCAGAGAAAGCAAAATGCCACAGATCATCATCACTGCAAGTGTAACCCGATTTAACCGCTTCAGATTTTAACAAATTGTACAGCTTGCGCTGGTACAAAATTGCGGCATCTGTAGAAAGATACGGATCCAAACGTTCATCAATTGTACCGTTTACAACCAATCCCATCTCCCTAGCGGTTCCTGGAATAAATTGCCAGTAACCTGCTGCGTGTGCCCCATTTTCATTGTGAGGAAACCATGCAGACTCAATGAGTGCCAATACTGCTGATTCATACGGTACATCATGTTTTTCACACTGAGTGTACACGTAATCCAGCATTTTTGGATCTCCAGATAATCGCTGCCAAGATCTCTCGGCTGTCGACTTTAGGTCTCCATTGTACCGATTCAACCATTTGTTGCGAAGCTTCATATGCTTTGCATCAGTTGGTGGATTCAATTGAGTTTGAAACGAACCCTCTTTTACAAGAGAATCTTTTTCCAAACAAAATGTAACCCATGCCGGTACAAAACCGACCACAGAATCAATCATTACTTTGTGCCATACTAGCAGACTATCTGCGTATACGGTACGTTGAATGATTTGAATCGGGATTTTTTGACCCAGTTGAAATGATTGCAATAAACGAGAAGTCCTATAGGGCTGCTCGTAAAAAACATCAGTGGACATGTGAGACTCAATAAAGCAGTCACACACCCCACCAAAAGATTGCTGTGCCATAATAGCCAGTACAAAGGTAAGAACGAAATTTTTCATGTGTGAATGTGCTTTAAGGTTTATTCTAATACATTATATCATATTTACATAAAAAGTCAATATCTTTTTACTAGCCCATACACCATCTATTTTATTTTGTTTCTTTCCACGCAGAATCTTGGCGTGCTAATAGTTTTTCTGAGTCTTGTGGGTTTTTCATGAGTCTCTCTACTGCACGTTCCAAACGAATCCCCTGAGATGCTTTTAACAAAATAACATCACCAGATTCTATCCAATCATCAATAAAATCACCTGCACGTTCTGCGGTATCACAATGTTGCCATCGATCAGGTGAAAACCCAGCATGACAAGCTGATTCCCCTATTGTCTTTGCACGAACCCCAACCGTAACTAAAAAATCAAATCCCAAATCATGAACTAATTTTCCAATATCTTCATGCGCAGTATGTGATTGTATTCCTAATTCCAACATATCTCCCAACACCGCGCATTTTCTTCCTTTATTTCGAATCATCTGCAATGTTTCCAATGCTGATACAGTGGCAATAGGAGAAGCATTATACGTATCATCAATTAATATTGTATCTTTGATACCATCAATTAATTTCATACGTCCTGGCGGTGCATCATGTTTCAAAAATGATTTTGCACAAACATCTGCAGGAATCCGTAACAATGAACCAACAGCACATGCTGCCAATGCATTATCTAATGCATGTGCACCGACTGTGTTGTATACAGACAACATATATTCCTCGTCACCAATATTGTACATTGCCTGAATGCCTGTAGGTATTTGATTTTCATCGCCAGTATACAAAATATCTGGTGAACCAATTCTCATATCTGCTGATGCAGAAATTCCATAGGTGTATCGTTTTTGATTTCCTGTTGGCATAATGGCAGATGTTGTAGGATCGTCGGCATTCACTAATAGCATACCATCTGGTTTTAATGCATCAGACAATGCTTTTTTCTCGAGAACCAAATCCTGCAATGTTGGGAAAAATTCAATATGTACGGGAACTGTTCCAATTTTTGTGATTACTACAATATCTGGTTTTAACCATGTTACAGTATTTGGAATTCCGCCGGGTGTACGTGCCCCAACTTCTAATACCAACCATTCTGGATAATGGGTTCGAAATAGCAACAAGCCAAATCCCTTGAATACATTTTGTATCCAAATATGTATATCTCGCCAACCACTAGGCAAGCCCAAAATAGTCAACGGGATTCCAATGTCATTATTAAAACTTTTTTCACTTTTTCGCACATGCAACTGAGTTGCCAGGACACTGTATATTGCGTCTTTGGTAGATGTTTTACCAACACTGCCAGTAATAGCAATAATTTTTGGTTTGTATTTTTTTAGCACTTGTTTGGCTTGCCATTGCAACACTGCAATACACCATGCACGTAATATTTTTTTCATATACTATAACTATTATCTATCAGGTGGAATTTCATAATAATGCAATAAAAATTCTGCAAGATTCTTGAAGCTGGGCGACAAAGAAAGAGATGCGAATTTAACACCCTTTGGGTGTCGTGTATACAAGTATACTATAAATTCAGGATCATATGCAGGGAAATAACCAAAGAATGAATGAAGGTTTCTGTCACTATAATACCCTCCCTGCGGGTTAGGAATCTGAGCAGTTCCAGTCTTTGCAGCAACACTATATTCAGGCAAACTTAATGTTCCATTAAAATATGTATCATATGCGTGTACTAATATTTCTGTTATTTCTGCACTGGTTCCCGGTTTTAAAATTTGTTGCCCAGGTGCTGGTATAACAGATTGTAGACCCAGCGGGGTTCGTATAGATTGTACCACGTAAGGTTGTATAATATACCCACCATTTCCCAATGATGATAATGCCCGCACCACAGAAATAGGAGTGAATGCAATTCCCTGACCAAATGATGCAGTCGCAAATTCTATATCCCTGTTTGAGTTTAAATTACTGACAATACTTTTTCCCTCGTTGGGTAAATCGATATTTGTCTTTTCAAAAAAACCAAAATCCTGGAAATATTTTCGCATAGATTCATGTCCAATTTTTTGACTTGCAAATACCATACCGGTATTCAATGATTCCGCGATAATATCATTAATGGTTACTTGGCCACGACCCTTTTTATCAAAATTTGAAATAGTTTTATTTCCGACCACAATAGAACCACTATCATAATAACTAGTTTCTGCAGAAATAACATCCATATCAAGACCCATTGCAATAATCAAAGGTTTAATAATAGAACCCATTTCAAAAACATGCTCCACTAATGGATTAGAAAATGTACCAACTTTTTCTTTACTAAAATCATTCAAATCAAAAGTCGGTGTTACCGCCATGGCATAGATTGCACCGGTTTTGGGATTCATAATAATTCCTCCGGATGATTCTGAATTCCAAGTGGTTTGTAAATTATTTAATTCTTCTTCCAACAACAACTGAACAGATGGTTCAATGGTTGTAATGACATCTTGCGGGCCTTCGAATGCAGTTCCTTTTTCCTCTTCTTGCATATCACCAAAAATTTGTGCAAAGAAATTAATAGACAACCCCTTTCCCCGATCAGATAACACATTATCATAAGTTCTTTCTATACCATAACGACCCAAAAATTCATGATCCTGATATCCTAAAAAACCCAATGTATGAGCAGCCAAAGTAATACCTGGATATATTCTCCATTTTTCACGATAAAAAGAAAGTTCGGGAATATCTCGCTCTTTTATTTTTTGAACGACTTCTTCGGATACTTTCATTGCCAATTCTTCATAGGTGTCTCCGGTTTTAGAAACTTGTTCCAAAAGAATATCTCGTTCACCTGGTACAAATTCTAAAACAGTATCAACAATCATAGTACGTCTTTCCTCAGTTATTTTTGCAGGATTTACAGTAATTTTATAACCTGTTTGTTGCATGGCGCCAGAAACCAAATCTCCATTTTTCTTTTGAAAATAAATAGTTCCACGCTCAGCCAATGATGGCACTGATTGTACATGTTGGTTTTCAACTTCACGTGCATATTGAGCACCAGAAACGATCTGAAGCATAAAAAGCTTCCAGATCATGATAAAAATAATAGTACAAATACCAACTGTAAGGGAAAAAATTCTCCAATCTTTCTTTTTAGAAGTCTGACGGGTTGACATTAAGAGCAAGAGTATTACGTTGAATAAATGAAGATTTCAAAGAAGACTGATACCCAAGAGAAAATGCATGCGCAAGGGTTAATGACTGACTTTGTGAATAATATTCTAATTCCAAAGACGCAACCCGAGATAAAGAATATTGCAATTTTTCATCATAGGTACGTTTTTGTGCTACCGATGAAATTGCTCCATACAACGAAACCATATACCAAACACAAAAAATAATTAGTAAACTGAACAATGTCAAAGAAGCATACACCTTTTGAAGAGTGAGGGTTTGTGTTTTTTTTATATTAATTTTTGATTGTGTTTGTTTCATATTTTTTGAATACTACGAAGTTTTGCACTGCGGGCACGTGGATTTTGTTTTGTTTCTGAATATTCGGGGACGATAGGCTTTTTGGTGAGTAGTGATATAACACCTGTATCTACGTATTCTTTGAAAAGATGCTTTACAATTCTATCTTCACCGCTGTGAAATGTGAGAACCGCCATGTGCCCACCAGGTGAAAGTAATTCTATTGCCTGATGCAGCGAATCTTTTAATACCTGGTATTCATTATTCACTGCAATACGTAATGCCTGGAAAGTTTTTGTTGCAGGATGTCTTTTACCCCGACCAAAACGATTTTCGATACAATTTGCCAATTCTAATGTTGTTTCAAAAGGTTTCTTTTTACGCTCTTCAACAATATGACGAGCAATAGCACGTGACCGATGTTCATCTGCATAGATATATAAAATATCTGCAATGGTTTCTTCGGACCAAGTATTTATGATGTCATATGCATCAATATCACCTTGTTGTTTTTCTCGTTTGAGCAACATAGACAAAGGTGCGTCATGCAAAAAAGACATACCTATTTCTGGATCTATAATTTGATCACTACTCCAACCCAGATCAAACAAGAAAGCATCTACCTGTTGTATACCAGCGTCAGATAATAATTGATCAAGGTTTCCAAAATTACCTTGCAAATATTTTATTTGACAAGAATATTCTTTTTCAAGATGTTGTTCTTGTAGTCGATTGATGACCATAGGATCCTGATCAATACCTATGTAGAGACCTTTTTGACCCAAATGTTTCATAATTTCTTTTGCATGTCCTCCCCCGCCCAACGTGCAGTCTACGACACACATGTCTGGACGAAGAGAAAGAGCTTGCACGATTTCATGTAAAAGAACTGGAATGTGTTGGGTTTTTTCAGTCATAAGGTTTATTCTTCAGATCAGGATGCGTACCCCTTTTTTTACAAAGAGAGACACATCAAATACGAAGATTAAATCATTCCAATGTTTCCTAATTGCTCAGCCAATACATCTGCACTTTTTTCGATTTCTGATTTATATTTCTTCCATGCGCTGTCGCTCCATAGTTCAGCACGATTACCAACCCCTACGACAGTTACTTTTTGTTTCAATCCTGCAAAGGATCGCAAAAAGTCAGGTAATAAAATACGTCCCGCAGAATCAATATCAACCTCTACCGCACTTCCCAATAAAAACCGACTAAAACTTCGGGAATTTTTTTGCCCCATAGATAATCCACCCAATGTAGCAACAAAGACTTCCCATTCTTTTGTGGTGTAGACAAATAAACAATTATCAAGTCCATGAGTAAGAACAACGCTTTTACCAAAAATCTTGCGAAATTTAGCAGGTAATGAAAGACGATTTTTATCATCCAAAGTATGGTTGTGTTCTCCTATAAACATAATATTATTTTTATTCCACTTTCTCCCACTTTCTCCCACATTAAGTATACCTCATCCCACGCCATCCCACTATGAAAAAGTTGTGGATAACTAAAAACCCCGCCGAAGCGGGGTTTTGCTTTTTCAAAAATATTTATTCTCGTGGACGCATGATAGGAAAGAAAATTGTTTCTCGAAGATTTTTTTGTTCAGTCAACAATGCAACTAATCTATCGATCCCCATTCCAAATCCTGTCATTGGAGGCATACCATATTCCATGGCGGTTAAAAATTCTTCATCTAATTCCATAGCTTCGACGTCACCCTGGGTGCGCGCTTCTGATTGACGTTCTAATAACATTCTCTGTAATCTTGGGTCAACTAATTCAGCATACTGATTTGTTATTTCTGCTCCAGCAATTAATAATTGAGCAACTTGTGCGGTACCATCTTGGTTTTGGATTGCCAATGGTTTTAAATCGCCAGGATAGTGTGTTACAAAAGTCGGTCGAATAATATTTTTTCGTGCTGTATGTTTATATACAAAGTCTAACAGATTTGCTCGACTAGTGGTTGCGACATCTTCTTTGGTCATACCTAATGACAAAGATTTTTCTCGTAATGTTTCATCGGTAACTGTATGCATATCAATACCTGAAAATTCTTGGAGCAAACTTGCAAAAGTTTTTCGTTCCCATGGTTCTGACATAGAAACAGTGACGGGATTTCCATCTTTGTCATATACCGTATATTCATTTTTTCCAACAATATCTGTCATTAAATGACGAAGAAGTTTTTCCGTCAGTGCAATATTATCATCCAGAGTTTTATATGCTGCATACCATTCCATCATGGTAAATTCTTGCAAATGAGTAGGATCAGAACCTTCATTTCTAAAATTCTTTCCAATCTCATATACTGCGGGAAATCCCCCAACCATCAGCATCTTGTGTTCAATCTCCAAAGAGATACGTAATTTCATGGGAATATCTAAATCCAAATGATGAGTTTCAAAAGGTTGTGCCATTGCACCCCCTGCACGATGTTTTAATATAGGTGTTTCAATTTCAAGAAAATCCATATCATCAAAAAAATGACGAATGGCTGTGATAATTTTTGAACGAAGAACAAATCGTTCATACACAGATGTATCAGATAAAATTTCTAGATATCGTTTTCGATATCGTTCGTCAGTATCCTGAAGTCCATGCCATTTTTCAGGTAATGGCAACAAAGATTTTGATCCCATGGACCAATCTTTGATAAGAAGACTCTGCTCACCTCTTTTGGTAATAAAAAAATTACCTGTTACTGAGATGAAATCACCAATATCTACTGTTTCAGAAAACAAGGAGAATTTCTTTTCATCAATTTCATCTTTTTTTAGGACCACCTGAAATGTAGTTTCAGCTTCTTTGAGGACAATAAATAAAATTGCACCTTGCCCACGCAATGCCATTACGCGCCCAGCAAGAGAAAAAGTACCTCCTGTTTTTTCGTTGTCTTCAAAATTAAGAAGCGCTGTTTTTAAATCGATATCTTTCGCTATTGATTCAGGATAAGGAGAAAAACCCTCTTTTTCTAAAAAGGCACATTTTTCTTCGCGAACCATTTTAATTTCTTGTTCCGAAGCCATAGTTCATTAAACTAGTTTTGTAATTTTATATTCAACAGCACCTTTTGGAGTTTGTACAATCACAGTGTCACCTTTTTTATGCCCTAATAGGGTTTGTCCTAATGGAGAAGTGAAGGATATTTTTCCTAATGCCATATCAGATTCTTCTGATCCAACGACTTCGAAAACTTTTGTTTCGCCGGTATCTTTTTTAAGATGCACAGTTACTCCGATTTCAACAGACTCTGCAGAATGGTGATCAACGACCTGTGCATTTTTTAGTAAATTTTCAATAAAAGATATTCTATCTTCGGTTTTAGCTTGCTCTTCACGAGCTTCATGATATTCTGCATTTTCTGACAAATCACCCAAAGATCGAGCGAATTGTATTTTCTCGGTGATTTCTTTTCTTTTTATATGCTGCAGATTGTCTAATTCCTGCAATAGCTCAGCATGTTTTTGACTGCTCATGTATTCTTTTTCGCTCATATGTCGTCATTATATCTCGAACACAACCTTGCGTCAATTGGCTTTTTCAACATCAAAAAAGAAGTCAACTTTTTTCTCTTGCATGATTAACAACGCTTTTTGCATGGCAAATGTAGCATTTGGCACTACCCCTCCCGCAGGACCTTTTTCTAATGTCACCGTAAAAGCATATCGTGGATCTTTGAATGGAAAAAACCCTATCAACCACGAGTTAACAAATTTTTTCTGTGTACCAATTTCAGCAGTTCCGGTTTTTGCAGTCAAAGAAGTATTTGGCAGATTAAGCAATCTTGCTGTTCCATCAGTAACAGTTTGCCTCATTGCCTCGTGTATTACCTGATAATCATCATTATGAATAAATGGTAATACTTTTTCTTTTGCAACCTGATTATGGATTAATGTTGGTTCCACCAGGACACCCCGTCTTGCTAGCCCCGCTGTTGCGCGAACCATTTGTATAGGTGTTACCTGAAATCCGTACTGACCGATAGCAGTATGGTAGGTGTCCCCCAATCTCCATGGATCTCCAGCAAATCTTTCGGTCTTCCATTTTGGATTTGGCACTGAACCCATAATTTCTCCTGGCATAGCGATACCAGTTTTTTCACCAATACCAAACATGCGCACATATTTTTCAATACGATCAATACCAAGTCCCACCTGATCTTTATATCCCCCACCCAATGCATAAAAATATATGTTCGAAGAAACAGCAATTGCATCTCGTAAATCAACCGCACCATGTGCTTTCCAATCTTTAAAAATACTAGGTTTGTCAGGGAAATAAGGATTTGGGATTTCAATAGAACCCGTACTAACAATAACTTTTGAAGGCTCGATAATATCCTCTGCTAAAGCCCCCAAAGCAAGAAAAGGTTTTACGATCGATCCAGGTGTATAGAGACCTGAAACCACCCGATTAAGAAATGGTTTTCCTGGGTCACGAAAATATGCACTGATTTTTTCTGGGTCTTTACTGTTGGCAAGAACATCTGAACTATATTCAGGCATACTCACCAAGGCAATCATTTCTCCTGTGTAAATATCCATCACTGTTGCTGCACCCGCCATATAACCATATTCGGTAATCATGAATTGTAATGATTCTGCCAGGGCTGATTGCACATCAGCATCAATACTGAGACTAAGATTCATACCTGATATAGGATTTTGAATAATGGCATCAGATTCAACCCCAGAAAGTGCATTTTTTTCTACTAAAGTATATCCGTGTATAGGTTGCAATGTTTCATTCATCCATTTTTCAATACCGTCCTTTGCTTCGTAGTCTGTACGCCAATAATTACCTGAACTATCTTTTGCAGGATAATCTACATACCCCAGCAAATGAGAAAATCCTGGGTTTACAATATATTGTCGAAGAGAATAAGGAGTCTCCTCATCAACAACAGAATTCCAAATTAATTCATTGCCATTCCGATCATATACTACACCTCGATCAGCAAATAGTGGAACTCGAGATAATCTATTATGTTCACTTTTTACAAAAAACTCTTCTCCGTGTGACACCTGAAGATTAAATAGTTGTCCAATAATAATACATGCAAAAACAAACAACATTACACTGAGTGCTATAAAATTAGATCTTGGGATATGCTGTTCAATAACACCCTCCATCTGGTGCACATTAAATTCAGGAATATTACGTGAATCTAATAATACTTCATCGGGATGAATCTCAAGATGAGAATATGTTTTCTTTTTTTTAAATATCCATTGCATATCAGTATATTATCGCAGAGTCATTGTTTTGTCAGAAGAAAAAATATATCCCTGAATCATTGGAATACTAAAAATTACGACCAATGTTACTACAGAATACATAGGAAAAACAAAAACTGTATCAGTATCTCGCATCATAATATCCAACAAAACACCTAAAAAGAAAAATTCATATTTGATTACAAAAAACCAAACAAGAATCGCACCCAAAAGAAACGGGGTAAAAAAATATCCACCCAATACACACAAAACCAAACCAATGTATGCAAGAACTCTTATCATATCTTTTTCGAAGCTTTCCGTACCGCTTGTATAATATTTGGAATTAATTTTTTATCAAATAATGATGGAATAATAGCATCTGGGGTTGGTCGTGATACGGTTTTTGCGATAGCTACCGCTGCAGCAATAAAATGCTCTTGTGTAAACGAAGTCAACGCAATATCAAGTGCAGATTTTATTAAACCAGGAAAAACAATGGCATTATTAATTTGATTTGGATAATCTGATCGTCCGGTTGCTACGATATATGCTCCGGATTTTTTTGCTACAACTGGATCAATCTCTGGATTTGGATTTGCCAAAGCAAATACAATTGAATTTTTCGCCATCGATGCAACCATGTCTGCGGTAATACTATCTGGTTCTGATAATCCGATGACAATATCAGCCCCTACCAATGCGTCTGCATGTTGACCCAATCGATTTTCTGGATTTGTTATTTTTAACATTTTCTTTTTTATCGGATTCAAGTCTGTTCTTTTTTTGTGAACAATTCCTTTTGAATCGACCAGAATAATATTTGAAAAACCAAATGCATGTAACAGTCGTGCTGTTGCAATACCAGAAGCACCAGCTCCAATAATAACTACCCGTGCAGAAGTGTGATCTTTTTTAACCAATCGCAAGGAATTAATCAAAGCTGCCAATATTGCAATAGCAATAGCGTGCTGATCATCATGAATAACTGGTATAGAAAGTTTTTGTAAGCGCTCTTCTATTTCAAAACATTGAGGCGCTGCGATATCCTCCAGAATAATCGCTCCAAATGTTGGGGCAACAGCCGAAACAAAATCAACGATGGCATCAGGGGTATGTACATCGATACACAACGGAACAGCGTTAATCCCTGTAAAAGATGCCAACAATGCACATTTCCCTTCCATCACAGGCAATGCACCGTATGGGCCAATATTACCCAAACCTAAAACAGCAGTACCATCAGAAACAACAGCAACGGTTGTTCCCTTCATGGTATGTGTATACGCGCGACGACTATCTTCAGCAACAAACGTGCTGACCGCCGCAACGCCGGGAGTATACGCCACAGATAGATCATTTTTGGTTTTCAAGGGAACCTTTACCAAGGTTCCAATTTTCCCGTTATTTTTTTTATGTAATTGCAAAGATGCTTTGTCGAATTTTGATGTCATAT
>CAZAZY010000021.1:0-1437 GCA_964489785.1 uncultured Candidatus Saccharibacteria bacterium
CATTTATCACAATTTTCTTTACAAGAACCTTTATGCAAGCAATTCAACAAATGAGTTGCGTGTTCTTTTCCACCCAAACCAAATGCCAAACCACCAGCCAATGCCAACATAGCAACAATTCCAGTAAATAGAATTGCCAAGAATTGTGCAGCGATTCCCAATTCTGCCAATGCGAAAATAATTGCAAAGATCCAAATTGCCCATTTTGCAATCATTCCTAGAAATCGAGCAGAAACGATGTGCATTGCTTTTGCACTACCTTCTACGGTTTTTGCAACTGCATGTGCCAATACTGATGCAACTAAAAGAATAACCGAAGCAACGATTACTTTTGGAAGATATACCAACACTACACCTGACAAGAAGATGTTAACCTGAGAAAGTCCTACAACGTCTAATGCAGCTACCAAGAATACGATAACAAGGAACCATTTTACCAACCCTCCTAGAAATGCACCTGAATCCAATTTAAAACCCGCACTTTGTAATGTTGATTCAAAACCTGCTTGTTTCAACAAAGTATCTAGTTTCATCGAAGCCACTAAACGAGAAATACCTTTTTCTACTACTGCACCAATAAGCCATCCTACAATGAAGATAATAATTGCAATGATCAATTTTGGAAGAAACGCAATTGTTCCTATCCATAGACCTTGCAACGCTGATTGAATTTCTGTGATTCCACTAAGTTCCATATAAATTATATAAGTTATCTTTTAATAATGAAGACCTTTTTCCCTTTTATTATACCATATACAAAAGAAAAACAACCTACAATTCCACAGGTAAACTATTTAGGACGACATGATGTGGGAAGTCAAATACATCCCGAATCAGTTTGTCATACATATCCATACGATAGGTGAACTCTTCTTGGGTAAATAAAGCATACCGAATTTCGCTTCCAATTTCTGATTCTACCTCGCGAACAGCGCGTTCAAAAAGATTTTTTTGTACACGATCCCCGACCAGCAACATATCGACTTCTCGTTCCCCATCCTGAAGAAATACCCCACTGAGAACAACTAATTTTAATTTACCTCCATTTTGCAAACGTTTTCCTAATGAACCATGATCAATTAATTGCGTATCTATCAATAATGATCGCAATTGTCGTGCCAAAGGAAAATCAGGTGCCAATATCCACCCTTCTACTTTTTTTGTTTTATATTTTACTGGAGCATTTTTCTTTTTTGATCGAGAAGCAACAACAACTTCTTTTGAGAAGTTTTTCTTTTTCAAAAATCCTGATTTTAACAATTGCCCTATTTCTTTTTTCAAGATTGGAGCCTTTTCTCGCGTTCGTTCAACAATATCATCAATATCAAAAGGTGTTTCTGGTGAAGCCAAAAACAATCTCATAGCTTTTACCCGAGAAGCACTACCAAATATTTTTTCCAAAATGTCTATCATATGATTAGCAGTATATCATATCTA
>CAZAZY010000021.1:1537-12807 GCA_964489785.1 uncultured Candidatus Saccharibacteria bacterium
ATATACAAAAACACAACCCCATCGTTTCCGACGGGGTTGTGTTATAAGAGCAGGTGCCAAGGTTTTTCTTATCCTTTTTTTGACTTATTTCAAAGCCACTTTTCCTCCAGCTTCTTCGATTTTCGCTTTCAATGCTTCTGCATCTTCTTTCTTCATTCCTTCTTTGATCACAGCAGGAAGATTGTCTACGATATCTTTTGCTTCTTTTAATCCAAGACCTAGAACGTCTTTGATTACTTTCATTACTGGGATTTTTGCTCCACCATCTGAAGTCAATTCAACAGCAAATTCAGTTTGTTCATCTGCTCCAGCTCCAGCAGCCGCAGGACCTGCAGCAGCAACAGCAGTAGCTGATACACCAAATTTCTTTTCAAATGTTTTTACTAATTCATTCAATTCCAAAACTGGCATTTTTTCAATTGCATCAACAATTGATTTGAATTTTTCTGGAACTTCTACAACTTCTTCAACAGCAGCTGCTTCTTTTGGAGCTTCAGCTTTTGGTGCTTCTGCTACAGGAGCTTCAGCTTGAGTTGTTTCTTCTGCCTCTACCTGAGGTGTATTTGTTTCTTCTGACATATAGTATCTATTATTTTCTTATAAACACGGAACTTGTTATGCTTTTGTCTTTGCGACCTCGTTTAACGCAATTGCAAATCGTTGTATTGGTGAATTAATAATATTCACGAACATACCACGCAATGTTTGTAGAGGAGGAATCGTTGCAATTTCAGTCATCTCTGCCTGGTTTCGCAATACGTTTTCAAAAATTCCACCCAAAATCGCAAATGTCTTTTTGTGTGTTTGTTGAAATTCGTATGCAATACGTGCAGGAGCCAAAGGATCGTTTCCATAAGCAATGGCAACTTCGCCATCTAATTTTGGAAATTCTCCTGTGATTTTTGCAACTGAATCGATAGAACGACGAAGTAATGTTTTTCGTACTACTTTGTATTGCATTCCCTCTTGTCGCATAGCCAATCGCAATGCAAGTTCTTCCTTTACAGGAAGTCCGCGAAAGTGAACGAACACTGCAGATTCTGCATTATTGAAAATGTCAGAAATTTCTTGCACTGATTGTTCTTTGTCTTTTCGTGTAATTGCCATAGCGATATAATAACGCGAACAGATGTTATCTGTTTATCTAATAAAAAAGCACCCAATGAGGTGCAAATGTAGACAGGATATATAGCCTTTTTAAAAAAGGAAATATGTTCGACCTCGGGAGGCAATTTAATCCACTGTTGTGGAAGCCAGCCGTCTACAGTACGCACATACAGAAATATATCATTTTTTGGAACAAAGTCAAGAACCGTTACGTCCCTGTATGCCATACACAGACATGCACCCTATTGGTTTTGGACTGGGGTTGCGGTGATAACAGCGCTGTTTGGCTGTCCGTTAGATTCTTCGTACATTGACGAAAAAATCAAACCCCCTATTCCCAATAACACGAGAAGGGAAAATATTATGACATTCATGATAAATGCTCGTGTCATATTTGTAGTATAGCATGAGTATATTATTTTAAAAACCACCCTTCTGGGTGGTTTTTAAAATATCTATCTTATATAAATTACAAACTAGTTGTTCCCAAACACTGCAAAAAGTTTTACCCATGTTGCAGGTCCAACTATTCCATCTGGTTGGAGGCCATGTTGTCGTTGAAATGCTTTTACTGCAGCATCAGTGATAGTAATAAATCTTCCTGATTGCGGCTGTACTCCTAACCAACGTTGTACCAATAATACTGATTCCCCTGTTGAGCCAATACGCAATATTGGTTGTGGTGTATTTGGTGTTGTTGGTGCAGATTGATTATTAGATAATTCTGCTAACAGTTTTTGCAATCGTGCTACTTCGGCCATCAGTGATTGTACTGTTTTTTGTTGTGTATCTGATGTTGTGGTAATACCTAATTGTGCCAAGAATGTTGATGATGCTGAACCACCAGAAGATCGGCGAGGTTGTTCGGGTTCGTTATCACAAGAAAGTGTAGCGAAGCTTATTTCTTCTCCAATACCCAGACCAGCAAAACCTTCAAATCCCCCACTGAGATAAGCTAATGGTCGAACATAATAGGTTGTATCACACTCAAAGAAATCAAGAGAAAATTCATATTCAAAAGGTGCTGAAAATGCAGTTTCTTGACTTCCATCACCATAATTTGATGGATACAACTGTGCCATTTGTGAAAAGATATTTTGCGAATACGCAGGCAATTGTTCATCGGTATAGCTTTCTGTACCCCAGAAGAATCCATACCCATCCGCTTCACCATCGGTAATAGTTGCACTGATTGTTGCAGAATTTTTTGTAATATCAGAAACCACGGGTTCAGAAATTTCAATCAATGCAAGACCCGTTGATTCCCATATGAATTTTGGATATCCATCGTTTTCATCATCTATCGACCAAATATCTTCAAAATCCCATCCAACATCGGTAAATGTAGACGAGGTCTGCATGGTCAAAGTATCTTCTCCGACAACCGCAGTACAATCCCCATCTTCACAGGCACTCAATTGACCACTGGATTCTGTATCAAAAAATGAATCCGTAATAATACGATCATCTTCACCAATATAATTAATCCCAATAAATCCACCGACATTTTCACCTATACCAACAACAGCTCCGCGTGCATATGCATTATCTATTTTCGCAATAAAAACATATCCACCAAAACCTCCTACCTCATCGCGTCCCGTTACTGAACCACCAGCATATACATCTGTGAAATCAGATACATAGCTTGTTCCCACAAATCCCCCCACACCATCTTGCCCAGAAACATTACCACGAGCTGAAACTTCATAATAATATGCTCCAGGACCTTCACATCCATCTGATCCTGTAAAACCTCCAACCGAATCATTTCCAGTAACATTTCCTAATGCATACGCTCGTAAAAATGTAGGTCCGCAATATGCACCCCCAACAAAACCTCCTACAGTATCAATACCTTGGGCATTTCCCGTAGCATAGACATCTTCAAGACTAGCTTCATCTGTTATTTGTCCAGCAAATCCACCAACATGACCTCCCTCTGCAGTTACTGAACCCGTTGCAAAACTAGATGTGATAGTTGAAGTTCCTGCTATTTGCCCAACAAATCCCCCTGAATAACCTCCTTCTGATGTCACCGTACCATACGCATAACTATCCGACACCAAAGAATTGCTAATCATTCCAGCAAATCCACCAGAATAATCACCACTTTTTGCAAACAAACCTTCATCAAAAGTTGCAAATACATCTCCTGTG
Organism: uncultured Candidatus Saccharibacteria bacterium; assembly: GCA_964489785.1. Taxonomy (GTDB): domain Bacteria; phylum Patescibacteriota; class Minisyncoccia; order Phycocordibacterales; family UBA1006; genus JAIPIY01. Next base: position 4,805 of record CAZAZY010000021.1, read on the forward strand.
GCGTATACAGTATCAATTTCAGAATCATATATTTGACCAAAAGCACCTCCAATATATTCACCACCGTCCACAGTGGCATTTGTATCACTTTCGATTACCGTGGAATTATTTAATGCACCAACCAACCCCCCAATAATATTTCCAGACCCATGCACGGTTCCATCGGTTACTGTGAGTCCTGTTGCGGTACTCATATCGGTAAGATATCCTGCAATCCCTCCTCCGTGATATGACAAGTATGCACGAACCATTCCTGAAGTATTTGTAAGGTGTTCCAGGGTAACCCCTGAACCAAATCCAAGAAATCCTCCGGTATATGAACCACCTACAACACGCGGATTATCAAGAGTGATATTTTTAATAGTTGCATTCGTTGCATAACCAATTAATCCATCATACTGAGCTTCTTTTCTAAAAATCCATAAATCAGAAATGGTGTACCCTTGCCCATCGAGCACTCCAGTAAATCCAGAACCTGTATTAATCGCATCGTCCTGCCCAATTGGCTCAAATCCCTTGTATCCGTTATTATTTACAATCTCATATGAATCAGGAATCAATTCACCCCCAACAATACCATCCACCCATTCATCTGTATTAGGATTCCATTCACTAGTTTCAGAACAATCAATGTTAGTAACCAAAACATAATAAGCATCTAATTCTTGGTTCATTGCCTGTAATTGTTCGCAAGTTTGTATTTGATAAGGATCATTTTCTGATCCGTCCCCACCAGCAAATTCAACAAGCTCTTCTTCAAGGAGCTCAAATGCAAACCCATTCTCAGGTGTATCAACAAGGTTAGCTCCGTTATCAGCAGTACCAAACGCTGAAACTGTATAGATTCCTGCCGTGTCATGGTTTATTACATTGTTTATGGTGACAACAATAGGAGTAAGCGCTGGAACATCTTCAGCAATACGTATTTCAAAAAAACTCCAAAAACCATCAGTATATCCAGAACCTTCGGTAATTGTTGCAGGTACTCCATTCAAAGTTACCGTTGCATCATCACCATCGAGACCATTAAAATCAAAGAATGCATCGCCGTAAGTAGTTCCAAAAAGCCCCCGAAATACATAATGAAGACTTGCTGAATCAACAAATGTTTCATTAGTATATTCAAATGTTAATGTGTTGGTTTCTGAAATGATATCACTTGTCCATGTAAAAGAAGTGTCAGTTAATGTTCCAGCAAACACATTCTGAAAAACAAAAAACAAGCCAATAATCAATCCCAAAAATCCAATAAAAAATTTGTTTGTAAATAATAACCGCATACTAATAAATAAAAAAATAATAAACGCACGTTACATGTATAGTATACCACGCGAACAAATTACAACACAACAAAAAACCACCCATGAGGTGGTTTTTTGAATTCAAGATCCGCTATTACTTCAATGCATCACACGTATTCTTTCCTGCAATACCATCAGCCAGTATCCCCTTTTGTGTTTGGAATGCACGTACTGCCTGTGCGGTTATTGGTCCAAAGAATCCTGATTGTGGTTGTACGTTTAGTTTTTGTTGAAGCTTTGTTACTTCTGGGCTACGTACACCTTGTTTTAGTAGTGGTGAACATACCAAAGGCGATGTTGGTGTTGTTGATTGCCCCTGTAATTTTGCCAACAATGCCTGTAATTCTGCGATTTTCTTCATAAGAGATTCGATAGTTGGAGTTTCTTTTTCAAACACTTGTTTGAAATCTTTTTCCAATTGTTCAGCATCTTCAGTTTTACCCATTTTTCTCAGATTTTCTGCACGTGTAAATACCGATCCACCCGAAGATGCTCTTTGTCGTTGACGTAATGCAGTTCCTGGATATGCATCCTGTCCTTCGCCTTCCCAATATGCAGTTCCCAACATTGCTTCGCTAAATGGTCGATTGGTACCACTGTCTGCAAATCCATTTCCCGTGGTATCAATAATATCCAATATCGTCCATGCACCGTCTCCGTTTAAGAGATAATAGGTGTTTCCTGAATTACTGTTATTAAACACCACATTAGCAAGGTCTACAGCAAATACCCACTGCGCTGCGCGGATGCTGTTTCCGATAAAACTACTATCAGCAACGTTATCCAAATCCAAACCAATATTATCATTAAATGATTCTACCAATTCGAATTCTCCTTCCCCAGAGAAATCTCCACCATAGGAAGATACTTCATCGATAGCAAATCCTGCGGTATACAACTGACCTTCCGCGAAATCATATACCCCTGTAAACATTTCATTTCCGTATGTCTCGAAATTCATCTCCAAGAAGTTCCATTCTATTTCACCATTTGGATATAAAATAGTTTGAATTTTCATGTAATTATTTACCTCTTCGTTATCATCTGATAGGGTTGATCCATAAAATTCAACAACAACATATTCTCCAGTTTCATCATCAATAGGAAATACTGCCACATATCCATCGTCATAGGTATCAAGATCATCGAAACTTGAAAAGATAACATCATTATCAAGATAGTCTGCATAATTTCCATATTCATCACAAATTACACAGACTTCTTCATCTTCTAGTAATTCAATTCCACCATTAGTACTTACTTCAATAGCCAAGATATCTCGTCCCATGAAATTCATAGTAAATGGTAGCGTATAGGTAAAAGAATCATCATCTTCATCTGAAATACTATCTTCTGCATTTTCAATATCTAACACCAATGCAGTCGTCGCAATTTGTGGAATTTCAAGATACTCAAGAGTCGAAGGTGTAATGGTGTTATCTGAAAATTCAATATCTTCACTGTCATCTACTGCGATACCATCACCTGCGATCTCCATACTGTTTCCTGTTATGATTGCGCCATATACTTCGTCTAATTCGATACCGTTATCACCAATATTGGTCAATATATTGTCAGTAATACTGATTGTTGTATTTGGAAAATCTGAATCGTCAATAGAAATATCTATTCCGTCTGATAAAGTAGTATCAATAGTATTTTCTGATATAACCACATTTGAACTAGACATAACATATATAGCATCAGATCCAATATCCCTGAAATTATTCCCTGTAATCGTCAGCTCGTCTATGTAACCTACATCCAGAGCATCTTCGGGAATATTTGAAAATACATTATTCCTGATTGTAACCATTGAAGAAGAAATATCCTGTTCTAGATAATTATCCCAATAGTTAGTTATACGAATTGCATCTTCTTCATCATTACCTAGATTTTCAAACGTACTATTTGCGATAGTAAGGTTAGTCATTGCTTCAACCTCGATACCAGCATCAGACACTGCCCCTATAAGTGTTTCTGATATGGTTATAGAATCACTTTGTATCATTCGATCCACTTCGTTATCATAAGGTACTATTTCAATACCATCATCTTGGGTTCCGGAAATGATAATGTTAGAAATTGTCATATCACGAACACCATGAAGGTCTATAGCATCATCTCCAATATTATTAATATCTACAGTGGTAACAAACGAAGGTCCCTCACTATCCAGTAAATAAATCCCATCATAAAATCCATTCAAATTTATGTTGGAAATATTAATACGATCATATCCTTCGGATTCGATTCCTTGGTTTTCTTGTCCTTCAAGACTGGTAATTGTAAAATCTGCTCCATCAAAAAATACGTCATCAGCCTCGATTACAATACAATCAGTAGTCACATCGCTAATGTTATTCTGTAATTCATAATACCCAGGTACCACTACGGTATAACATTCAGTAATTTGAAAAGGATCAAGCTCTGTCCCCTCGCCTGCTAATCCAAAATCTTCATAATCAAAAAACAAATAGGCAAATCCTGAGTCTTCATAATATTCTACAACAATAGTGTGCTCCCCAGCAGATACGTCAATAATCTCTGTTGAAGGAAGTCCAAAATCATTATTCCATCGTTCCATAATCAATACGTCATCCAAATATACCCGAACTCCATCATCTGCTGTAAAGCTAAATCGCACCGGGCCACCAACAAACGTATCTGTTTTAGTAAATCGCGCAACAAAACCATCTGGATTAATTGATCCATCCGGACTGCCTCCTCCCCAGTTTATCCCAGATATGTCAACATTATTTTCTGTATAGTCAGCTGCTGGAGCTGTGTCAAAATCAAATTCAGGAGATTCTCCCAGTACTGAATTCCAAAATTCAGCAACATATAATTCTGGATTTAATGGTTGTGGGTATTCATATTCATTAGAATAGACCGAATCACCATTTGCATCCTTGAGATAAATACGATAAAAACCATCTAAAACAGTAATATCATTAAATCCACCATTTACAGATCCGGAAACATTTTCAGAATCCGGAAGCCCAAAAGGTATATCAACGAATTCCGCCCACATATCTCCATCCACAGAATATTCGATATCAAAGTTTTGCAAACCTAAGTCTAATTCATATACGTGTTCGTAATCAAATACGTATCCCAAATGCGGACCATCTTGCTCAATTAATGTTAGATCAATTGTCGCTACGCCTACAAGATCAAAATCAAAAGCAACCGCAGGTGTATCAACAAGGGTGCCTCCACTATCAGCAGTTCCAAAATCATATACACTGTATTCTCCTGCAGTTGATTGATTTACAACATTATCAACTGTTACAACAATAGCAGTTCCTGGATCCACATTTTCAGCAATACGCACCTCGAAATAACTAACACCCTCATCAAAAAATCCAAAAGCATATGTTACGGTTGCTGGTACGGCATCTAATGTGACGGTAACATCATCTAACAGCTCTGGCGCTGACAAATCGAATGCAGAAAAATCAAGCAGCGACCCACCTTCATTAATACCAAAATTTCCACGAAAAACCATCTCTGACCCGGTCGAATTTACCAATGTTTCATTAGTATATTCAAATGTTAATGTATTTACTTGTGAAACAATACTGTCGCTCCAAGAAAATGATGCACCGGTTAATGTCCCTGCAAATACATTACTGATAATAAAAAACAACCCAGCAAAGATGCCGAGAACTATTGCGATTGCTTTTCGCGAAAATAATGACTGTGTATTCATATGGTTAATAACAAATTTTATAAAAATTCAAATCAGAACGTATGCACTATATTATACAACAGTAAATTTTGATTAGATATATTTTTATATCATATATTGTGATACAAAATAAAAAACCACTCCCGTCAAGGGGTGGTTTTTTATTTGCTCGCATCGTGACAGAGTGAAATTTTTTATATCTCCTATTGATATCGATTATGTTATTGACTTTTTTATTTGTTGTATAATATAATCAAAGTGTCACCACGAAAAAGCAAGCGAACGGGCTAGTCCCTAAGTTCGCTTTTTCTTTTCTCTATATGAGCGGGGTGAGTGGGGTCTGTCCCCCCTCAGCATATTTTCCATAATATAATACTTCGACAAAACAAAAAACACCCTTTCGGGTGTTTTTTGTTTTAGATTTTTATATCTCCTATTGATATCGATTTATGCTATCGAGAAACTCAATTCATTTACTCAGTGATTAGAACGCTGGAGTAATTATATTTGTTGTAGAAGTTCCTGCAACATCTGTAATTTCTAGACGTACGAATCCTGTTGTAGTGTTGAATTTAAGAGAAAGAGTACAAGTTTTTTCAGCTCCTTCGTCAACTGTGAAGTCTCCTCCTGAAGCTGTTAGACCTGAACAAGTTACGATAGCGTCTGTTTCAGTTGCACCTGTTAGAGTGTAAGTAAAATCAGATCCATCATCAGCAAATACAACATCTTGTTCGATAGCTTCAACCTTGAATGTAAGGCTGATTGTTCCGTCTACTGTATCAGCAATATTTTCAGCTGTGAATGAAGCTGTAGAGTAAGTAACTGCTGCTCCTGAAACTAGCAAAGTATGATCTTCACCTGTAAAGTTTCCTGAAGCATTAAGAGTATCTTCTCCTTCAGCATCGATGTTTCCACCAGCAACTGCTACACGAACTTGAACTCCTGAGTTGTAGTTTGTATCTTGATCGTTAAAGATAGCGTAGATTTTAACTTCTACAGTATCCCCCGCTTCGATAACAAAATCTTCGTCAACATCTACTGAATAAGTAGCTGTTCCTGCACCGTTAACGATAGCTACTGCACCTAAATCAGCTTCGAATTCTTCTCCGTCGATTTCAATCCATAGAGAGTCGATTACTTGTTCAGCACCTGCTGCAACTACTGAATCATCAGCTCCGTCAACAACACCACTGTCATCAACATCATAGTTAGTGAATGTTACAACAACTGGAACAGTTACCAAAGCGATATCAGATGAATCTTCATCAACTTCCAATTTGAATGCACCAATCATGAAATCATCTGAAGCATTATTTTCTTCAACGATCAAGTTTGTTGCATCTGGATCAGCAGAAGAAGATTTGATAGCCAAATCGTCATCTACGTTAGCATCATCGAAACCAAAGTTTTCTGTGTATGCGATTGTATCTGAGAAGATAGCTCCTGTCGCATCCATATATCGGATTTGAGTTGCTGTGATATCAAAATCTGCAGCTGTATCATCTACAGTAGCCAAAGTTTTAACTACAACGTATAGTTTTTCTTCTTCATCTTCATCAACTACAGCATCTGTAAGGGCGATAGATTTTGAATATACTGAACCATCTTTAGAGAAATCAGAAGCATCCATAGATCCTACTTCTTCCCCTGCAAGCATGATTACAACTTCGTCAACGTATTTGTTCAAACGTGTTGAACCGTTTCCTGAGTTGTTTTGGAATTCAACTTTAACACTTGTTACAGCGATATCTGATCCATCTGCTTCAAGATCCATTCCTAATACATTTTCTTCAGAATCTTCTTTTACAGAAGATTCAACATCTGTTGATGTTTGAGAAGTTGTAAGGTCCCCTGCTCCACCTTGTAGACCTGTTGAAGGTGTTCCTGGTATAGGTGTAACTGGTGCTGGAACTACAACTGTTGCCAATTGAGCTTGAGCTGCTGCTCGTGAAGCTGGTCCGAATGCACCGTCAGCTGACAAACCTTTTGAAGCTTGCCATGCCATTACAGCTGCTTTTGTTCCTGATCCAAAGTTACCATCTACAGTCAACATAGCTCCTGCATGTGCGTTCAAGAAATTTTGAAGAGCCATTACAGATGCACCTGTTGAACCTTGTTTCAAAGTTACCATTCCAAAGTCGTATGACATTGCTGGAGCTGGAGTTTGAGAACCACCTGATAATGCTGAGATCTGAGCCATCAAAGCTGCGATTTGAGCTTGAAGACTTTCTATTGATTGAGCTTTTGCTGGTGTTGCAAATGAGAACATTGCACCCAATGCGAAAACTGAAACCAATGCTCCTACGAATACATTCGTAAGATTTATTGTATTTTTTTGCATATATATTACTAAAAACTTTTAATACTTATAAGTACTTATAAATATTCATACATGTATTTCTACATCTATGAATCTGGGGGTGTACACCCCGCAAAGGAAGAGATAATCAAAATTGGTTACTTCCTCTTCTGCGTTGTGTACACACCCGGTGATACATGTTTTCGACAAATGTATCAATTCTAAATCACACGTGTGTGTGAGTTAAGAAACGAAATTATTTTTTTCTCTATTTAATTGGAAATGATCGGGACGTTCAGAATACATTCAATACAGAAAGGATTTCCCCGTCTGTTTTGTTTGTCTATCATCGATTCTTTGCACCTATGCAATAGTATACGTGGTTTTAAATAAACATGCAACAGGTCAACGTGCACCTGTGGAAAACTTTGTATATTTTGAATCCTGATGATCTATTTTTTGGGGTACCAGTGGTCTGTAGATAATGACGGGTGAGGCCGGGTTTTATGACAGGGTAAATTATTTAACCATGGTATATTTTTGGTGTCAAATCCCCTGTTTAGCCCCTAGCAATAAGCTTTTAGCGAATAGAAATACAGTGAGTTAGCAATTAGCTGATAGCCTCTAGCAACTAGAAAATACAGTAAATAACAATGGTTTTATAGAATCAACTCATCACTTTTTGTATACCCAAAAAGTAATCAAAAAG
>CAZAZY010000022.1:0-12666 GCA_964489785.1 uncultured Candidatus Saccharibacteria bacterium
GCCACCACCCCAAGATTTTATTTGCAGATGAACCTACTGCAAACCTAGACAGTGCGTCCAGTGCATTGGTGTTAGATGTATTTGATGCCCTACATGCCGAAGGTCAAACTATTGTGATGGTGACGCATGAAAAAGAATATGCCGAACGAGCACAAAGGATTATTGTGATTGATGATGGAAAGGTGAAAGAATAAATATTGACAAACCACTCAAAATGTCATATCTTAAAACCAGACTACGAAATCTTGCAACGATGCAAGGTGGGAGAGTTCTTTTCAATTTACATACACAAAGAAACATGAAAGATCTTACAAGGATTTTTGGATCAATATTTTTGATGGTAGTTAGTGTTACATTAAATGGTTACACCCTAAGTGTGCTATGGGGTTGGTTTATGACTCCAAAATTTCACCTGCCTGAACTCTCAATTAGTGCCGCCATTGGGGTGGTTCTGATTGTTAGGTATGTTACCTACCATAGTAATGATGATGATATCAAGGAAATTATGAATGGCCAGGAAAATTTGGAAGATTCCTTGTATCAAAAAATTAAGCAGCGTAGCGTATTCGTACTATATAAGTGTTTATTCACACTTCTTTTTGGGTATATTGTTCATTTGTTTATGTAATTGTTGATGATGATCCCGAACGATAAATTTCGTTCGGGACTCTTTTTTTGTAGAATTTTACTTTTTTATACCCCCCTAGTGACAAAAATATCGTTTTGGTGTATACTGGTTTTCAGTTAGCCCGTGTATGGGCTCTTTATTTTATATTTTATTTTTTTATGTCACAACAATACACATCTATTAGAAATATTGCTATTATCGCACACGTGGACCACGGAAAAACAACACTGACCGACAAAATGTTGGAACAGTGTGGTATGCGTGAAGAAGGAGTTTCAATGGACTCAAACGCATTGGAACAAGAACGTGGTATTACTATTTATGCAAAAAATACCTCTGTATTTTATCCTCCAAACCAAGCTACAGGGCAAACAAAAATCAACATTGTGGATACGCCAGGTCACGCGGACTTTGGATCCGAAGTAGAACGTGTATTGCGTTCTGTAGATTCTGTATTGTTGGTAGTGGATGCCCAAGAAGGTCCCATGCCACAAACACGTTTCGTATTGAAAAAATCTCTTGAATTAGGTTTGAAACCAATTCTTGTTTTGAATAAAATTGATAAACCAGGTGCAGACGTAGAAAAATCTCATGATGCCGTATTTGAATTGTTTATGGATTTGGGTGCAACAGAAGAACAATTAAACTTTACAACTGTATACGCTATCGGGGTTCAAGGAATGGCAAAACGAACCATGGATGAACAATCAGATAATTTGAATCCACTGTTTGAAACTATCTTAGAACACGTTCCACCTGCACCAAACGATGTTACGAAACCATGTCGAATGCAACCGTTTAACCTTGCCTATGATAATTTCTTGGGACGTATGGGTATTGGGCGTGTATACGAAGGTGTAATAAAGGCCCAGCAAAATGTTTCTATTGTAAAACCAACAGGAGAAGTTCGATCTGGAAAAATTACAAAACTCTTTACTTTCCAAGGTACAAACCGAACCGAAGTAGATTCAGCATCAGCGGGAGACATTGTAATGATTGCGGGTATTGATGATATTTATATTGGAGAAACAATTGCAGAAAAACCAGATGCAGAACCTTTGCCAGCGATTATTGTTGACGAACCAACTATTAAATTGGACTTTTTGGTAAACAACTCTCCATTTGCGGGACGTGAAGGTAAATTCGTTACTACACGACAAATTCGAGAACGATTAGAACGAGAACTAGAAGTAAACGTAGGATTACGAGTTGATTTTAATCCTGATTCAGAACGTTTGATCGAAGGTTTCAAAGTATTTGGTCGTGGAGAAATGCACATTGCTGTATTGTTGGAAACAATGCGTCGAGAAGGATATGAAATTCAGGTATCTCAACCTCAGGCTATTATCAAAGAAGAAAACGGACAAAAAGTAGAACCTTTTGAAGAAGTAACGGTAGATGTTCCAAATGAATTCCAAGGGGTAGTAATTGAAAAATTAGGTACTCGTGGATTCGTTATGTCTGACATGCGTCAAAATGACAGCCAATCTCGTATGTTGTTCGAAGGGCCTACACGTGGATTGTTTGGATATCGAAGCCAGTTTATCGTTGATACAAAAGGTGAAGGAATCTTTGCTACACGTGTATTAGGTTTCCGACCATATGCTGGTGTAATCACAAAACGACATACAGGTTCAATGACATCTATGGAAACTGGAAAAGCTTTGGGATATGCATTATGGAATCTTCAAGAACGTGGAGTATTGTACATTGCGCCTAACACAGAAGTATACGAAGGTATGGTTTTGGGTAACACATCTCGAGGTGAAGAGATGGTTGTAAACCCATGTAAAGGAAAACAGTTAACGAACATGCGTGCATCAGGTACTGATGAAAACATCAGTTTGGTTCCACCATTGTTGTTGTCTATTGAACGTGGCCTCGAGGTTATGGGAGAAGATGAATATCTTGAAATCACACCAACCAGCGTTCGTCTACGAAAACATTATCTAAAAGAAGCAGAACGTTCTCGAACAAGAAAAAAATAATAACATAATAAAAACCCTTGGATATGTCCAAGGGTTTTTAGTATGTGGAGCGAGGCTGGGGAATCCTGTTATCTAGGTAATGTGTATGCAATATACGATGCACCACACAGGATAATTCCTAATATGATAAAGATACCTGAAAACGAAACCCCAAAAGCAAGAAGAAGAGATCCGATAATAGGTGCGATAACAAATGCCAGTGGGCGTGCGTTTCGGTAGATACTTATAAAACCAATCTCAGATGGATTTATCTTTTTAAAAAATAAAGTATCGGTCATTACTTCTATAGTTGATGATCCTACTCGGGTCAAGAAAAGAATACCCGACCAGAGGAATATATTGGATTCGGTTATATATCCAGTACTGATAGTTGCCAGTCCTACCACAAAAAAAGCCACCATAATGCTTTTTCTCCCGATGTTTTTTTTATCCGCCATAAAACCAAGAGGGAATTGAAATAATACAAAAGGCAACAACATGATAGTAAATATAATTCCAATAGAACTCCAAGAAAATCCTATGTGCTGGTGAAGATACAAAGGCATATAAATAATCATCCAAACTTCGAAAAAGCGTAATAACCAATGAGATAGATACAGAGCGCCAAGATCCTTTTGTTTTCTAAACAAAGACAAAGACAAAAAGAAATTCTTCCAAATTTCTTTGAATGATATATGTGAAAATACAGAAAAGATGTTCGTTAGTTTATCTATGATATGTATTTTGCTTTCTGAATATTTCGAGATACACAAAATGGTTATCATTGCCAATGATGATAATATTCCACCCAATATATATACCGATGTAAAACCTTGGGTTTGATCAATAATATATCCAGTTATCGTCGGAGATACAACCCATGCGATGTTATTGATCATGAGGAAAAAACCCCGCACTGTACCCATTGATTCTTTTTTTGCGTATTCCTCAATCAAAAGATCGAACATCAAAAAGATAACATTGATCAGACCTGTATAAAGAACAAAAAGAGATAGCGACGCAATCATGGGCACAGGAGAAATCATCCCAATCAAAGATCCAATAATAACAAGAGACAATCCAATAAAGGCTGTCCGTTTTCCTATTTTTTCTACAATACTGGGAATCAGAGTAATGACACTTAATGCCAATAATGAACTGATGGTAAACATTAATCCAACCTGTTTTTCAGATAATGCGTGCTCTACCAAAAACGAAGAGTTAATATATGTAGTCAAAGCGACATGCGCCGAAAAAAAGAAACCCGCAATGTATACAAGAAAAAGAGGATTTCTTTTTGAAACTTTTGCATCAAAACTGTTTGTATCTTGCATGTATGTAATTATACCGTAATGACAACAGGAATTACTATAGGTCGTTTTGCTGTTTTTTGGAACAAGGTTCTTGATACTACATCAGTTACATTTCCTTTGACGTTATCAAAATTGATAGGATTCATGCCTTGAATATCGTCTTCTACAGTCTTTTTGATTAATGTTCGGATTGATCGCAATAAGTCTTGGGATTCTCGTAGATACACAAACCCTCGTGAAATAATGTCAGGTGATTTTCGTAGTTTTCCTGTTTTTTGATCTACAATCACAACCACAATAAACATACCATCAGCAGATAATGTTTGTCGGTCTCGGATTACTACTTCTTGGATATCTCCAATAGAGAAACCATCAACCAAAGAAACATTTGAAGGTGCTTTTTCTTTACGAACTCGGATTTTATTTCCGTTGTCATAAATTTCAATAATAGATCCATTATCAGGAACAATAACATTTTCTCGCGGTGTTCCTAATGTAATAGACATTTCCGCATGTTGTCGCAACATGTAATGGTGTCCGTGCACTGGCATGAAATATTTATAATCAATTTGATCATGAATCCATTTTAATTCGTCTCGGTTTCCGTGTCCTGATGCGTGTACATCTGAATCCAAATAGGTGATAACCTTTGCATCCGATCGATATAGGTTGTCTTTCAATTTGGTAATAGATTTTTCGTTTCCAGGGATAATAGATGATGACAATAATACGGTGTCACCCTTTGTTAGTTTGACCTGCTTATGGGTTCTGTTGGCGATACGCATTAATGCAGCAAATTCTTCTCCCTGAGCCCCTGTGGCGATCATAACAATCTTTTGTGGGGGATATTGGTCAATATCAGTAAGGGGGATAATATTATTTGTTTTCAGAAGATCAAGATGTTTAATGATTTCAACATTGGCTTTCATGCTGCGTCCCTCGATAACAATTTTCTTGTCATATTTATGAGCCAATTCAATAATTGCCATAATACGTTCAACCTGAGATGCAAAAGTTCCAATAATTAATCGTGATGGAGCATCTTTGATAATTTTTTCAACATTTTGAACAACCACAGATTCAGACAAAGAGAATCCTGGTTTTTCAATTGATGTCGAGTCCATTGTCAGTAAAAGAACTTTTTTGTTTTTGAAACGGCTGTACTGTTGTACTTCTTCGTCAGTTGGAATTCCTTTGATATTATCCACACGAACATCTTCGATAAAAACGATTTCACCTAATGGTGTTTGAATTTCTAGACCCATAGAATCGGGAATTGTATGTGAAATAGAAAAAGTATTAATAACAAAAGATGATCCAATACGAATAGTTTCAGAACCCTCGACAGTATGAATATCTAATGGATCCAAATGAGGAAATTCTTCATGTCTTTTCAAGATCATCATTTCACCAAATCGTCGTGTATATATTTTTGGATTACCAATTTTATCTACAACATAGGGTAGGGCTCCGATGTGATCCAAGTGACCATGGGTAATAAACAATCCACGGATTTTGTCTTTTCGGTCTTCTAGATACTTTGTGTTTGGGATAATGTAATCAACCCCAGGAGTTTCTTCGGATGCAAATTCGATACCTACGTCAACGATAATAATATCGTCACCATATTCAATAGCGGTCATGTTTTGTCCAACCTGTTCTACTCCACCCAATGGAATAATACGGATCACACCTGCTTCTACAGCTGGAATCCCTAATGTATCTTCTGTTCGTTTTCGGTGAGTAAAGGCGGTGTTTTTAGGTCGTTGTTGATATGGCGCCTGAGAAGGAGCTTTTCTCTGTGGTCTTTTGGTATTGTTTCTTTTTTGGTTATCATTACCACCAGCCTGCGTTCGTTTTTGATGTGGTCGTGCAGTATGCTGTGTGTTAGATGAGGGAACCTTTGTTTCTGAATCTTGTTTCATATAAGTATAAGTTAGTGTAATAATTAGTTGTTGTTAATAAAAAATGGTGCAATGCGTGATGTTTTGATGTGCCAGGTGTGAATATTTGAAAACCGATCTGATCCATTTCCTATGAATCGATGAGTTTCGAATTCATATATATCTTTGTGGGATAGGTAATTAAATATTGGTTGATACAGGAATACGGCGGGAATATCTTTGTATAGTTCTTTGATAACGGTTGTATAAGAATTCGCACGGGCATCTTTGTTGTTGGTTGCCGAAATATTGGTCAGAGCTTTATCGACATTGGTATTTGCATAATTAGCAATATTCAATCCTGGGTCGTTTCTTTGTGAAGAATGCCAAAATGCAAACATGTCAGTATCATCAGTATAAGAATGTCCAAACAATAATGCTTCGTATTTTCTTGGGCGCAAAATCTCTTGTTGTAATGTTCCAATTTCCGAAGGTGACACAGTGATTGCGATACCATTTTCTTTTGCTAGGTCTGCAATATTTTCTGCGACACGAACTAATTCAGGGGTATTGCTAGTTGAAAGGGTAAACGCTAATTCGGTTGATTGTCCGTCTTTTGTTTTTGTATAGATTCCTGTGTCTGGATTCTTTTTCCATCCAGCTGATGCTAATACTGCATGTGCGTCTTGATTTGAAAGTTCTGGCTCTGTAGTATCAAATGAAAAAGCCTGTGGTAATGGAGATGATGATGCTAATCCATAATTCATTAAGCTGGTAGCAACAATTTCATTTGGATTCAAAATAATTTGCAGAGCTTTTCGTACCGGAGATTCTAGAAATAATGAAGATTGATTGTGATTAAAAAATACACCAAAAACTCGGGGTAGAGGTTCGCTCAGAGATATTTGTGAATTTTGTTTTGCTTCATGTACATATGCTGTTGAAATTCCTGCAACCAGGTCTATTTTTTTTGTCATATATGCATCAACCAAAGATTCTTCATTTTCAAAAAAGAAAAATTCGAAATTTGAAATAAAGGGTTTTCCATGAACATATTTTTTGAATGCAGAAAGACTGTAGTAAGTAGGAATTCCGGTTTTACTGTCTCGTTTTATAGATTCAATTTTATACGGTCCCGATCCAATAGGTTCTGTGTTAAAATCACTCAACATCATCTGCTCCACGGTAATATTTTCCCAAATATGCGCAGGTAAAATACCAATAGATAATGAATTCAAAAATCCAGCATACGGTTGAGGTGTTTGCAATTGAATAGTCTGAGGATCAATGATAGTTGCGGTTACTCCTTCGAATTGAACCCGGCGTGGGCTTTTCAAAGATGGATTTTGTGCCTGTGATAAAGTAAACAAAACATCCGCAGCGGTAACTGGGTGTCCGTCATGAAAAACAGCATCTCGTCGCAAAGAAAATGTATACACAGTGTTATCTTCGTTTACGGTCCATGATTCTGCCAATTCAGGTTCAAATGTCCCATGGGTAGTTCTGCGTATTAATCCGCTGTACAACAATTGTGTCAGATCTCGGTCTGCATCAGTAGAAGAAAGAAGGGGATTAATAAATCGTGGTGTCCCTACAATTCCTTCGGCTAATGTTCCACCATGTGCTGGCATTACGGTTGTAAAATTATTTCGCGCAAGGAGAAAAAGTCCAATACTACTGATTATCAGAATGGCTGATAGGGCACTAAAGATATATTGGTCTCTTTTTGGTAAGGTATACAAGATTGCATGTATCTCTTTGCGAAGCACAGAAAAAAAGTTTTTCATAGAAAATAAATAGAGAGTGTTATATAAATGATGAATATATGATACCTCTGTATATATTCAAACAACGTACAAGAATTCGTAGATATTCTTTATAGTACAAGATTCCAAATAGAAAATACAAGAAAAGCGATGGCAACCACAATGGTCCCATAAAAGAGAAACTTTTCAAGTCCGCGTCGAGTATGGTGTAATCCACCACTGTCACTTCCTCCGAATGCTGAACCCAGACTATTGTCTGATTGTTGCATTAAGATCATGATGATCAAAAGGACGGCAAGTACTATTTGTATTATTGATAGCGTTGTTGACATAGATTAGGTAACGGAATTATTGTAGCAGAAATGAAAAAGAATGCAAGTTTGACTTTTAACCCATGTCCTAGTACCGTATATCTCAAAGCAAGAATAATCTTGTTTTGTTACTTAACAATTGAAATGCGATGGAAGCGAAATCTCGGTTTATCCAACAAACTTCACATCTTCAGCTTTTGACACCTGAACCACTGTTAATTCCTGCTTGTCGGGGAGGTATTCAAGCCAGTTTTCCTTATATGGAAGATGTTTTTACTGGATATATGGATACTCTCTTGAAAAATAAGATTTTTGCAAAAGAGCAGCCACAAACAAAAGAGACTCCGGTTATTGTATATGAAATATGTAATGATCGTGATTTGAATGATGTTTACCGTTCTCTTAAAATTCCTTATGAATTATTAAGTTTTGAATCACAGGAGCAAGTTAAAATGTTTGCTATCGAACACTCTATGTGGTTAGCCGATAACAACGCTAGGACTTTTTTTCTTTGTTCTGAGATAGATGTTGTAAATAAAAAAGATTTTTCCTCTTTTAGTGTCTCTGTTGATCATCAGGGGGATTTAAAACTTGATAGGCATAAACATGATCATCGTCCCTGGCTTGCAAAACGTAAGCATCGATTTGTATTTCCCTCCAAAGGACTCTTGGTTCCTTGACCCAGGAAATCCTTTGGACCCGAACCCCTCTGGCGCAATGCGTCAGGGGGATTTTTTTGATTATGTAAGTTTGACTTACAATTATTATCATGTTATTGTATACCACAAAGCAAGAATAATCTTGTTTTGTTAATTAACAACCAAAAAGCAATGGGAAAGCAGTTTGAATTTATTTTTATTCAACAAACTTCACATCTTCGGCTTGTAGCACCAGAATCAGGGGTGTTAATGATTGGAGCCTGTCCCGGTGGTCCAGGTGCCAGCTTGGCTTATGCTCACAAAACCTTTACCAGAGGTGTGAATCCAGGGTTTCGAACCTTGAAGCTGGATACTCCTCAACCAGCAACTGAAATGACAGCAGTATTGGTGTATGAGCTGTATGATAAAGACGACACACTTTTGAATATCTATAGCTCGTTTGATATTAATAAAAAAGACTTGGCTTTTAAGTCCCAAAAACAGATTGAAAAATTTGTGATTCAATATTATGGATTGTTTCAGGGAAAATATGAAGCATTTTTTCTTTTTACCGAAAAGGTGAACGGCAAAGAAGAGTTTTTTGTCGCCTTTGTACTTATTAACGATGCTGGAGAATCCTTGGTGTATCCATTTCAATTGTCAGATGATTTGACTTGGTTCGCTAAAGATAATATCAAATTCGTTATTCCCGCAAGGAATCTTTCAATTCATTAATCCAAGAAATTCTTTGAACCCGAACCCCTCTGGCGCAATGCGTTGGGGGGATTTTTTTATACCTTTCTTTTATATTTTTATCTATGGTATACTGTAGGGCATATGAATACATTTATGTTTCGCATCGTTTCAATAATATTTTTTATTGCTTGTGCTGGATTAGTATATTTAGGATATGTTTTATTACGACCAACTCCGTATTTGTCAGGTGAAGCTCCTAAAAAAGTAGTAGTAACGGAATCAGAACCAGAAGAATCTGAATTAATGGGAAATTCTCGTTTTGATGAATCTGATCCAGAATTTCTTAATTCATTATTAGAAGAAGAAACTCTAGCTGAACCAGAAACAGTAACTACCCCTATAATAGAAACACCAGTAGAGGTTTCCTCATCCGAACATTCTTCTTTGATTTCTGCTCTTCAAAAACTGATCGATGATAAAATTTATATGAAGGTTGGCAGTCGCGGTACACGTGTTGGATCAGTACAAGAATTTTTAAATATCTATCACACAAAACAAGTTCGTGCGGATAACGATTATGGTGCAGGAACAAAAACACGAGTTGCTGAATTTCAAAAAGCTGTTGGAGTAACAGCCGATGGGGAAACTGGTCCACAAACCTATCAAAAAATGATTGATTGGTTGAAAAAACAATAATATAATATGGACGTGCCACAAGACATACAAAAGATTATTGATACTATGGATCAAGGTGTGCAAATTTCGTCCGAAGAATTACATCATGTAACAACCTGGTACACACAAGAAGTTCAAAAATTAGATGACGATATTAAGGTTTCTAAAATTAAAAAAGAGATTGAAAATTTATAATTAATACACTATATATGAAAGAATTTATCACAGGAGTAGAATCTACACCACAAAAAGAAACAGGATCACGAGAAATAATTCCTAATCAGCAATCTCATTCTGACCCAGAAGTTATCCGAGAACTTGCGGGAAAACTTGCTGCGGCTGGGCAAGAACGTCTGGACACCATGGCGCCAGTAGAAACACCAAAACAAGAACAAACAAAAAGTTTTCTTGTTGGACTTGGAGAAAAATTAAAAAGTTTTGTGCGCGCGAAAGAATTATCTCCTCAGGATCAATTGCAAAAAGATATTCATGCATTGACCCACTTTACTTCATCTAATGCTGGGTTAGGTGGTTTGGGTAATTTTAATAGTGGGGGATTTGGCAGTTTGTCATCTATTGCAGAACGTTATCAAATTCAACCAGAAACTATTCAATCTATTGCAACATTGCAAAATCAGGTAGAGAATCTAGATAATGGTCCAGAAAAAGTACAAGCCACAAAAGAACTTCGTGACCAAAAAATGGCAGTTATGCAACACATGAGAAATATTGTAGAAGGGAAATAAATATTTCAAATCAAAATAAAAACACGGATACATATGTATCCGTGTTTTTATTTTGTTCGTGAATTATAATGGGTGAGAATGTCCTTGTAATAACCTGCTTTCTAATGATTGAATATGTGCCTCCTTTGTGGATTCCTTTCTGTTTGGATTTTTATGAATTAATAATGCTAATTCAGATGCATATTGTCCACCCAAAAAATGAGGTAAAATAACATAATCAATACCATTGTTGTAATGCTGCAAGGCTTCTTCAATATTGTGTGATACAACTAATACGGTCATGTGTTCGTTTTCTTTTTTTGCAATTTTATAAAGAAGAGTGTTTGTTTCTGCATTGGGAATTGTAGATATAATCATGGATGCATATGATAATGGTAACGAGGAAAGAAAATCAAAATTTGATGCATCCCCATATATTGCATTAATATTTTCTAATTCCAATTTTTTTACTAATGCTGGATTATGATCTACCACCAATAAACTCTCCTCATTTTCTCTTAAGGTATTAATAAAATCATGACCGATACGGTTGCCTCCGAATAATATGACGTTGTAAGTTTGTAATGCTAGGGGTGTTTCTTGAGAACTTTTTCTCTCGAACACAGAAAGATAAGGTTCTAAAAACGCATATATTTTGTCAGAATACAAGATGAAATACGTTGATCCAAAAATAGTAATCAGCCCAACCAGGGTTACCAGTGACAATGTAGACCCTGTAATATGTCCATAGGTAACACCCATCGCCATTAATATCAAAGAAAATTCACTGATCTGTGCAACGGTAAAACCTGTTTGTAGACTGGTTCTTTTTTTATATCCTAATAACCCCATAATGGTCATAAGAATCAAAGGGTTTCCAATAAGAACCAATGCAGATAATATGAGCGCATGAGGTAACAATGTGATCACTTCGCCAAATGTCATATGTGAACCCAACACAATAAAAAACATAACGATAAAAAAATCACGAACCGGTGTCATGCGTGCACTGATTTCGTGTCGTGACGGCAATGTAGATAATGCAATACCTGCAACCAGTGCCCCTGTTTCGATAGAAAATCCTGACAACATAAAAACCCCAGCAATTCCAATACCCCAAACGGTTGCAAATAAAAATAATAATTCAACATTTTTTGCGATAAAATTATTTATTTTAGGAAGTAAATAAAAACCGATAAAAAGAATACTGGCGATTATTCCGATACCCAGACCAATCGTAGTTATTAATTCTGATGCACCAACAGTATTGCTAGCAATTAACGGAATACTGAATAATAAAATAATCGCGAGAAAATCTTGGACCAAGAGAAATCCAATAGAAATTTTTGCATACAATGTTTCCATATCACCACGATCTGAAATAAGCTTCATGATAATAATGGTACTACTGAATGCCAAAGCAATTCCCATATACAAAGATTCAATTTGAGTAAAGCCTAACAATATTGCTACAGCATATCCTGCCAATGATGTTATTGCTACCTGGCCAATACCGGTAATTAATGAAACTTTTCCGAATTCTTTGATTGTTTTTGGACTGAGATGTAATCCAACAGTAAACAACAAAATAGCAATCCCGATTTCAGAAAACAGGGTAAAGGTGTCAGGGGATATTGATCCTGCAATAATGGGTCCGACTAATAATCCGGTAATGATGTAACCGATTAACAAGGGTTGTCGCAAAAATGTCATCAACAATGAAACCACAAAAGCAACCCCGATAATAATTCCTAATTCAATAAATAATGTCATATGTGTAGTAGTATACCAAAAGAAAGGTTTTTTGTATGCTGATATAAAATGTATGAAGCGGATATGATTGGGGATTATCAGCAAATATTGACTTTGTTCTATATGCATGATATAAAAAACTTAGAAATAAGCTCTTTCACACAAGCACAATCTGTTTGTCGTAGCTATAATTTTCTCAAAAAACATGGGAGATTTATAGCTACGACAAACCTTGATTCAAGTTAGGTCCGCTGGCTTAAAAAACGTTACGCAACATGGAAAATGTAAAGCACGTTACAAACAGAATGGGTA
>CAZAZY010000023.1:0-9858 GCA_964489785.1 uncultured Candidatus Saccharibacteria bacterium
AGCGTGACCGAATTAGTTTGTCTATTAAAAAAGATAATCCTGAATTTATTGTTCAAAAGCAATAATATTCGATGTGACGTGAAAAATAAAAACCAAGCAAATTTTGCTTGGTTTTTATTTTGTAGTATTTAGTCGATTCGCGTTCCACCCTTGCTTTCATTTTCTTCTTCATCGCCGAGGTCTGCAAATTGTTGATCAGGGTCGAATGTTTGACTATAAGCCCTTTCAAGTTTTTGTCTTTTTGTTTCCTCTATTCCGTTTTCTTTGATAGATTTTTTTCTTGCTATTTTAATATGTACGGGATCTAATGAGTCAAGAGCAATTCTTTTTGCCTCTTCTCGTGTGGTTTCGGTAAAAGAAACATATTCGCCAGTTTTTGTACTTTCTATTCCAAGGTTTTTAATAATACCTGTGGTAGCTTTGGATTGATCAAAGCTGTTTGATTCAAGATATTGCAATATTTCTGAAAAATATGCTGGGTCAACACCTGGTGGAACATCAAGTCCAGATTCTAGAGAAGTGGGCTTGCTGGTAGTTTCCTCTTCGCCTTTTGGTTTTAAAAATCGTTTAAAAAAGTTTTCCATAATTAAATTATATCATAATTTAAAAAAATGAAAAAAGTCGGTGGGGGGCTATCTTCTGAATCCACATGCATACCATATTTTGACGGTCGTCAAAATATGGTATGCATGTGGTGGATTTTTTATAAAGATTGACTTTCTGTCCGTATGTGTTACCATGGTTGTAAATCAAATCACTTCATCTTTCACCAGAAGAACTGCAAAGTTCTTTCACAATCTAATCACATCATGGAAAATAAAAAAGATTTTTGGATCATCTCTATTCGCAAGGGATCAGTTTGGTCAGCGGTTATATTTTTGTTGGGATGTATGGTAATGGGATCGCTTCATTTTTTTATTGGAGCGCCTATTCTCAAAGAGATATATTCACATTCGGAACAAGGCCTTGTTATTGGTTGGGATATTGTCAAATTTGCAAGTATTCTTTTCGGGTATGCCTTGGTAATTTCGATGTTGATTCTACCTCATTTTGTTAATGTGTTTATCAAGATAAGAAGGATTGAACAGTATGGCTCCACTGATACCGATTCGGAAGTGCCACCATTGGTTAATCATCTATGCGATGGCATTGCCTTTAGCCTCATAGTCGGTTTTCTTATTCCTGGAATTTTTCTCTTGATTGACAACGGTCCGTGGACAAGAAACATACTTTTGTTTACCGGTCCATCCTTTATGATATCTTTCATCGCTGGCTTCTTTTATTATGGAGTACGAGAAGAAATCAAGGTAAATAAAAAACCAGGAGATCAAAAAAGAGATCATGCTCTTGTGATATCCTGATGTTTTTGTGTTGAAGCATGCCCGTCGCCTTATCAGGTGACGGGTTTTTTCTTTTATTCTCTACCATCTGTGTAGTTCTCATGATACTATATAGGTATGGATAATGAAAAAGATTCACAATCTTCTCTGAAAAAGGCAAAGTTTTTTATACCAACAGCTTTGGATGAAAACCAGGAGTATAATCCTTTGTTTGATGTAAATAATACTATCGAACCTTCGCGTATTGTAAACAAAGAAGATGAAGAACTAGTAAACGCACAGCAAGAAGATGTTGGCGGTATTTCTTTTTCTATTCCCAAGGAACAAGAAGGAGAAAATACTGTTGCGCCTGAAGAATCACAAGGGTCAGTAATTGATGTTGATGTGTTAGAGCATGCGTCAGACCCTGCATTAGTTGATGTTCTTCGTGCTGGGGATATGGTTGCGGTAGAGCATCCTGAATTTGCCGATGCTTTGCATGCAGAAAAAGTTTCATTTGAAGATTATGAACGTGAACGACAAAAAGATCCTTTGCGTGATCCAATGCTGATGCCCAAAAAAGATTCTGCGATGCGAACCTATTTCAGTGATGTGCAGCATGTGACCACGACCAGTGACCCCACCACTATTGCAACCGTTTTTGATACTGTACACGAAGAAGAACAACAAAAAAAACAAGATTCAAAAATGGCAGTGAAAAATCTTTTGTATGGAGTTCTTTCTTTTATTTTTATCGCGTCTGCTGTCGGGATTGTAGTTTTTTTTGTTCTCCCTAAATTTACCAGTATCAATATCTTGCAACAAAATAATCAGTCTAATGCACAAACATTGTTACCAGCTGATGATCATGTAGTACTATCATTTCCGTCAGGGATATTATTAGCAGATGCAACAATAAAAATACAAGAAGTTTTATTATCTGCATATAAATTCAATTCTTTTATCGCAGTGCACCCCGTTTTACCGGAGGGATTAGGAGAACGACCTTTTACCAGTAAGCAATTATTAGAAACTTTGCAAATCAAAGCCCCATTGGGATTTTTGGGTACGTTAGAAGAAATACCATTTATGTATGGTATTTTTGCCGGTGCAAAAAATTATCCATTTATCGTGCTTCGGGTGAATGCATATGATAATGCATTTTCTGGAATGCAGATATGGGAAGATACATTAATTGCTGATGTAAAAAATCTTTTGGGGTTACCCGAAGATGCTTTGCGTATGACCTATGAACGTGCGCCTTTTGAAAATACTCTTTGGAAAAATCGTACTATTCGACGTGCCAGTTTTAATACCGCGTTAGTTTCCCGCGAAACAGATGCGATACCTCGGACATTTGAAAATATTCGATTAGAATCTTTGGTGATGTCAGATATTTTAATCTGGTATCCAGAAACAATTGTGTTGCAAGGGTCATACGTGCCTGCTGTTGAAGCAGAAGAAAACACCGAAGAATCTGTGGATGTATCTGAAACTGAAATTATTGTCGAAGGGTCACCCGTTACAGAACAGGGTGCAGACGAAACAATCGAAGAAAATGTTCTGGTCCAAGATGATGGAGTCATTGTTGGCGTGGTATTAGAAGAAGAAATTTCCGAACCAATTGTTTTTCCTATTGTATTTATCACTCCATCAGGAGATGAATTGATTATTGATAGATCCAATCGTTGCCCCATATTGCCAGATTCAGTAGTGGAACAATCCGTACAGGGATTAGCGGTTCTGACATATCGCGTAAATGCATGTGCTCGTATTGGCGAAGAAGATGTTTTGGTTGCACAGACAAATTCTGTAGATGATATGGTGGTTAACTTTTTAGAATCTTTGGATCAGTATGTGGAAAAAATTATTTTAGATACAGAATCTCAATTTATACCCACCTATAGCGAAGGAGAAACAGTTTTGTTGTATACCTTTTTGAATGAAAATACGCTGTTGATTACCACACATGAGAGCGTGCTAGAAGAGGTAATCCGTCGTATGGCTAGATCGACATTTTTGCAATTTCGATAAGCTTCTCTTTTTATTTTCCCTGTGGTACACTTTTCTTATATGAAAAGAAATGATTTAGATATAGCACACTTTCAGAAGTTACTTGAAGAAGAACGAAATATTCTTTTGGGGGAATTAGGTGAAAGCGGACATCCAACAGGACAACAAAGTGATTGGGAAGCACAACCAGCACACCAAGATGTTCAAGAGCCAGATTTCGTTGATCAAGCAAATAATGTAATTGATTTCCAAGAAAGAATTGCATCATTATCTGAATTAGAAATCCGACTAAAAGAAGTAGACAAGGCATTACAGAAGATTGCATTGAATGATGGCACATTTGGTATTTGTGAAATATCGGGTGAACCAATTGAAATAGAACGACTAGAAGCAAATCCAGCTGCACCGACTTCTATTGCACACATGCAATAAAAAGAATCTTTTTAAAAAAACCCCCACTGTAATTCTATTATGGCGGGTATTTTTTTGTGCACACTATTCTTGTATATTTATTTTATTTTTTATACAATATATGTGTCTATGGCATTTGCTCGTGTATATTCTGCACAACCACATGTGACACAGGGAACCCTGATAACCGTCGAGGTTGATTTGGCAACAGGACTCAATGCATTTACGTTGGTGGGATTACCCGACAAAGCTGTCGAAGAATCTCGAGATCGTGTTGGGTCTGCATTAAAAAATTCTGGCTTCTCCTCTCCAAAACATACGAATCAAAAAACAGTTGTTTCTCTGGCTCCCGCAGAAGTAAAAAAAGAAGGTTCATTTTTTGATGTTCCTATTGCGTTGGGATATTTGATAGCATCCGAAGAATTATCTTTCGATCCCGAAAAGAAATTATTTGTTGGTGAACTGGCATTAAACGGAGAATTGCAACCTATCCGTGGCGCATTATTATTAGCACAAATGGCACTACGAGAAGGATTTACCGAATTGTATGTTCCTGCACATAATGCAAAAGAAGCTGCATTGGTTTCTGGAATCACGGTATATCCTGTGCGCACATTGTCTGATATTGTGCGTCATTTGCAACCCAAACAAAATGCCGAATCAGCGGAAATGTTTTCACTGGCTCCGCAACCAGAAACAGTATTAGATATTTCACAGTATGTTCCGCCTATCTCTTTTGATGATGTACAAAGCCAAGAACATGCAAAACGAGGATTAGAAATCGCTGCAGCTGGTGGGCACAATGTTGGTATGTATGGACCACCTGGTACAGGAAAAACTATGTTGGCACGAGCTTTTTCTGGAATCTTGCCACCATTATCACGAGATGAAATATTGGAAATTACAGGAATTCATTCTTTGTCTGGAACATTAGACAAAGAAGTCATCATGCATCCGCCGTTTCGTTCACCGCATCATACGTCCAGCCATATTGCCGTAATAGGTGGTGGATCAATTCCAAAACCCGGTGAAGTTACATTGGCACACAAAGGAGTTTTGTTTCTCGATGAATTTCCTGAATTTGATAAACGGGTGATTGAATCATTGCGACAACCATTAGAAGATCGTCATGTATATATTTCTCGTGCACATGGTAGTGCAAAATTTCCTGCACATTTTTTATTGGTGTCAGCGATGAATCCGTGCCCTTGTGGATTTTTTGGATCACGAAAAAAGACCTGCGTATGTAGTCCCAGTGCAATTGCACGATATAAACGTAAAATTTCTGGACCTATTATGGATCGTATTGATATTTGGCTCGAAGTGGAACATGTAGATTACGATACATTATCAGGCGACAGAAAACCGGATACACAGGCAACGCAAGAATCAATAAAAAAACGTGTAGAAAATGCCAGACAAAAACAATATCAAAGATATAATAAGAAAAATAGCGAATTAACCGCAAAAGATATTCAAAAAATTCATTTAGATGAAAATGTAAAAAAGATATTGCAAACCAGTGCAGAAAAATTATCACTTTCTCCACGTGCGTATCATCGTGTTATAAAATTGGCACGAACCATCGCAGATTTGGATGAATCCGAAGAAATACAAGAGTCACATGTACTAGAGGCTTTGCAATATCGCCCAAAAATGTAGTTATAGATGATATGTAATATTGATTTTGAAAAAGACAGATGTTGAGGATTTTGTTATAATCATCAGCATATGAAAAAAAATATTCAAAACACACAGCAAAAACCATACCATCCACCACAAAAAGTTTTAGAAAAATATGCGCATGTGTTGGTTAACTTTGCATTAAATTCTGGCAAGGGAATCAAACGTGGAGACGTGGTACGTATTGTATGTCCCGAATCTGCAAAACCACTGTATGCAGAATTAAAAAAAGCAGTCATTAAATCAGGCGGGCATGTCATTGGAAATTATGTTCCCGATGATATTGGTATGGATGACCGCCCATTGAATATGTCAAAAGATTTTTTTGATTATGCCGATGAATCGCAGGTAAACTTTTTTCCTAAGAAATATCTTCGCGCAATGGCAGATACCATTGATCATCAGATTTCAATTATCTCCGAAGCCAACAAACATGCTTTGCACGGTGTAGATCCAAAGAAAATTATGCAATCAGGTCGTGCAGTGAAACCCTTTCGTGATTGGTTAACCAAAAAAGAAAACGCAGGAAAATTTACCTGGACATTAGGGCTATATGGCACGCAGGCGATGGCAGACGAAGCAAATCTGTCAGTACAAGAATATTGGGATCAGATTATCCGTGCATGTTATCTGGATAAAAAAGACCCAATCATTGTATGGAAAAAATTGTATGCAGATATGGCTGTGTATGAAAAGAAATTAAATGAAATTACAAAAAAGACAGAAAAATTCCATATCATTGGGCCTGATATTGACTTGTGGATTACCCCAGGAGAAAAAAGAAAATTCATAGGCGGTTCAGGGCGTAATATTCCATCATTTGAATTATTTACATCTCCTGATTGGCGAGGAACACAGGGTTGGGTAAAATTCAATCAACCATTATATAGATATGGTAATTTAATTACGGATATTTTCTTGCGATTTGAAAAGGGTCTGGTAGTAGAAGCAACTGCCAGTAAAAACCAACACGTATTGCGTGAAATGATTGCAGTTCCAGGTGCAAACAAAGTTGGAGAATGGTCATTAACTGACAAACGGTTATCGCGAATTACCAAATTCATGGCCGAAACATTGTTTGATGAAAATATGGGTGGACCACAGGGAAATACACATATTGCGGTTGGGATGTCTTATCATGATTGTTATGATGGTGACCCAACAAAAGTTTCATCAGCGGGTTGGAAAAAATTGGGATTCAATGATTCTTCCGTGCATACTGATATTATTTCTACAACCCCACGAACAGTAGTTGCACACACAAAAGATGGAAAAGAAATTGTTATTTACAAAAATGGTCAGTTTGTTTTTTAAACTAGAATCTTGTCATTCGTAACGAGAAGCTAACTGTTTTCCCCATATTGCTATTGTTTTATTTTTCTTTCTGGTATACTGAACGTATATGGAAAAAAATAATTCATCGTTTCGTACTATTATCCTTCTTCTTATTAGTGTGCTTCTTCTTGTGATTATTGTTGTTGCGCTTCGTGCTCCAAAAAAATCTTCAAATGATAATCCGTCTACGGAATCGTTATCAGAAGAAGAAATCACACAATTAATGGCAGAATTAGAAACTATTCCTGCCCCAGAACCTTTGACTGAAGAAGAAATCACACAATTAATGGCAGAATTAGAAACTATTCCTGCCCCAGAACCTTTGACTGAAGAAGAAATCACACAATTAATGGCAGAATTGGAAGCACAAAACTAACTTATGCCAGAAAAAAAATCACCACATCTATGGATCTGGATAACCATCATTCTCTTGGTTGTTATTGTCCTTGTGGTGATTTTTGTTATTCAGGATCAGAAGAAATTTGATGAATCAGTACCGGTTGTTGATTTTACTACGATGACAGCACCTGAATATAACTATTCAGAACAGGATCGTGTACGCATCGAACAGGAAATCGCTGAATCAAATGAACTTTTTTTTGATGCATTTTCTGGAGAAAACACAAATGATGTTGAAAATACATCGGAAATATCAGGTCCGGTAATTGATCCAATGGAACAAGAAAAAGTGCAAAAATCAAACGAAGAATTTATGAATATGTTTAACCAATCAAATATATGATGCATTTTCGCCATATGGTATTTATCGGAATAGCTTCTTTTGTTGGGGTATTTGCTATGTTTTTGGTAGATACTTCTGTATTTGCTCAGACACCACCTGGAACTATGAATGGTTTTGCATGGTCTGACGCATCTGATCAGGCAGATCAAACAAATTTTCCCGGAGGTGGTGCATATGGCCGTGGTGGTGGTTGGATTAGTTTTAATTCTGATGATTTAACCCCTCCACTTACACAATCTTGGGCGGTAACCATTAATCCTAATACTGGTGCTATGTCAGGATATGCGTATTCTTCTTTTCTTGGGGCAACATATAGTGGTGGAATGAATCCTGTTGCTATGAATAATGCCAGCGGATATATTCGGTTTACTGATATAGGTGAAGTCACCCCTTCTGGACCAACGGCGCAGATGGCTCGTTTGGATATTCAAAACGGACGATTAGAAGGCTGGGCGCGCGCATGTGCCGTTTTCCAATCTGGATGTAGTGGTGCATTGTTGGATCCTTTGGCTCGTGGGGGTTGGGATGGATGGATTAGTTTGTCTGGCACAGCAACCAATGGTCAGCCTTATGGTGTAAATATACTTAGTTATGATCCAATAACAGGCATGGCTGAATTATATGGGTACGCATGGGGTGATATTAATTTAGGATGGATATTTTTCAAAGAGGTGTATGTACAATTAAATCCAAATCCTCCTGTATATTGTACTAATATTGCTGGTGGACCTCATTATTTTATTCCACAGGGATATATGATTGATCCTATGAATGCAACATTGTGTATTCCTACTACTGTGCCTCCAAATCCATCTACACCAAAAGTTTCAATATATACAAAGCCGGTATGTGGTTTATCAAATCAATCTGCGTATATTATTGCACTGACTGAAAATGTGCAACCGGGTAGTTGTGTATTTTCTGCAAGTCCAAATGTGCTTAATCAATCTACTTTTGTTAATCAACATCCGGAATACCAAATACAAACAAACGCGATAGCTACAAATGATTTTGATGTTCAATTTTCAGTTCAATGTAATGAAACCAACGGTGCACCATTGCCACCAGTACAAACAATCTTTACTATGTGTCCTGCAAACGTAGCAAGTATTAGTTTGACAAATGCTTGTACAACAACCAATGAAACAACATTGTATTGGGATGTTAATCAAGCTACTAGCTGTACAACAAATATTCCTGGTGCAAATATTTCTCTTGTAAATGGTTCTGATAGTGGATCGGTATCTAATATTTCTGTTGGTCAAAATTATACTATTTCTTGTGTCGGTCAAAATGGAAACACTGTAACTCAAAATGTGTCACCTGGCACTTCTCTTCAATGTACTCCAACAGGAGGAGGAATTCCACGACCGGGATATCAGGAAATATAGTATTTAAAAAAAGTTCATAGTATAATTATTACAAGAAAAGTTTTATTAATAAAAAGAAAACCATCATTATGAAAAAAATTATCACCACATCATTATTCGCATTCGCTGTATTAGCTTTTGGGCTACAGGCATCTGCCTTTGTATATCCAGGCGGAGCGCCAACAGGAGGTGGAGCAAATATTGCACCTGTGAATGTTGGACCTTTTGCTCAGGTAAAACAAGGATTATTTGGTGCAACGGGATTGGTTGGGCACAAAGTCAATTTAATACCCTGTGATCCATCTTCTCCTGCGGTCAACTCTGCCCTGGGGGTTACATGCTCTTCTATTGATACACTTAATCCAGGGTTTTTGTTTCATGGTGGTACTGGTTCAAAATTTTTCAAAATTGCAAATGATGGAACTGTTCAAATAAGAGATATTCAAAACCCACCGACCGCTGGTAACGTATTAACTGCATTAGATAATCAAGGTAATGTTGGTTGGGCACCAGCTTCTGGTGGTGGAAATACTGGTTCGGGGACATTGAATCGAGTTGCAAAATGGACCCCGAATGGGGCAACATTGGGAGACTCTCAGATAAGAGATGATGGAATGAGAGTTGATATTGGTGATGTAAATGATCCAACCCCTATTTATTATCGATTTAGATCTTTTGGGCCAATGTTGGTAAATGGCTATACCACTCTAAGGGATACTGTTTCAGCAGCTATGTCTACGGGGAGTTCTTTTAATATTGGAACCAATCCAATAACTGGTGTTAAATTGAATGTTCTAGGCTTAACAGCTATTAATGGTGATTTAGCTGTTTCAAATGGTGCACATTTTGCAATGCAATCAGGGAATGTTGGTGTTGGTGTTAATGGAAACAGTACGCCAAACTTTGCTACAGCAAAACTTGATGTTGATGGTACGTTAAAATTCCGATCCCCTGGAACAGCTCCTACGGGAACAGTTATGGCTCC
>CAZAZY010000024.1:0-1887 GCA_964489785.1 uncultured Candidatus Saccharibacteria bacterium
CAATTGGTATCGAAAAATTGAGATTAAAAGAATTATATATGTATGAAGAAGTTACTGAACGGGTGTATAAAAAATTAGGTTCAAAGTTAGATGTTCAATTACAAAGCCTGGAACTAGGTACCGTACCCCGTGACACCTCTTTAGAAAATAATTCCCTTGATGTGTTTGAAAAAGTATCTAACTGGGTGCATGCATGGTTTACACCATCTAAAAAAGAATCCATAGAAAATCAATACCTGTATTATCGAGCTCAGTCTATTTTGTCTCGTCGTGTGATCAAAGAATTAAAAACTTTTGCAGATATTAGTGAACTCTCTCAATCAGGAGTATGTGATGCAAAAATGAATATTTTTGATGAACAGGCCTTATCAACAGTTGTCGACGTTTATTCTGAATTTAAACAACAATCGATATTAAAAATGAATAATGTTGCAGAATCTCATCCTGATATTATCCATACACTTAATGAACACCTGGCTCAAAAAGGACTATTTAAATTAGAAGAGAGAATCCTAGAAGAATTATTACGAAAAGAAATCATTAGCCCTAAATTAGGTATTCTATTAAAACAAGAATTAGCACAAGAAAATAATGTAGAGCACCTTACCTTACATTCGTAATCTATATGAAGAAAAAAAATATCATTCTCTATGTTGGCTTAGCAACAAAAGAAGCAATTGAATCATTAAAAAAACGAACAAAAAAAGAGTATCGTTTTATGCTTCTTACCGATTTGCAAACACCAAAAGAAAAAATCAAAAAATACAAATCTTATTTTGATATAGTAGAAATTTGTGATTTAAAATCTTCTGAATCTATCGCTGAAAAAATATTTCCTTATGAAGATGAATTACTGGTTGCAACATGTAGATCAGAAGCAAAAATACCAGAATTTGCACGCGTAGTACCTCATATTCCCTATTTACGCACACCAACATCAGAATCATTACGCTGGTCTGTTAACAAGATTCATATGCGAAAGCGATTTCGATTATATAATCCCAAAATTGGACCTAAATATATGATGGTAATGGATCATTCTGACAAGACAATAGAAGCAATAAAAGAAAAAGTGGGATTTCCTTTGGTTGTAAAACCCGCTGGTTTAGCCCAAAGCTTATTAGTTACTATATGTTATCACGAAGAAGAATTACAAAAATCATTAAAAAAGATATTCCGTGAAGTGGATAAATTACACCAAGAATACAAAGGAGAGGACATCGAAAAAATACCAAAGGTTCTTGTGGAACAATTTATGGAAGGAGACATGTATTCAATTGATGGATATGTAAATTCTCGAGGAAAAATATATTTTTGCCCATTAGTTAAAATTAAAACAGGAAGAGATATAGGATTTGATGACTTTTTTGGCTACCAGCAAATTACCCCTGTTAATTTAGATGCCAGTCAAATAAAGAAGGCAGAACAGGTTGCCATTGAAGCTACCCATGCTTTGGGATTAAGGAGTACCTCAATTCATATTGAATTCATTAAAACCGCACGAGATTGGAAAGTTATTGAAGTTGGTCCACGCATTGGCGGCTTTAGGGATACTCTTTATAATACATCTTATGGTATTCAACATGGACTCAATGATATATTAGTACGTATTCCCCAAAAACCCATTATTCCTAAAAAGGTTTTAGGTCACAGTGTCGCCATGAAATTTTTTGCAAAAAAAGAAGGGATTCTTACCTCTATTATAGGGATTAAAAAAGCACAAAAATTAGAATCTTTTTATTCAATTGATATTAATAAAAAAGTTGGAGACAAAGCAATCTTTGCAAAAAATGGAGGAAAAAGTATATTCAATATTATTCTTTTCAATAGAGAAAGATCTCAATTATTGGCGGATATACGTCGATTAGAAAAGATGATTAATATCAC
>CAZAZY010000024.1:1987-8978 GCA_964489785.1 uncultured Candidatus Saccharibacteria bacterium
CTTGTGGTTTTGCAGTGTGTAATGAAATATCAAATATTGATTCAATTTTGTTTACTTCTATCAGGTCAATAACTGAACATGAATCTTGTAGATCGCCACGGACAACAGCTACTGCCTGTACTGGAAAAGATTCTTGTATTTCAATATCTACTGTTCGTATATATGCCAATGATCTTTCAACATCAACCCGTGGAGCGCGCACCAAAGAAGAAATCAAAACAATGCCGATAAAAATAATGGCAATTCCTAATAATGCAACTAAAGCGTATTTCGTATTTGTCATAATATTTGTAACCACAGTATACCATTTGTAGGATAAAAAATATACAGGATGATTGAATATTGATCAAATCCTATGTTACACTGTGATTATGAATATAATATTTTTTGATACAGAAACGACAGGAAATGAATCTCATGACCGATTGTGCCAGATTGCATATAAAAATAATTCTCATACTGTTTCAGAGCTTTTTTTGCCACCTATTCCTATTTCTGTAGAATCTATGGCGGTACATCATATTACGCAAAAAATGGTTGCCAACAAACCGCTTTTTATAGAAAGTCCTCTATACACAAATATTAAAGAAACATTTGAATCTGATGCATCGATATTAGTGGCACACAATGCACAATTTGATATTGCAATGATTGCAAAAGAAGAGATTCACCCAAAACATGTTATTTGCACATTGCGGGTTGCACGACATTTGGATGCCGACGGTATTATACCCAGCTACCGATTGCAGTATTTACGATATTATCTAGGTATCGAAATAGAAGCTATTGCCCATGATGCATTGGGTGATGTGCTGGTTTTAGAACAATTATTTTCACGATTATTAAAAAAGGTACAAGAAAAATATTCGTATTCTGAAGAACAAGCATTACAGTTTATGCAAGAAATATCTGCACAACCTTCATTGTTGCACACCATGCCATTTGGAAAACATAAAGACAAAAAAATAAAGGATCTTGCAACAGAAGATCCTGGATATTTGATCTGGTTACTGAATCAGAAGAAAGAACAGTCTGTCGATGGAGATGAAGATTGGATTTATACTTTGGAATATTATACAAAAAAATAAGCTTAACCTGTCAGCGACAGATTAAGCTTATATACCAATTCATGAGATTCAGACTCTCGTTGTTCCGTATCTCTTGTAATAGAGCCAAGAAGAACAAGAAGTATGAATCCTGTTTAAAATCCTTCCCGGAAGTTCACATGTAATGCAACCAATCCAATAAATCAAAAAACATGGTCCAAAAATGAGTTCATGGGATTTTATGAGTTCTTTTGGTCCACGCAATGCTCGGACAAAAAGAGATTTCATTTTATCCTTCACATAACGAATGCGAAGAACATACACATGGCGAACTAATCCGCCATATACAAAAGAAACTTTTTTCTTCATGAGAGATGAGGTTAAAAAATGATTAAAGGGCAAAGTTATTTTTACAATAACACATTTTATTATTTAACGCAATACCCTTTCGTTACCCTTATTCTAACCCAACTAATTTCCGCACGCGAGACATTTTTTCTTGGGCAATATATCTTGCCTTTTCCCCACCCTGTTTCAGAATTTTTTCTACCAAATCAGGATTGTTTTCATAATATGCTCGGCGTTCTCGCATCGGCGCAACCATTTCCAAAATAGCTTCTAATAGCATTTTCTTTGCATCACCATATCCCAGACCACCAGTCTCTAATTGAGTTTTCATTTCAGCTGATTTTTCTGGAACCACCAATTTATATAATTGATAGACAATCACATCATCAGGATTTTTTGGATCTTCGGGATTTTTACTGTCAGTTACAATACTCATGACAGCTTTTTTAATTTCTGCATCAGTACCAAATAATGGAATAATATTTCCATATGATTTTGACATTTTTTGTCCATCCGTTCCAGGAACAATGGCTACGTCTTTGACTATTTTTTCTTCTGGTTCAATAAAAGTCTCCCCATACAAACCATTAAATTTTCGTGCAATTTCTCGAGCCATTTCAACATGCTGTCTTTGATCTTCACCCACAGGAACCACAGGCACATCGTACAATAAAATATCTGCAGACATGAGAATTGGATAATCAAAAAGACCAACAGATGCTTCGATTCCCTTTTCTGTTTTATCTTTGAATGCATGCGCCCGAGAAAGCCACGGAATAGTAACCAAACAATTAAAAATCCATGTTAATTCGGTATGTTCAGGTACATCCGATTGTTTAAACAAAATCACTTTTTCTGGATCCAATCCAATACCCAAAAAATCCAAGACAACATTTTTCGTATTGTCTTGTAATTGTTTTCCGTTTGCAACCGTGGTCAATGCATGATAATTCACAACCATAGCAAAAACCTCATACGATTCTTGTGAATCAACCAGCTGTTTCATCATGCCAAAATAATTCCCAATATGAGGAGCTCCTGTTGGCTGAATGCCGGATAACATGCGTTTTTTATTCATGGATATAGTATACACAAATTTTATGTATAAAAAAACCCTCTATATAAACATATCCACACAATACACACATGGTTATGCAAAACATCAATTTCTCCATACGGACCAAAGATGCTACAATGCAATACATGAAAAAATCAATGGAATCACTACGTGTACCACCACATAGCCTGGAAGCCGAGCAGGCATTGTTAGGTAGCCTTATGATGCGTCCACAATCATTGCACGAGGTGGTTGATTTTGTATCGGCGGATTACTTTTATGCTGACAAACACCGTGTATTATTTAAAACAATTGTTGAATTACATTCAAAAGGAGAACCTATCGATTTGGTTTCGGTAACCACAAAATTAAAAGAAAGAAAAGAAACTGACCGCGCTGGTGGTATGCCGTATATCACAGAAATTGTACGGACTGTTCCATCAACTACTAATGTAGAATATTATGCTGAAATTGTTGCAGAGAAAGCGACTCTTCGGGGACTAATCGAAGCGGGTGATTTGATTGCAGAAATGGGATATCGTGAATCCAGTGAAATAGAAGAAGTTTTAGACGAAGCAGAAAAAACAGTTCACGCTATTACCTCTTCTCAAAAAAGTCAAAAATTTGTTGGTATCAAAGAGATTCTTCCTGATGTATGGAATACAATTGAAAATTTACATGAATCCAGTGATGAATTGCGAGGTATTCCAACAGGTTTTACTTCATTGGATAATAAATTAGCCGGTTTTCAAAAATCAGATTTAATTATTTTGGCGGCGCGTCCATCTATGGGAAAGACTTCGCTCGCTTTGGATATCGCACGTCAGACTGCAATAAAACACAATATTCCTGTTGGAATTTTCTCATTGGAAATGAGTTCACAACAATTGGTTGATCGTATGGTTGCATCGGAATCTCGGGTTGATGCCTGGAAATTGCGTACGGGTAAAAAATTAACCGAGGATGAATTTGTGAAGATTCGAGATGCAATGGACAGATTATCAAAAGCACCTATTTATATTGATGATCAACCAGGGCAAACTATTTTGAAAATGCGATCAACGGCACGAAGATTGAAAAGCGAATATGGTTTAGGGTTATTGATTGTCGATTACCTTCAGTTGATTACCACAACAAAAAATTATGATTCTATGGTAAACCAAGTTACGGAAATTTCTCGATCCTTGAAATCTATTGCCCGAGAATTAAAGGTGCCTGTATTAGCATTGTCACAGCTGTCACGTGCAGTTGAATCTCGTGGTGGAAAACCCCGATTATCCGACCTACGTGATTCAGGATCTATCGAACAAGATGCCGACGTGGTTATGTTCATTCACCGTGAAGATAAATACAAAGAAAATTCTGACCGACCAAACATTGCAGAAATTCTTATTGAGAAACATCGAAATGGTCCAACCGGTATGGCAGAATTATATTTTGATGCTGACAAAATTACGTTTATGAATATTGAGAATAGCGATTTCGCAGGAATAGAAAACGCTTCTCGACCCAATGCAGATCCATTTTTCTAGCCTATGCAAGACCCTCTTGAAAAATTAACAAATCTTTTTTTGCAATTTCCCGGTATTGGTAAACGCCAAGCCCGTCGTTTTGTGCATCATTTATTGATTCAGGGGCCTGAAAAAACAAAAGTCTTGGCTGATACATTGCAAACAATTCATCAACACACGATACAGTGCACCATGTGTTACAAATACACCACCGAACACACCAATAGATTATGTATGTTGTGCAACCTGGTAAAAAATCCAGAACAATTAATGATTGTTGAAAAAGATGTCGATATCGATTCTTTTGCACGTAGCAGTATTTATAAAGGATACTATTTTGTATTTGGTGGATTGGTTCCTATTTTGGATGCAAAATATGCAGAACGAGTTCGATTCGAAGAATTAAAAAAACGCATTCTATCCCAATCAGACACATTAAAAGAAATCATTTTTGCATTTTCTATTAACAACGAAGGCGAACACACTGCACATATTATCAAAGAAAAAATGCAATCATACCTGCCAGAACATATTACCCTAACCACACTGGGGCGTGGACTATCAACAGGAAGCGAAATGGAATATGCTGATCCGGATACATTGGCACATGCATTGGATAGTAGAAATCCTGTACAATAATCATAAAATAAAAAAGACCCCACTGGGGTCTTTTTTATTTCTGAGATTAAACTTTTTTGATAGACACTTCGGTAAAAGGTTGTCGATGTCCGTTTTTCTTGTGGTATCGGCTTTTCGCTTTGTATCGAACAACAAGAATTTTTTTAGCTCGTCCAGCGCCAGTAGTTACAGAAGCTTCTACTTTTGCACCATCGATATACGGAGTACCCAATGTAGTTTTCTTTCCATCGTGCATCAAAAGAACTTTGTCAAAAGTAATAGTATCATTATCTGAAACTACCATTTTTTCGATTCGCAATGCAGATCCTTCGGTAATTAAATATTGCTTTCCACCTGTTTCAATCACTGCAAAAGAGTCTCCTGTAGAAACTACTTTTTTCTTTGTTGCAACCTTTTTTGGTGCAACTTTTGTTGTTGTTTTCTTTGCTGTTGCCATAATGGGCATATAATATACTGAATTCAATAAAAAAGCAAGGGGGCGTGCCAGTCGACACGCTGTTATGGTGGACAATAATCAATCTGATAATACTATATCATTATCTCATATTTTCTCTATATTTTTGAGAAACCCCCGCACTTTCTTTGATAATCCATAAGCATTCCCATGCGACAACATCCCTAAATACGATTGCATGGTTTCATCTTTTTCAGCCAGTTTCACTTTTTTCATCATTCTCTTCTTTGTGCTGGTCCGAAGTACCCGATGGGACGAAAAATGTATCCACCCCAAGAAATCCACGCCTGAAGGATATGTTTTGATAAAAACTTTGTCAGGATGTAATTCTAATCGCAATTTTTCTTTTAGGAAATTTGCTATGATGTTTTTTATTTGTTCCAATTCTTCTCTCCTATGTGAAAGAAATACAAAGTCATCCGCATAGCGAATATAGTATTTCTGTTTTAATGCATGTTTTACAAACTGATCAAATTCATTCATATAAATATTAACCAATAATTGTGACGTGAGATTGCCCAAGGGAAGACCTTTTGGAAAACCCTCAATCACAGATATAAGTAGCCACAATGTATCCTCATCAGAAATATGTTTTGCAAGGATATATTTCAAAATTGTATGGTCAATACTTGCAAAGAATTTTCGAATGTCACATTTTAATACCCAACATTGTTGTGTATTGTTTTTAGAAACCTTTTGAAAAAAATCCCTAAATCTATCTATTGCCTTGTGGGTACCCTTTCCCACTCTGCATGAATACGAGTCATGAATAAATTTCTTGTCGAAATATGGATACAACACGCGGTAGATAGCATGATGGAGTAATCTATCTCGCACACTTGCTTTGTGAATATCGCGTGGTTTTGGATCGTTTACTTTGAATGCTTCGTAGCCACCATGAATATAGAGTTTGTTTTTGAGGTCGTTATAAAGCCTTGTAATGTTATCAGATAATCCAACCGAAAATTCCGCTACGTCCTTCCGATTTTTCTTACCTCTCAAAAACTCTTGCCATGAGACAAGTAAATTTTCCATTGATATGATATTATTGTAACTATTATGACACTTCATACAAGAAAACAATCCTCTAACTCTACCCCCCCCCCCGAAGTAACTCTGCCTCAATTTTAACCAAGGTTAAAAACTCATACCTTATCTGGCTCGGTATTGTCCCACATATTCCATGAAGTAGTAGATACACACTTGGTGATCGTATTGAACAAAAATTTATAGACCTCCTTGAATCCGTATATCGAGGGTACTTTAGTAAAAAAGAGGACAAGGCGATATATATTGTACGAGCAGTAGCTCTTTTAGATGTTCTTAAATTCCTTATCCAAATTGCATGGGAAGCAAAATTTATTAGTCATGGGAAATATGGTGAACTAAGCACAGAGCTTGATGAAATTGGCAAAATGCTCGGTGGTTGGAAAAAAGGACTGGAAACAAAAACTCCTCACTAACACAGCAAGGAGAAAAACTTTGTTTCGAGAAAGGAAGGCATTGCCCTCATTCCACCTGTTGCCAGCATTCCGCTCGTTCACATTCACGTTCAGCTTACCGTCAGAGTTGCGATACGCGTAAAGGAGGCAGTCGTTTTGTGAAGCACATCATCTGAACCACCACCCATGAAATCATCATGAGTTGTATTTTATTTGAAACATAGAAGTTTACTAATGCACTTCACCAACAAAATTTATTTTTGTTTTTAAAATTATTGCATCACACACTCTGTACAGATATATCCATACACATTCTCACGATGCAAAATTTTACGAACTATGCCTACAGCCATAACCATATGCATCTAGTTTGTAGTAATAATATACACAAAAAGACCCTTGGCGCCAAAGTTTCAAAGAAACAAAGCGACCAAGGGTCAAAATTAAAGGGTCCTATTTTCAAAGACCTTAGTTGCGAGAAAGGAAGGCATAGC
>CAZAZY010000025.1:0-8590 GCA_964489785.1 uncultured Candidatus Saccharibacteria bacterium
TTTATTCTTTTTCTGAACCAAAAATATACCACAACTAATGGAAGCGGGTAAAAAATATATTGCCATGCGTGTAATAAAAATGCCAATAACCAATGCGGTTCTGCAACAAGCCCTTTTGGAAAACCGACTGCAACCGTCATACCTTGATACGAATTCAAAAATTGAGGCTGATCTACACTAAAATCGACAATAGTCGTATTATCCACATATGACACTTGTGCGGAGCCAGAACACCCTAATGTAGATCCAGATTCGCCACAATATGATGCGATTTGTACATCAGCCTCATCAATAACAACCGGCAACACAATTCGAGAAGAAGCATTCTCTATAGGAACTTCCCAACCATTACCCGTACTATTCCAATATATTTCTGAAAAGTCTTTGAACGACCCTATGGCATTTTTTACGCGGTAATTTATTACGTACGTATGTTCCCCTGTCAGATACACATCTGGATTACCAATACGAACATCAAACTGATTCGCAAAATTATTTTCAACAAGATATTCAAGCAAGCCCCCTGATTCATCTGTAACTGATAATAATTCAATATCTATTTTCTTTGTAGCGCCAGAAACCTTGGACATGGGTATCTCACGATAAATCCCCCGTCGTTCATTAATGCCAAAATCATATTGTATTTTTTCCGTAACCAATACATCACCAGATTCAAGGACTTGTATTTCTGTATGAAAAGACCTTATTTTTTCTGAAGATGATTGTGCAAAGGTAAAGGTTGGTAAAAAAATAAAAAAACCAATAATCGACAACCAGATCGTGGTAATATATAAAAATCGCGAAGAATATACATTCATATATAACCAGTATATAGGATTACCCAAAAAACTTCTACAATATATATTATATAAAAAAGAACCCCAAAGTCATTGCTGACTTTGGGGATGTTTGAACCTTATACAGGATTATGACTTACGATTTATTTCTGCCTCTTGCAGTAATTCTTCGTTAGAATATTTACGCCTTTGAATGAGCGAGAAATCGTCAATTGCATCACCTCCGCCCGCGGGACGAATAATTCTCATCCAATCAAGATGACTGGCCATTTCCGTTTCAGGAAATTCTGGATTCTGTCTGGTGTAATGAATGATCGAACAATTCGGAACACCCGATTTTTCTGTTTTACCCATCAGAAATTCAGTTGCCTGAGAATGAGACATTCTCTCCAGAATAATACGAAATGATCGCATCACATGCCCATGGCAGACAATCACGACATTTTTCCCATTACATTCCCTGGCAAGTGTATCCAGGATAATCTTGACCCGCTGGCACAAGTCCGCCACGCTTTCTCCTTGTGGTGGGCGAAAGAAAAATGGTTGAGTATCAAAAAACTTTTGCTGCTCCAAATAATTTACGTCCCGAATGGATGGAGGAATTACATTAAATAATCCACCATCTCTTTCACGAAGATTATAATCAATCATCCATATTGCATTTGGCAATGACAAATATGCAGCAGTCTGCATAGCCCGGACATTACTGGAAACCAACATACGATCAAATGAAATAAATCCATTATCGTATAACCATTTCCCTGCCAGTTTCGCCTGATAAACCCCCAGTGGAGTTAGGGCATACTGCGATTCATGCAGATTCAGAAATTCTTCAGAAAATGATAACTCATGTCCTGTTTCTTCAAATTGTCGCCTGGCAAGATTTCCTTCAGATTGACCATGCCTGATCAGGAATAAATTTAAAGGCATTTTTCCTTGTGATTTCATTTTTTCTACTGTTAAGGTTTTGTACAAAATCGTACTTAATTTCAGTCTACTCTTACTAATCAGGATTGTCAAAATATCAAAAACCAGCCAAAATGGCTGGTTTTTTATGCTAGAGAAAGTAGATAAGATTAAAAACTCACCTTTACATTTTCTCGTTCTTCTGGAGCACCTTCGAGGTCGAAGAATTCTTTTTTCATAAAGCCAAACATTTTTGCAATAATATTTGATGGGAATGTTTCTGTTTTAATATTAAGATCTCGCACATTCGCATTGTAGAATCGGCGTGCGGATTGGATCTTGTTTTCAGTATCAGATAGCTCTCGTTGTAGTTCCAAGAAATTAGTGTTTGCCTTTAGGTCTGGATAGTTTTCAGATACTGCAAACAACGATTTCAAAGTTCCTGACAACATGTTTTCAGCTTGCGCTGATTTTACTGGATCACCTGATTGTTCTGCAGACATAGCTGCTGTTCGCGCTTTGGTTACAGCTTCGAATACACCTTTTTCATGTGCGGCATATCCTTTTACCGCTTCAATCAAATTGGGAATCAAATCGTAACGACGTTTTAATTGCACATCAATATCTGCCCAGGCTTCTTCGGCGCGTGTACGCAAAGCAACAAACCCGTTGTATACGCTAATAAACCAGAACACGACCAACACCGCTACAATAATTAAAATTAAACTTATGTTCATATTTTTATATCATTAATGAATAAATTATCTATAGTATAACATATCTCTATCCTCAGAAAAACAAGGATTTCTTACACACGGAGAAAATTACAAATTCTCTTTATTTTTGTTCCACACTATCAACAACGGGCTTGCCAAAAAGATAGATGAATATGCACCAAAGAATGTCCCCAAAAGAAGCACTAACGCCAAATCTTGTGTAGCTGAAGGGCCAAACACCACCAACGCAACCAACACCAATACAAGGGTCAGTGAAGTGTTAATAGATCGTGCCATTGTTTGTTTAATAGCTTTACCAATCAAAATATCAAATTTTTCTTTTCCATTATTTTCCAAATTTTCTTTGAGGTTTTCACGAATACGGTCAAAAATAACAATGGTGTCATTTACTGATAGACCCAAGATTGAAAGCAATCCAACAACCAACAACGTGGTTGCCTCTTTACCCAATAGAACAAAAATACCCAAAGGAATAATCACATCAAACGCAAGAGTAATAATAGCGATAATACCGTATTTCCATGATGATACTGGTTCTGAAACCTGACGAAATGCAAAGGCAATAAAAAATACAATAGCAAGTAATACCAAAATCATTGCCCACAAAGCCTTTGCACGTAATTCTTTTCCGATAGTTGGCCCAACAGTATTAAATCGTTCTAATTGTGGAGATTGTCCATTTATTTCAAGTGCTTGAAGTAATATTTCACGATCAGATTCTGCAAGTTCTTGTGTACGAATAACATATCCACGATCTCCAAATGGTTGCACGACTGCATTATCATCAAAATCAGCAATTGCGGTGTTCACCTGTTCCAATGTTGGCAATTCTGTATATGACACCTCGACAATACTACCACCAGTAAATTCAATACCCATATTAATTCCTTTTACCAAAATAACACCCAAGGCCAAGAGACCTAGAATTCCTGCAATCACTATAAATATCCACTTGTTTCGAATGACAAACATATTATTATTTATTAAATCCTGACATGTATAATGCTCGTGTTATTTTAGAAATACGAGCGGGTGTAATTGCGAACAAAATAATTCGAGTAAATGAAATTGCGGTAATCATAGATACCAATACCCCAATACCCAAAGTCAAAGCAAATCCTTTTATCATACTTGTTCCAAACCAAAACAGTACCACCGCAGAAATAATACTGGAGATATTACCATCACGAATTGATAACCAAGCTCGGTCAAAACCAATACGAAGAGCATCATATGGCCCACGTCCTTTTTGTAATTCTTCTTTCATTCGCTCAAAAATAAGAATGTTCGCATCTACTGCAATTCCGACAGAAATAACAAACCCGGCAATCCCTGCAGCAGTGAGTGTCACAGGAAT
The DNA here is from genome assembly GCA_964489785.1 of uncultured Candidatus Saccharibacteria bacterium. Taxonomy (GTDB): domain Bacteria; phylum Patescibacteriota; class Minisyncoccia; order Phycocordibacterales; family UBA1006; genus JAIPIY01. The sequence goes on from CAZAZY010000025.1 coordinate 3,798, forward strand.
CAATTTAAATAATGCCAATGTCACAATGGCGTACAAAGCCAATGCAATCACAGCGATAAATCCAGGAAGACGATAGTAAAGAACCAAGAAAATAGAGATAAAAATAAATCCATACAATCCAGCCATAATACCTGCACGTACCGCATCATCACCCAAAGATGCTCCAATAGTTTCGCTGGCCAATAGTTCAATAGGAACAGGCAATGCACCAGAATTCAAACGACCTACCATTGTTTTTGCTTCTTCTGGAGTAAAGGTTCCCGTGATTACCGCTTCCCCACCCGTTATTTTTTCACTCACAGAAGGTGCAGATAATAATGCACCATCAAGATAGATAGCCAGAGTCTTGTTAATGCTTTGTTCAGTTAATTGTTCAAATAATTTTGATCCTTCTTCATCAAACAATAATCCAATGCTGGGTTGTCGGGTTACTGGATCAAATTGTAACGAAGCTCGTTTCAAATATCTTCCGGTGAGATCTGTTGATTGATACATATCATCAACAGAAATTGCACCCATATCTACGGTACCGTCTTCACCCACAGTTAATTCTGAAATCATCTGATTTGCATTATCTGATTCGGTTTTAAATTCCAATAATGGAGTTTGTCCAATCATAGTGATTGCCTTGTCTATGTCGGTAACACCGGGCAATTCAACCACAAGACGGTAATCTTTTTCTCCACCAGTACCGATACGAGCTTCTTCCGTCTGAATGGTTGGTTCTGAAACACCAAATAGGTTTACTCGTCGTTCAATAACATCCCGCAATGATTCCACGGCAGATGCAGGGTCTTCGGTAATAGCTGATACATTGGCACGGTAGGTTAACGAAGAACCACCCGATAGATCAAGCCCCAAACGAAATGCAAATCTTTCAATATCGTGTTTTTCTGTATAAAAAACGAAATATGAGATAGAAACGGCAAATAATAATACAATAATAGCTTTAATTCGTATATTCCACATATACGGCTGATTTTACCTTATTTAAGGCCAGATAGCAATATTTTTATTTTCTTGATAGATTCTGAAGCCAGGTGCGTATTCCTTTTCTTCCCAACATACGTACCCCAATCGCAACAATAATTCCCAGAAAAAATCCTGCCACAATATCTGAAACAAAATGTATTCCTGACATCACACGCGCCAAACCAATAACCAATGCCAAAAAACAAATTGCGATTCCTAATCGCTTGTGTTCCCAAAATAAAGAAACTCCAAGTGCAGTAAAAAAAGCAGTATGCCCCGAAGGAAATGACATGTCCCTAGTATATTCAAATAATGGTTCAATTTCTGGTATGACAATAAATGGTCGTTGTATTGCAGTGATAAATTTAATCCAAATAACTAACAGCCAAGTAACAAGTCCCACAGACAACGACGCAAATATTTCTTTTGCCTGGACTGTGATCCGAATAGGATTCATGCATATGTAGGGATTTTTATGATTATGAAAAATAAAAAAAATAATAATACCAGAAATAATAATAACATCACCATATCTTGCAATCCAATATGCTAACAATTCTAACAAAGCATAATTTTGGGTCAATATATTAAAATAAAGAGTACTATCGTAATTCATATTTATTTTCTGCAACAGAAACGACATTGTCGCACAACATCAACGTTGTTAATGGCCCAACACCACCAGGCACAGGAACCAAAACACCCGCAATGTCCTCTACTGATGTACGCTGAATGTCGCCCACAATAGATCCAGCCATTTCGGATGTGCCTGCATCAATGAGAATGCTACCCTGTTTAATATGTTCCCCTTTTATTCCCTCGGCAATACCGGTTGCAGAAATAATGACATCAGCCTGTGCAATAAGTATTTCTTTGTTCACTGTTTCTTTATCTACAGCCGTAACATGATACCCTTGTTTTTGTAATATATAAAATACTGGTTTCCCTACTAATTTCCCCTGGCCAACAATAATAATGTTGGATTGTTTTGATATATCTAAATATTGTATAAAAGACATAATGGAACGTGCCGTTGGATATTGTAATCCCACATCCCCTGTATAAAATAACGATTCTGATTCAGGGTGTAAACAATCTACATCAATATCACGAGGAATAGATGCTAATACATCAGCAGTGTGTATATGTTTAGGTAATGGCAATTGCACAATGCACCCACAACAATATTTATCTGAAATAGCATTAGAAATTGCATGCTGTACATCCAGGGTTGTAACATCTTCAGGAAGAGCAATAATACGAAAATCAATTCCTAATGATTCTGCTACACCTTTTTTTACATGCACATATTGCAAGGAAACCGGATCATGACCCACAACCACATCAACAAGTATTGGTTGGAAGCCTAAAAGAGCGATTCTCTTTTTTAGATCTTCGTGTTTTTCTTCTCTTATTTTTTTTCCTACAACAATACGTATCATATTATGCCAATTCTAAAATATCTTTTGTAACATCCTCTTGTCGTGATGGTCGTGCATATCGTCGCATTGCAAGCAATATCCCAATAGCAATGAACGATGTTAACATGTTCGACCCCCCATAGCTCATAAATGGCAATGGGATTCCCGTTACTGGCAATAGCCCAATATTCATACCAATATTAAACAATGTGTGAATACTGAAATAAATACCAATACCAACACCATATAATGTTTCAAAATTACTTGACCCCATGAGTGCATTTGCAAAAATACGCCAGATAAGAATACCATAACATACGATCAGTAAAAATGATCCAATAAATCCCCACTCTTCGGCAAAAGAAGCGAAAATGAAATCAGTTTCTGATTCGGGTAAAAACTGTAACCGTGATTGACTACCATATCCCACCCCCTTGCCCAGCAATTGCCCAGAACCAACGGCAATGGTGGATTGATACGCATTATACCCTGAACCTTGAATATCAGACAGCGGATTAATGAATGTCATAATTCTTTGTTTTTGATACGGCTGAAATGCAAACAACCACAACATACCAAAAGCAAGAATAACCAACGACCCCACAAGCATAAGATGTTTTTTTGATATTCCTGCCACCAACACCATTCCTAACCAAATAACCATAAATACAAGAGACGATTTAAAGTCTGGTTGGAAAAATATTAAGAGCATCATCACCATCATATAAGAGGCAGAGACAATGATATGTCGTATATGTGCAATTTCAATATGTCGTCTTGAGAAATATTTTGCCAAGACTAAAATTAATACGATCTTTGCTGGATCAGAAGGTTGAAAAGAAAAAAATCCCAAATCAATCCAACGGATAGAACCTTTTACAGGATCAGCAACAAAAAATAGCAATCCCAATAATAGCACACTCACTGTATATAAACCCATTAATACTGAAGTTTGTTTCAAAAAACGCACATCAATACGAGATATTCCAAACATTACCAAAAAAGAAACGATCACCCATAATGATTGTCTCATAAAAAATGATGTCTCTCCAGAAAAAGATGACATGGTAACCAACCCCGCAATCACAATAGGAACAAGTGATAATACTAATATCCAATCAATACCAAAATTCTTGTCATACATATAATTATAGCATCTTAGCAGATTCTGTTGCCTGAATATTCATACGGGGAATAATTTCAATACGACCAATGGGTTCAGGAAATGGACTGGCCCAGGTAAACGATATTTGCTCACGTCCGTTGATAGGTATCACGGGAACACGAGTATTACTAACCCCTAATGCATTTTCATCAAGACCATACACAATAATCACAAATTCAGTATCAATCAAATCAAATTCATAATTATTACGCACCAAAGCGGTAATCAAAGGTGCAGTTGTTGGTCGTTCAATTTTTTGGTCGGTAATACCTAATCTTGAAAATGACATTTCTGGTGGCAAGGTGCTCCAGGTTGGTTGTCCTAAAATATCAAAAAATACACGCCCTGGAATACGGTTTCCAATGTCAATATGGGGTTCAAATATTGCAGTTTTTTCCAATGGAACCACAAATGTAGAACCTTCGCGTTCGGTAATCAAAAGATTATTTTCATCATAAAAACGAAATCGATAATGCAAATCGTGGGTACCTGATGCAGGGTTTGGGTTTTCGATATATGAAACCAAATGGTAGATATTCCCACCCACAGGTAATGCACGTGACCACCAGGTTACCACGGGTCGAATTTGAAATGGACATAATAATGCACATGACCCACCACAATCAACACCCAATTCTTCTCCGTTTTGTTTCATGTCAAAACAGGTTGGTTCTGGAGTAAAATACACCAAATAGATACCACCCAAAAGAACAAGTCCTAACAATGTAAAAATTGCTAGAATAGTATTTTTTTTCTTTTGTGCCCAAAGTGTTGACATGATAAAAGGAATGATACCTACATCATAATATAATAAAAAACACCACACAAGGTGTGATGCTTTTTATTTTTTATGATTTCAATACTGTATGTTGGCGTCTACCTACTCTTGCCCCAAAGGGACTACCATCGGCTCAAGAGAGCTTAACTTCTGTGTTCGGAATGAGAACAGGTGTGACCCCTCCGATAAAACACCAACATACAATATTTAAATTATAAAGTAATTTAAATACCCTGCAAAAAAGTAAAAAGAAAAAAGAGAACTACATGAACATTCACAATCGTAATTATGTGAAGCACACATTTCCTAATAGGAATCGGGTAATTAGTACACCTCAGCTCAATATATTACTATACTTTCACTTAGTGCCTATCAACCTGATCATCTCTCAGGGCCCTATAATGATTCCTAATCTTAAAGTTGGCTTCCCTCTTAGAGGCCTTCAGTGGTTATCCAT
>CAZAZY010000026.1:0-8226 GCA_964489785.1 uncultured Candidatus Saccharibacteria bacterium
CCGTTATTTTTTTTATGTAATTGCAAAGATGCTTTGTCGAATTTTGATGTCATATATTAAAATTATTTTCTCACTAAAAGTCCGTATAATTTCCCCACCAAGGCAACTGAAAGAAGAATTCCAACCAAATAAAACAACATCCAGTATTTAAAGAGTGCCACAATAATCACCCATCCCGTATGTTGCATCTTATATACTATCACATCAAATGAAACGCCGGAAATAGAGTCTGCATATGATACAGAACCCTCTTCTGTTTCAGTGTCTGGGGATACAGGTTCGACTGATTCAAGATATTCAAACTCTAATGTCGCCTTTTTTACCAGGGCATGTTCATACTGTCCTATTCGAAACGTCTCCAAAAAAGAAACAATACTGGTTAGCGGACCAGCAATACCTGCTGGGAATTGTTCAATGATAGACTGACTAGCACCCTGAAAAACAGCATCTACTGCCTGTGATTCCATATTGTTTTCTTCCACAGCAAATACAGACGTCGCTGACAGGAAAACAATGACCATAACAATAATTATACTTGCGGATGATTTCTTCATAGATAATGCATTCATATTATTTTCTAAGCTAATAATTTTTGAGCTTCCATAATGAGCACCTCTGCCTGTTTTTTTGTTATCTTAAAACCATCAACCAGTTCAGAAATTTCATAAGGCAGAAGATCTTGCGCTAACACCATTTTTTGTTCTGCAAATAATTTTAACAATTCCGGGGTCATAGATGGCAACACCGTAATGGGATAGAGTTTTTTCTTTTCAATCATTTTTTCCAATGAATTCCCACGGGGATAGCTCCAACCTACCAGTTTTATACCTTTGCATTTTGCATAATGAATTGCAGATGAGGTAAATTTTGTATTCGTGACCACCCACATAGTATATTCATTATCTGTATTATTTTTCTGATTATCTTTAATGTCCAGTAATCGTGCATAGGCATACATAATGACATCAACATGCGTTTTAATACTTTGAGAATTTCTGTATTTTGCTTCAACTAAAAAATGTAATTTTCCTTTGCGGGCATAAATATCAACTTCGTGTTTTAGACATTCCCCCTGCATCCAAATTCCTTGTTCTGTTTCATATCCATAGGCTTGTAGTAATGTTGCAATATATTGTTCAAAGACAAATCCTGCGGGACCCAATGCTGCAATACCACGACGTAGGCTATAATTAGCAGCAAGATTTGGTTGCTCTACCACAAGATGACGTAGTGCTGTTCGAAAAATAGCAGTTGTCGTCATTCCAGGTTTCAGATCTGATTTTATACTGTCGCATATTTTTTGTGCAGTATCAGGCGAAGCACCTGCATGCATAATCGATGTGCATAACTTATCACTTGAAAAAGTTTCCTTTTCTCCTGTTTCTTTGATAACTTCAATCATGCTATGAGTATATCAAAAAAAACCACATTCTGCGAGATACAGAATGTGGTTTTTTGTGATATAACTAATCTATTTTTGTTGTGTTGAAAGAATATGTTCAACCTTTTCAACAACCTCCGAAGGAGTATTGTTTGCCTTTACAATGTATGCAAAAGCCCCCAATGCATTTCCACGTTCTACGTCAGCCTGGTCACCCATGTTTGATAACACAATCTTTACCGAAGATTGACCCAACTGTTCTTTTTGCATTGCTTCCATGAATTCAAAACCATCCATGGTTGGCATAGCAATATCCAACAAAATCGCATCTGGATTTTCTCCATTTTTCAATTTTGATAATGCAATATGTGCATCTGTCGCAGATGAAACTTCGTATCCTTGTTGTTTAAATTTTAACGCATACATATCCAACAAGAATATGTCGTCATCAACGATTAATATCTTCCCTTTTATGTTTTGTGTTTGAGTTTCCATACTATATAAATCTAGTTTTAATCAAAAAATAATCTATACAAAGTATACCACATCTATAAAAAGATTTACATTACTAGGGTACAGTTTGTACATTCTTGTCAAATGGTAAAAATACTGAAAAATTAGTCCCCTTTCCTTTTCCTTCGGATTGTACGTCTATAGAACCTTTATGATCATGAACGATTTGTTTTGCCAGATACAGACCCAATCCTGAACCCCCTGTATTTAATTTCCCAGATTCAGTACGTCCAAACTTTTGAAACAGTTTATCACGATCATCTGCATCAATACCAACACCTGTATCAATAATTGATACCAGGACGCCCATTTGTTGAGTATCCATTACAACACGAATAGATCCCGAAGGGGTATATTTAATGGCATTATCAATAAAATTCAAGAAAACTTGCCGTAATTTTTGTTCATCACCTAATATGGTATATATACTACCACCCGTTGTTTCCATCGATAAAGAAAGATTTTTTTTATGTGCCACAACTTCTAGTTCTTTGATCATTTGCGAAAGAAGATGCATGAGATCAAGTTTCTCGAATTGATAACGCAAACCACCTTGTTCTATTTTTGATACATTCAAGAAATCTTCAATTACCTTTGCAAGATTTTGTGTAGATTGAAAAATACGAGACAATGGTTCTTTTAATAAATCAGGAAACACACCATACGTACCATCTAATATCAAAGACGCATAGCCCTTGATAGCAGTTAACGGACTACGCAATTGATGTGTTGCTAATGACAAGAATTCTGTTTTTAATTTATCCAATTCTTTAAGTTTATCATTAGCTAACGATAATTCTGCAGACAGACGTTCTAATTTCTGACGTTGTTCTACCAATTCAAGATTTCTCTTGTATAATTCTTCGGTAACCTTTTTAATCTCTTTATTTTCATCAGAGGCGGTGTGTTCATCCATAATTAGTATATATTAGAAAGAATTATTTTAGGCTTTCAGGAACTTCTTCAGGTGACATATGAGAAGTAATATCACGAACAACTTCGCGACATACTTCATGAGAAATACGCCCAAACAATTCTTCGTATTGCTGAACTAAACGATCAATAATCTCTCGATTATTACTTGGGATTTGAACTGCTTTGTGAGAAGGATCTATTTCAAGACCTTCAACCTTACCCGCTTCACTCCAAGCAATAGGACCAATGATCATTTCTTGTTCTTTAATAATTCGTATTGCAATTTGGTCTAGTGTTGTCATGGTATTTATATAGATATTATTATACATTATTATGCTCATGTCTAGCTAATTCTAGTTTAGAAGGATCCATTAAGGCAACTCCATAACTTAGACAAAACATTGCACAGGTAAACAAAAGATCAACCCAATTAGCAACAAAGAAGGTTTCCTGTGTTGTTGTATAACTAAAACCAAAATCAGCAAAATAATTAAAAACAAAGGCCATTAAAATAAGCATAATCGGAATTTTAAAAACACCCCCAAGGTAATTAAAAGATAATCCAAATACCAGTAAAGATACTGTTAAAATAAACAGATCACCTATTGGATAAGCTAAATCAAAAAATAATTTTGTAGAATCTGAAATGTCTCCAACATAGCCCCCTCGCGCAACAACAATCAAAAGATAATATGATAAAAAAGATAAAACTACTGGCAAGATTAAAGCAAAGATTTTACCAGATGATTTTCTCAATTGAAATTTTGCGCCTGTTGCCTTTGAAAGATTAATCATTCCTACAATCCATAGTGGCCAACTGATTATATATGCTAAATCAGCAAAAGAAGGATACGGCACTTCTACTGCTGATGTAAAGTTGTAAAAAGAGAAAATTAATGTACCAATACCCCAAGTAAGTAAACCGGCAGACAAAAACAACACAGACCTTCCTATTGCACTTTTATGCCCACCCCATTTACTTGAATTTAAAAAACCAAATAACGCACCTAATATAGGTAAAATACCCATCATTGCACCATAAATATAATTTTCGATAAGATTTTCCAATCCACGAATATTAATTAAACCCCAAGCAAAAACCATCAGAATAAAAAAAGTTAAAACAATCTTACTATATAAATTAAAATATTTTTCTGTTTGCATGATAAATTAAAAAGTTATTAGTATTATTATATACCTCGAGAAAGAACAATGCAAATATTTTTATTTACATTTAAAGAGATATTTTGCACAATGTTTTTTAAAAACAAGATTTTCTTTTTCTTTTTGTGATAAATCATTAAAAGCAAGAATTGATCCTTTACATTTTTTTGAACCACAAATACACTTTACACTCAATTCGTCAACTCCTTTAACCCAAGAAAATTCACTCATCCAGTAAGAATAAGTAATTTCATCACCTTTTTTAATTTTTTTAAGTGCATACAAATTAGGAAAACCGTCATTGCGAGTATTCATATATGCATTTGGATCACATGAATGATTCCAATATTTACCAGTCCATTTTGTTGGCATATAGTGTTTATTTTTATCAATTTGAATAGAACAATGACCAGTCTGGTGATCTAATAGTTTACCATAGCCATGCATTATAAAATCACCAATATTGAAATCTTTATTAGCAAAACAAGTATAACCATAACCCCGAGGAGAAAGCCCAGTAAAAACATTCTCTTGGTTTATTTTTAATATTTCTTCTTGAGTCATAAAAACATTACTAATTATACTATATAAAAAAATAAAACGCTAGGTGCTTTTCAACACTAGCGTTTTTTTCGATCACGAATCTTCCCCAGAATAACGGCAAAAAAAATAGAACCATTACCAAGAAAAAGATACACCGGACTAGCCCAATCACTAACTCCTTCGGCATGCATGGCCCATCTGGTGATTGCCAGCACAGCAATTGTGCTGGACAACCATTCGATTCCCCATGCCCAAATAGATTCTTTGTCTGGATTCTTCCAAGCATTTTGAACCGTTGGGATGATGCCAAATACATCAGCGATCAAACTTATGATCAGTGTGTATACCATATAATGCACGGGTAACGCATACGCCACCACCAGGTAACACACGACAGAAATCACCGCACCACCAGCGCACACATAATCCAATAGAACCCATGATATCCTGTCTTCACCTTTGACCACCGACAATATCGCGATAACAAAAGCTCCAACAACATACACCAAGGTCAGATACCCTCCTGCACAATTTTGCAATTTTTCATCCAAAGTTTCCCCCGGAGCCAAATCTACCGAACTGGCAAGAACGACCAACCAAACAAATCCCAGTATCCACCAAGATGATTTTGAAGGTCGTGTTTTTCCAAACAAAATGGTACTGATGTACCATACATGAGCTAGCAAAGAAAGAAATCCTGCCAACTCATTCAATGCGAAAAAGTTCAGAATTTCCATCTGTGTTAGTTTTTATGTTTACAATGTGCGAATGATTAGATTTTATTATACACTATTTATGTATAATAGTCAACATCATCTAATACTCTTTAGTAAATATCCCCTTCTGGGTATTTTGTTCCTCGTTTCAAGAAATTGACTTCAGTATCTTTGAGTTCAAATCTTTCAGTAAAATATTTTACGATAAAATCAGTATCCATTCCATTTTTACAAGTATATGCATCAATACTGACAAAACCTCGTTTTGGAAATGTATGAATACTGATGTGACTTTCTGCAATTACTACAAAACCGCTCCAACCCCCTGGATCCTTGATATGATTTGGTTCTGCCCAGAATACTTGTGGCTCTGACAATGTTGTCATCTCCAATTTTGCTGGTAAATCTGACAAGGAACCCAATACAAGATCTTTGTTGTTTAATAATGCTTCGTTTCCTCCGTAACCATCAATAGTTACGTGTTCTCCAAAATGTGATGTATTCATATATACAATGTAACAAAAAAATACAATCAACGCAAAAAAAAATGGCCAACTTTGCGGGTTGCAAAGCTAGCCATTGTGTGACAAATCTAATCCACCAGGAACCCAACCCCTATCATAAATGATCCTCTGTCAGCCAGTGGATCATACTGAGGCCAAGCTTGGATATATAATCCACCCTTTTTAGTTTCTCCTGTATATCGCAGAAACACCCCAACTGATGTAGATGGTTCGTCGGGAACAATAATCTGCCATCCCAACCCCATTTCGAGATTTATCCATCTTGATAGAGGAAATGCGAACTCAGCCCATTGATAAACCCAATAATCAGAATTCGACATTACCACCTGAGTGAATGAAAACAGACTCAATCCCCGTTCTGATTCAATATCCAAAGTCACTTGCGGTGACCATGCTTTGTATCCATCGGGATCAAGAATTCCTCCGATTGCAGGAGTAATAGATACTTCCACCTCCTTACCTGTAAATGAAAAAGTTTTTCCCAAATACAAACTTATAGATTTTGATGTTTCAAAATTCCACCGCACCTCTGCGGTGACATATTTACTGGTTAATACATACCAAAGAATTGGTGGTTCGATAATTTCTTTTTTTTGAAATGGTATATCCATCCAAAAAGAGGCATCGTGTCCAACTTTTGATTGCCCATACGCCACAAAAGCGTACAAACACATAAGGTGTGCGAAAAACGCTTTTTTCATGACGACATGGTTTTAAATGAGGTTAATTACAAAGGACAATGTTGATTCGATTATAGCATAAAATATATATTTGTCAAAGAATAATTCCCCATTTTTATTATCTTTAACCATTGACTATCTGGTTAAATATTTGTATGATATGTACGTTTATACACTAGTATTATATTTATGGAGGTTACCGCTACATCTGTCTTTGCGCTTTTTACCTTGCTCACCGTATCATCCGGTGTTTTTTTATTAGCCACACGGTATAAAATACCGTATACCGTATTGTTGGTTGCCGTTGGTATTATTCTTGTCTTTATTGCACAAATTCCTGGATTTGGATTTCTCAGTGAATTTCCTCTGACCCCAGAATTATTGTTTTATGTATTTCTTCCTATTCTTTTGTTTGAATCTTCCTATAACATCAACATTACAAAATTGATGGAGAACATAAAGCTCATCTCATTGTTAGCTGTTGTTGGTTTTTTTATCAGTGCATTTGCGATTGCAGGAATATTGTATGGAGGATCAGTCTTGATAGGATTACCTATTCCCTTTTTCGTTACCCTATTATTCGGAGCACTTATAGCATCAACTGACCCAGTAGCAGTATTAGCATTATTCAAAGAATTCGGAGCCCCACGTAAACTTTCATTAATTTTTGAAGGTGAAAGTCTTTTTAATGATGGTACCGCAGTGGCATTATTTATTATTGTACTTACCATTATACAATCAGGTTACCATGGTACTGAAACTATTATCCAGGGTGCCAGCACATTTATTATCATGATTGCAGGCGGGGTATTATTTGGTCTTTTCATGGGAATATTGTTTACCTATATTATCGAGAAAACAAAACAATATGAATTTGCCAGCATCACCGTAACTATAGCGATGGCGCATTTAACTTTTATTGCCAGTGAACTCATCAGTCATAATCTTTTTGTCTCAGAAAAAGCAATCATGATATCACCCATTATCGCGACAGTAGTAGCGTCTTTGTTTGTGGGAAATTATGGTCGTGTAAAATTCTCTCCAAAATCAGAAGTATTCATCGAAAAATTTTGGGCACAATCTGCATTTTTGGCAAACTCTTTGGTGTTTCTTTTAATTGGTATGCTTTTGGCAAACATGCGAAATCTTTCGATGCATTTATGGATCCCAATGTTGATTGCATTGGTTGCGGTTATCATAGGAAGATGTGTTGCGATTTATCCTTTGGTGTTTCTATTCAATAAAACTGAAGATAGAAATCCCGCTGCAAAAAAACAAATACCAAAATCATGGCAACATTTGTTGGCGTGGGGATCTTTGCGTGGAGCGTTGGCAATTACATTGGTCCTTTTGATACCAGAAAATATGGCTGTCGCCGGATGGGTGTATACAGATTCTGTGCGCGATGTACTACTGGCATTAACAGGAGGAACTATTGCCGTGTCCCTATTCATTCAGGCAACTACTATTCACCCTCTGATACGACGTTGGAATATTGATTCAATATCTGATGTAGAAAAAATTGAATATGATGAAAGCCGTGCATTAATCCATGCCCGCGTATTAAACCAGTTAATAAAAGCAAACGCAAAAGGATACATTGATAATGAAACTTTTTCAAAATTAAAAACAAAACATGCCCAAGCATTTACTCTGTGGTGTAATAAAAGAAAAGAAGATGTACGATCTTTGTACCAGGGTGACACCCTGGCAACACGAGTATTACGAATGCATGCAATTGGTATCGAAAAATTGAGATTAAAAGAATTATATATGTATGAAGAAGTTAC
>CAZAZY010000027.1:0-8177 GCA_964489785.1 uncultured Candidatus Saccharibacteria bacterium
CATCTCTCTTTGGATTGACCTTCTTGCCAAATACGTTGTTGGGGTGGTTGTTGTTCTTGTTGGTATTAATATTAATTATCGTTGTTGGACGAAAAATAATGAAAAGACAAGAATCAAAAACTATTCCTGACGAAGATATTCGTTATCTTTAAAAGAATACCATACAATAAAAACCCGCACATGTGCGGGTTTTTATTTTTGCCAAATTGACTTTTTATTCAATTATGTCATGAGTGTTTTTTGATATTGCTGTGGACCCGACTGGATTCGAACCAGCGACCTCCTCAGTGCAAGTGAGGCGCTCTACCAACTAAGCTACGGGCCCAATGCCATTTGCCAAAAAGGCAACAATGGCTTGTGTTTCAGATATAATCTAAAACACAATATTAAACGTGAAAAGAACAACCTTCCCTATTGTACTGGTCTTTTCAAGAAATGCAAGACCTTTTTATAAAAAAGTCAGAATTTCTTGTGGATATATGGGATTAATCCTATTTTTTTCTTTTTGTTGCCAACTGCACGATATGCCAAATGAAATCATGGAATTTAACCCCAACCGCCGTCAAACTGTGATCCAAAATACTGCCCACGGTCAAATCTGGTAATGCGTGAACCCCTGTGATGATGATTCCCCGTTTTGGATGCACGATCATGTCTATTTGAGAATAATGTCGCAAATGAAAAATTTTATGAATTTTTTCTGCGACTTGTTGGACCTGTTTACTTTCATCTAATGAAATCGATGCTGGACATAATTTTGTTTCTTTGTCGGAATATGGTTCGCAGGTTTCTACAGGGATACAGGTATAGTGTTCTTGTTCACGGAGATTTTCTATTACAATAACAGATATATGTTTACCACGTAATAATTCTTGCACCACAATATCTTGGCCATCACGGAATGATGATTCTATTGCATGTACTAATTCTTGGAATGAATGCGCAATACGAATTCCGGTGACACCTTTTTTTGTTGGTTTTATTAACCAAGGCGGACTGATGGTTGCATGGACCTGCCCTGCTGTATCATATACCTGTTCTGGATCTTGATTTCGTATAAAAATACTGGTAGGTGTTTTTACGTCGTGAAGTTTCAAAAAATCATTCGTAGTATGATGATGCGATGATATAAATACAGGATGCGTATGTGATCCCGTAAACGGCACCGGTAAAGATGCTAATGTGTGCAATATGTCATAATCATGATGATGTCCTTCGTGTAATGCATTAAATACAATATCTGCATCATGTACCAGTGGTTCCATTACCGACGCATGAAAATCATCATCAGTGTGTTCATAAGAAATAATAACATCATGAGGTTGTATATGATGTCGGTGTAATGCAGAAAGAACTCGTCTTCCTGTTTCAAGAGATCGGTTGTGGGTGTTAATATTTCCTCCACGAAGAACTGCAATGCGAAGCGGTCTCATATGGATATAGTATACAAAAGAATGTGCGATAACACAAAAGAATTTTGTCTATCTTTGAATTTTTCTTTTTGATTTGTGATACGTAATTGCAAATCGGTGAGCTTCATTGTTGGCAAGAAGAATTTGCTTTTTATATTTTTCAATAATATCTTCTACACCCATAAGCGCTTTTGGTTTATGTTTTTCATCTTTGACTACAGCAACAATGGGTGCGGATATGCCATATAATCGGCAAATTCGTTCAGCAACTCTTTTTTGTGCCTTTCCCCCATCTACAACAATAAGAGACGGATTTCCCCATCCTGGATGCCCAAAACGACGTGTTAATATCTCTTCTAACGCCTTTGTGTCATTTGATTTGTTTACACTGCGTATAATGAATTTTCTGTATGCTGATTTTTGTGGTTCGCCATTTTCTATTACTGTCATCACCCCAACCATATTGTCGCCCTGTAGATGTGCGATATCAAATGCTTCGATACGAAATGATTCTTTTGCTGTGTGTGTTTCGTGTTGCAATAGTGCGATATCATTAATATGTTCCAATGCAAAAATCTGTCTTTTGATTCTGTCGGCTTCTTCGAATTCTTGTTTTGATGCAGACGTGTGCATATTTTTTCGCAATCGTTCGATTAACGTATTTTTCTTTCCTGATAAAAAAAGTTCAAGACCTTTGATATTTTTCTCGTAGGTTTTTTGAAAAGAATCTTCGGTGTCTTTTGGAGCTAATCCCAAAGACATGTAAAAATCTTTTGCATGGGATTGTGTTGATTTTTCATCAAAGAATGGAAATAGTTTACGAAGAATTTTCAGTGAAGTTCGTGCAGATGCACCCGATGGAAAAGGTCCAAAAAAAGATCGTAACACTATTTTTTTTGATGGTTCTGTAGGGTGGGCAATTTTTTTCGTGAAATCAATATCTCGTTCCCTGATTAATAAAACCCGTGATAGCGATTCTTTGGTAATCGCAATCATATAGTAGCTCTTGTTGTCTTTGTCGCGGGTATTATACGGGGGTTGATGTTCTTTGATCAGACGTGATTCTGCCAATAGTGCTTCTAGTACAGAATCATATGTTTCCCAAGTAATTTTTGTAACCTGAGAAACCATTTCAACAATTTTGGGACCACGAGACTGGTCGATGTCTTTGTTTGCGTAACTGGAAACTCGGTCGCGTAACGATGTCGCCTTTCCAATATAGAGAAGCTTTTTGTTATTCCAGAAAAAATACACCCCAGGAGATTCTGGTGCTGGTTGTGCCATCTGTACTATTTCCGAACGATGTATTTTCATTGTTAAAACAATTTCACAATATCATTGAATGTAACCACAATCATGAGTCCGATCAAGAAAAGAAATCCGCCTGTGTTTACCCATAATACTGCTTTTTCTGGTAGTGGTCGTCGTAGTACGGATTCAATAGCAACTACCAGTAGTCTCCCTCCATCTAATGCTGGAATAGGTAAAATATTTATCACCGCAAGGTTAATAGAAATCAAAGCAGTAAACCACAATAAATAACCAAAACCAAGATCCGATGCATCTCCTACACTTTTTACAATACCGACAGGACCAGAAACATTATCCAGGCTGGTTGTTGGTGATACGACCAAGCTTTTGAAAAATCCTAATGTGCCCCAAAAGATTGCCTTGGTAGTATCTACCGTCATAGAAACACTTTCTTTGAATGCAGTCGGTAAATGGTTGATGTATGCAGTGCCAATAGTATCAACAGCAATACCAATTTTTTCATTTTCGGCAAAAGCATCTTTACTAATATATATCTCAGAAATTTCTTTGTTACGTTCGATAGTGATCGTTGTATCTGATTGTGTATTTCTTGCTTGTTCAAAAATAGTTGTTATTTCTGCTGGATTTTCAATGATCTTTGTTTCTTCTTGAAGGGTGATTGATTGTACGGTATCACCTGATTGTAATTCTAATGTTTCTGCAATAGATCCTGGAATAACCTGAATAATGGCAACATGAGAATCTTTGAAAACGGTATTTTCTGGTGCATTTGTCTGCATCATTGGCATACCAACCCATGCAAGACCAATAAAAACCAATAACCATGCAAAAATAAAATTCATGGTTACTCCGGCAATTAATACCAATGCTTGCAAATGTCGTGGTCGAGAAGTAAATGCTGTAGGAGAAGGTTCTTCTGTTGTTTTTTCTTCACCATTTTCACCTTCTATTTTTACAAAACCACCTAGTGGAATTGCGTTCACCGAAAACAAGGTTCCCTTCCAGGTTCCTATTTTCCAAACACGCGGAGGAAATCCAAAACCGAATTCTTCGACTTTCATACCTGACCAACGTGCAACAAAAAAATGTCCAGCTTCGTGGATTAATACCAAAAGAGCAATAATGAGAATAAAAAGAATAATTCCCATATTATATAGTCATTATTTCTTGCTCTTTTTTTCTAAAAACATCTTCAAGTTTTTTGTTTGCATCATCAATATGTTTTTGCAAATCTTCTTTTGCTCGGAATTTTTCATCTTCACTCATACCACCTTCTTTTTCTTTTACTTGGACATCGTTCCATGTATCTTCACGTACGCTTCGAACACGGATGCGCGCTTCTTCTAATTTTTCTTTGATCATTTTTACAAGATTCATACGGTTTTCTGTGGTAACCATCGGTACTGACGCACGAACACCTTGGTCATCAACAGAGACTGAAATCTGAATACCGCTGGCAATCAGCGCACGTTCGATGTCTTTGATTTGCTGTTTATCCCAGGGTGCGATACGAATAGTACGAGCATCTTCTAATGATAGGGTTGCAACATTTTTTAATGGAGAACGTGTTCCATATGCTTCTACGGTAACTCCGTCTACCAATGCTACCGATGCACGACCTGCAGATACCTTTGAATATTCATCAGATAGCCAGGTTTGTATTTTTTGTAATTGTTCTTGTGTGTTTAAAAATGAATACGTCATATGTTATCAGTATAGCATATTTTTATTCTGGAATCATTAGTGCGATATGTTCTAATATTGGTACCACCATAGATCCTTGATTTCTTGCATATTTTTGCATGTGTAAAATCTCTTCTAATAGCATTGCATATTTTTTGGGATCTTTTGATGCGGTATGTAATTCGTAGATCTGCTTTTGTAATGTTTCAAGAAATTTAGCAAGATTCCCTTCTTTTAAATCTTCGCTGATTTTTTTAATATACAGCATTCTTTCTTGATAGGATTTTTGTATAAACAGGGTTACTTCTTCTTTGTGATAGGTATCAGTAGAATCATGTTCAGGAAACATGGTCAATCTTGATTGCACTGTTTCTAACAGTTGATCATACGAAGGCAAACAAATACACACATGAGTTCCCAATGCGGGTTCTTCTAATAGTTTCAATAATGCGTGTTGTGCATCATGAGAAATAGATGTCCCCGCCAAAATAATCCATGTTTTTTCATGTTCTGATTGTTTTGATTGAGCCATTTTTTTTGCTTCGTGTACATTTTCAATAGAAATCAAAGAATCACAATGTTTCCAAACATGATGAGTAAATTCTGTATTGTTTTGTAATAGATTTATTAGATAGTCTGTTTGCACCTGCGGTTCACCAGGAAGGAAATATGCATGAGCTGTATACGAATGCAAAAAAGACATAAATCTAAAAACTTTTTTTAGAAAGCACTGTTTTTTTATAAGTATGTAAATGAGATAATGCTACACCGGTTCCTTTTACTACACAGTATAATGCATCATCAGCCAAAGAAGCTTTTACTCCTGTTCGTTTATGCACCAATTCGGGTAGGTTTCGCAATAATGAACTACCGCCTGTCATGATAATTCCATTATCAATAATATCTGACGCCAATTCCGGAGGAGTTTCCTGTAATACATCTTTGATGGCTTTGATCATTTGGCGTAATTCGCTGTCGATTGCCTGTACTATTTCATTGGTTTTAATATCAACTGATCTGGGTAGTCCTGTGATATAGTCACGCCCTTTGATAGTCAAAGATTCTTCTTGGGCCAAAGGTAGTGCGGCTCCTACTTTTATTTTTATTTCTTCTGCGGTTTTATCACCAATAGCAAGATTGAATGTTTTTTTGATGTAATCAGTAATTGCCTGGTCTATTTTGTTACCAGCACATTTTACTGATGTGCACGCAACAATTCCCCCCAATGAAATTACCGCAACATCAGTGGTACCACCGCCGATATCGACAATCATATATCCTTGGGGTTCGTGAATAGGGATTCCTGCACCAATAGCTGCAAGAATGGGTTCTTTTACTACGTATGCATTTTTTGCGCCTGCACGTAATGCTGCTTCTACTACTGCACGACGTTCTGTAGATGTTACTCCTGCTGGTACGGAAATCATAACGTCAGGTTTGAAAATATTCCAAGACCCCAAAGCTTTTGTGATGTAATAACGCAACATTGCTTCGGTGATACGATAATCTGCGATAACACCATCACGCATAGGGCGATATGCCACAATAGCATCAGGTGTTTTCCCTATCATGTCTTTTGCTTCTGATCCAATAGCAAGAATTTTGTTATCGTATTCTGAAACCGCAACAACCGAAGGTTCGTTTAAAACAATCCCTTTACCAGGAACGTATACCAGGGTATTTGCTGTACCTAAATCGATACCTAATTTGGGGCTGAAAAAACTCATAGATAGCTGAACTATAGCATAGTGGAACACATTTGTCTTCTCTTTGCATACTGTTAGATATCGCCTCTTTTTGTTACTATAGGTATATGTTTATTATTGATGTAGTCCCTCTTTCGCGAGGTATCCAAAAGGAAATTCTTTCTTATATTTCCGCGTACCCTGTTTCTGTTGGTGATTGCGTTCGTATTCCTGTTCGGTCTAGGGATATCATTGGATTTGTGGTAACGGTGCGCACTTCGGTAGAAATGAAGGGTTTTGTAAAATCTCTTCCTTATCCGTTGAAACATATTTATCGCGTTATTCCGACTTCGTTATTTACCCAACCTTTTTTGGAAATGTTAGAAGATATGAAATCGTATTATGCTGTATCAGGAGGTGTAATTTTTTCTCACATGATACCGGTGCATATTCAGCATCTGGTAGAACTGTTGGCGGAACAAAACATGACAACACCACGAACAAAACAAATATCTTCAAAAATATTAGGAGACCGTTCTATTCTCATGCATACGTTTGATGACCGATTGTCATATTATAAAACTTTGACTCGTACACTATTTGCACAAAAACAATCGTTGGTTATTGTGGTTGCATCATGGGTGCATGCGGAAAAAATAAAACAAGAATTAGACAAAGGAATTCGCGATCATGTATATACTTTTCACAGTTCGTTAACAAAAAAACAATTTCTGAAACAATCCATTGATTTGTTAGAAGATCAAAATCCATCATTGTGTATTATGACACCAGGATATTTGTCTTTGGTTCCTGATTCTGCCAATACTATTATTATTGAACAAGAAGGTTCGCCTTGGTATCGCACGCACGCAGAACCCAATTTGGATATGCGCATTGCGATTGAATTTTTTGCACTACGTAGTAGTCTGGATATTATTTTTGCTGATCATGTTATTCGCCCTGAAACGTATGCCCTTTTTGATCAACCATCAGTACATGTTCCATTGCCACCAACCGTAAAATTATGGCATGGGAAAAATACTATTACCGTGATTGATTTGAAACAGGCAAAAGAATTACCTGATCAAAAAGTAGTATCTCATGGTATTTCTCATACAGTCCGAGAAATGATTCATACTGCAGTAGAAAATAAAACATCATTGTTATTATTGGTTTCCAGACGTGGTTTGGCCAGCATGGTTTCTTGTTCTGATTGTATGACACCTGTTGTATGCCCATTGTGTGAACGACCTGCATCGTTGTATCGCAATGTAAAACAAAGCAGTGCCGAAAACAAAAGAAAAGATGCATTGTTTGTCTGTTATCGATGTAAACATCAATTTGAAACACAAGATACGTGCAATCATTGTGGCAGTTGGCGATTACGATTATTGGGTGATACTCCAAATCGTATTGCTGAATATATAGAAAAAACATTTCCAGGATTTACTCCTCATATATTAGAAGGTGCCCAAGGGAAAACAAAAAAAGAACTTCAAACTGTTTACAATAATTTCAAAGAGCAAGGTGGGATACTGATTGCTACAGAAATGGTATTTTCTTTTTTGGATGGTCCGATTACAGAATCTTGTATCATATCAGTGGATTCTTTTATTGGATTACCTGATATTACCGCATACGATAAAATGATTCGTTTTGTAGCTGAATTAACTGTTTGGACAGAAGAAAGATTGGTTTTGCAAACAACCTATCCTGAACACACATTGATTCAAGTATTGCAAAAAAATACACTTTCTGAAATGTATGCCTTGTTACTAAAAGAAAGAAAAACATATAGTGCGATGCCATATTCGATGACATTACGTATTACATTACCTGTTTCACCTAAAAATATTGATAGTGTAAAAGATTCAATAGAAACATATCTAGGTGTATTGGATCCTGATGTCATTTATACCAGAAAAAAACAACAATCGTATCTGGTTGCTTTGGTGCGTATACAGCCCACAGATTGGACTCATATACATAATGGGGTTGTAGTTCGAAAAGAACACCCTGTTTTGAATTTTCTCAAAGTTGCCCCTATGGGGACTTTTGTTACAGTAAACCCATCAATGTTGGTGTCATAATGACTTGACAATAGTATATGAATATGCTATGATAT
>CAZAZY010000028.1:0-6753 GCA_964489785.1 uncultured Candidatus Saccharibacteria bacterium
TGTGCAAAGAATTGGTCCAAATCAAGATTACCATATAAACTAAAATATGTCTAATATTGGTTTACAAAATCTTTTTACAAGTTCATGAGTTTTTCGTATATCTCCATCGTAGCCCGGGCATCTGCCAATGCGGTATGAGCACGTTCATTTACAATCCCAAACCGTTTACATAAAAATCCTAATGATAATCTGGTTTCAGGTTCTTGTAATAATTTTACATATGCCAGAGAAAGAGTATCCAATTTATGATAATGCATTTTTGATTCTTTATTGTAATCACGGAAAGCTTTTTCCAGAAACATCGCATCAAATGACACGTTATGTGCAACCATGCTGGCACCTTCGGTTTTATCTATTAACATTTGTAATGCTTGATCAGGAGTATACGCAAACATCCATGCAGATGCATCATATCTATTAATACGCAAAGCTTCAGGATCAGCATGTTCGATATGTTGTGGTTGCACCTTGATATCTAATTCATGCAACACAGACAAAGAAATTTTTCCAGAGATTTCTGTCTGTTCTACTACGATACATCCAATCTCAAGAATCTCGTGCTTGGTAATATCAAGCCCAGTTGTTTCAACATCAATAAATGCAAGTTTTTTTGTAGCCATAAATAATTATCGTAAATAAAGGTTTTTATTTCGAACATGATCATCATGAGTTATACCATAATGAATAATCCCCTTTTTATCGTGTAAATAAAAAAAATAGTTCGTTTCCTTAGGATACAGGGCGGCACGCAAAGATGCAAGCCCTGGATTTCCTATTGGTGTTGGAGGTAGTCCTTTGTTAGTATAAGTATTATATAATGCAGGAGTTCGTAAATCATCTATTGTCAATTGTGAACTGGTTTTTCCAAGATACACTAAAAACGGCGCGTCTACCTGCAATGGCATATCGATGCGAATTCTATTCCATAAAATTCCAGAGACGATTGGACGTTCTTCGTCAGTTATCGCTTCACGTTCGATCAGGGATGCCATGATTACAATTTCTTTCAGAGATCGCCCCGATGCATCAATATCTTTTTGCAGTGGTGCTATTTTTTTTTCAAATTGTGCACGCAATTTTTCTACAAATTCTGGTATAGTAACACCCTCTTGAATACTATATGTATCAGGAAAAAGAAATCCTTCGTGCGAAGAAGCGTGCTGTATAAAATCCTCTTTTGACCCTACTCCCTTTTCTTCTATCAATGCGCCAATCTGTGCAACCGTGTAACCTTCGGGAATTGTAATAGATCGTTGTTCCATACCAAAATCCCCGTCAGTAATGCGTTCTACAACACGAAATAATGATGATCGTTTTTCAAAAAGATAATCACCCGCAACAACAGAGCCTTCTAATGAACGCATGATTAACAGTATTTGAAATAACTGGGGTGATTGTATAATATTTTCATCTTGTAATTGTTTACCAATGGTTTGCACCGATGAACCCGGTACAATACTGACAACAGTATTTGATTCAAAAGAAAATGGTGCAGAAATTGACCACACCAAACAAATACCTACCACAATTGATAGCGAGGTAATGAATAGACGATACCCATTCCTATTTTCAGGTATAAAAGAAGGTAACATGAAATTATCCTATAGGTAGATTACTTGGCGGTTCTGCGCTACGAGATTCAACGCGTTCAATGCTTGGACTTTCAGATACACGTCCAGGAAAATGAAAAATAGTTGCGATCTCTTCGGTATTTAAAACAAAGGATTGGGGCTGCAAATTAGGGACAAAAAAAGATGGCCAGGGTGAAGCAGTAGATCTCTCCAACCTTGGGTAAAAGAATTCTCGATCACGATATTGTTGTAACATATCTGTTTTTAATTTGAAAATCTTTTTACCATAAGGATCTTGCCAGGAAGATAATCCCGTTCCTTTTCTTCTTTCTAATGAATTGTTTGTTTGCGCAGCAAACTGTCTAAATAATAATCGAATATTTCTACGCATACTATTAAAATCAATTTCTGAGCATACTCCCTTTTTTCCTAATGCAACAACGCGTATGCCCGTATCAAAACCTAGCTTGTCTAATTTACGATATACCGACAACACATCTTCCTTCACAAGGTCGGGTAATTTAATTTCAATAGTACCATCTTCTTTTTTTACTGTATAAGAAGATTGTAACGATTGCAAAAACTCCTGCCCCTCATCAATCCAATTATGAGAACCAAACCAGCTTCCCTTGTTAGGGTATTTTTTTACTGAAGGACGAATAAGAATTTGAATCCATACCTGTTGACCTTTTCCTAATGAACCCAACGCTTCGACAGTTGATGAGATGGTGTCTACTTTTTGATTTTCTTTTGTCCCTGGCTTATCAAGACCTAGGTCAACGTACGTACGTAATGGAAAAAATTCTGGTTTTGAAAGACCAAATTCTGTTCCCCATAAATACCAACTTCCATCAGGGGTAATTGCATAAGGTCCTTTGTATACATAATCACCTTCTTCTGAAATTTCCTGCACGCGCGACTGAGGATACTGTGCGTAAATTTGAGATTTTACCAAACTAACCAATCGTGACGGAGTTCGAATAAAAAAATGAACACGCCCTTCGATAGAAACAATTTCCAAAGAAAACCATAACGGCACCTGCCCATCGACCCATGTTGCCCATAAATCTTTGTTTGTGTGCTGATATAACGCATTAGAAAGAATCATTTCAATAGCCAATGGGGTTCTTTCAATATCACGAGGAATTTGTACTTCTAATAATGTCCATGTAATACCTGAAATAAATTTCTGCTGGTTATAGTGCAACCATATTTTCATGAAGGCATAGAAAATAATACCCCCAAGCCACAAAGGAGAAGTTTTCAAAAGAAGATCAAATATAAATTGCAGAACAGTGGTAACAATTTCCATAGATACATCTATTATAATACGGGAATACAAAAGATGCTAGAAAACAAAAACCCCACAGTATTGTGGGGAGATTTTGTTAGACGATAGTGTAGGTACCATCAGAAAGTTTTTTGAAGTGTTTTGGATTTTGTAGGTTTACCAAAACGGTATTTTTCTTAAGATATCTTTCTTTAAGAACACGATCAATAATTTCTTCTTTTGTCATTGCGCCTTCTCGGTCTAGAATATCCCGAATAACATCCCGAACAACACCACCACGGTAACCCCATTCTTTTAATGCGTACATACCACGACCCACTAATACAAAACGAGGATCTTTGATAAGCTCATTATGACATGTTGCCATGTGTGTTTTTCTTCCAAAGGTAGTTGTGATTTCTTTTGCTACTTCGCGGAAGTGCATAGGAGATCCATGTTTTCGCATAATAAGATATGCATAGTCTTTTACTCCGCGCACTTTGATGTTAGAAGAATCTGAACGACCCCATTCACCCAATGGGTTTTTAGAAAGTTTTTTTGATAATGCCAACCATCGTTTTAATATTTCAGGAGATTTTGCATGGTGTGCAATGTCTGTATGTAATTCATTAATAAAGTGTTCAATAATTTCAGCCTCTGAAACAAGATGTTCATGGGTGAATTTTTCATGTAGTGCATGCAACGCATTGTGTACATGATTCGCAACTTTTTCATCGATATGCCAACGTGCTTTGAAATGACCATCATCTTTATGTTTTGTGAATGTTTCGTTCGCTAACACTAAATGAAAATGAAAATGATTCTGAGTTACTTTGTCTTTTGACAAAGATGATAATAATTCATCTTCATGAACAATACCTCCAAAATCTTCGAGAATAGATTCAAGACTTTGGTACAGAGGAGCTTCTTCTTCAAAAGCTTTTGATTTACGCAAAGTGTCCAAAGCAAGACGTTCGATTTGTCGTACTCGTTCACGAGTAATACCATATCGAGTTCCAATAGCTTCGAGTGTTTTTTGATCCTCGCTTGTAAGACCAAATCGTTCTGTTAATACATCGCGAGCTCGGTCTCCCAATCCGCGAAGAATTTTTTGTGTGCTCTTTTTAGGAGCAATACGGGTTTGTGAAGTAGGCATATCACTAAAAAACTAAATTATTAATATTGTTCATAAAAACAAATAAATTCACCCCTGCATAGTAGCATCACTGCAGAAAAAAGTCAAATATATACCAGGTCTTTTTATCCTCTATGGACACATATCAAATATATCCTATTAACCAAGGCTTTTTTGACTTACTTGATATTTTTTCTTTTTAAAACTTTCTTCAAATAAGCACCTGTATGTGATTTTGTACTCCCAGCAACATCTTCTGGGGTACCTTTTGCTACCAAAATACCCCCTCCAGAACCACCCTCTGGACCAAAATCCAGTAGATAATCAGCTGTCTTCAAGATGTCTAAATTGTGCTCGATAACGATTACCGAATGACCGCGATCTACTAATTTATTTAACACATTGATCAGTAATGCGACATCATCAAAATGCAATCCCACAGTTGGTTCATCTAATAAATACATAGTCCGGGCAGTCATTGGTCGATATAGTTCAGATGCAATTTTTACACGTTGTGCTTCCCCTCCTGACAATGTTGTTGCTGATTGACCCAAGGTTAAATACCCCAAACCTACATCCACTAATGTCTGTAATCTATCGGCAACAGTTGGTATATCATGGAAAAATGCCAATGCTTCTTCGACAGTCATTTGCAATACGTCATAGACATTTTTCTTTTTGAAATATACTTTCAAAGTTTCTTGATCAAAACGTTTTCCGTTACACACCTCACAGGTTACATACACTGTTGGCAAGAAGTGCATTTCAACTGCAACAACTCCGTTTCCCTGACACGCTTCACAACGTCCACCTTTTACGTTAAAACTAAATCGCCCAGCTTTCCATCCACGAACGCGAGCTTCTTGGGTTGATGCAAATAATTCACGAATAGGTCCCCACGAACCAGTATAGGTTGCCGGGTTTGATCGGGGTGTTCGACCGATCGGAGATTGATCCACGAGAATAGTTCGAGTTAATGAACTGTCCCCCTTGAATACTGAACAATTGTAGACTTTTGCACTACGGTATCGTCGGTCATACTGAGCCAGTAAATTTTTGTGTAATATCTCATACAAAAATGTAGACTTTCCAGAACCAGAAACACCGGATACCACAACCAATCTTCCCAAAGGAATATCAACCGTTAGATTTTGAATATTATGACATGATCCACCTTCTATATGAATGACACCCTTGTCACCTGTGCGTCTTTTTTCAGGTATAGGAATACTGTGTTCTCCGCGCAAATAAGAAAGAGTCCGTGATTTGCTGGTATTTTTAGGAGCATCAAGAAGTTCATCTAAATAACCGGAAACAACAACATTTCCACCATGAATACCTGCACCAGGACCAATATCAATAAGATAATCCGAAGCCAACACCGTATCTTCATCGTGCTCAACCACCAAAATAGTATTTCCCAAATCACGTAACCGAATCAATGTTTTAATCAATCTATCATTATCCCGCTGATGCAAACCAATCGTTGGTTCGTCTAATACATACAATGCGCCAACCAATTGTGAACCCAACTGACTGGCCAGACGAATACGTTGAGCTTCTCCTCCGGACAATGTATTAGCACGTCGATTTAATGATAAATAGGTTAAACCAACATCATACATAAAACCTAAACGTGCTTCGATTTCACGTACGATTACTTTTGCAACTTCACGATCTGTTTTTGATAGATTCACTTCGCAAAAGAAATCTATTGCCTGACTGATAGTCATTTCTGTTACTTGTACAATATTTTTCTTTGCTCCATGTTCGTCGTACAAAAACACGTGCAACGATTCTGGTCGCAATCTGGCACCCTGACACACATGACATGCATCATCTGATTCATTACCAAACAGGTGCTGTACACCCAATCCATTACATTCAGGACACGCACCATACGGACTGTTAAAAGAAAACAATCTTGGTTCAATATCGGGAAATGAAAATCCATCATGTGCACAGGCAAATTTTGATGACAGTACATATTCGTGCGGTTCCAATGTATCAACACTGTCTCTAGAAACCCCATAGCTTTTTTGTGCATCACCAAAAGAAATCAATACAACACCATCAGAATCTTTGACAGCGCGCTCAATGGATTCTGATAGGCGTTCTTTTGCACCTTCTTTATTATCTTTGAATTCATGTATCAATAATGTATCAACAAGAAAATCCAAGTTATGTTTTTTGTGTTTTGACAAAGTAATAGTTTCTCGCAAACTGTGCATTACACCATCTACACGAACATCCGCATATCCTGCACCCAACATATCATACAGTAATTGATAGTATTCCCCTTTTCGTCCACGAACAACCGGAGCAAAAATGTGTACCGGCGTATCGCTCCAGGTAACACCCATCACAGCCTTTTTTCCACCTTTGTTTTCAAAAGATTCAACACGTTGTAATACCGCATCAACAATTTCTTGTAATGATAATTTTTGAATAGGTCGTCCACATTCCAAACATTCTGGTTTTCCTACACGTGCGTATAGCACACGCAAGTAATCATAAATTTCTGTAATGGTTGCAACTGTAGACCGCGGGTTATTTGATCGGGATTTTTGATCAATAGAAATAGCCGGAGACAAACCCGATATTTCATCAACATCTGGTTTTGGCATTTGGTTTAAAAATTGTCGTGCGTATGCAGATAATGATTCTACATAGCGACGCTGACCTTCGGCAAAGATAGTATCAAAAGCCAAAGATGATTTTCCTGATCCTGACAAACCAGTAATAGCCACCATCGCATTACGAGGCATTGATACAGA
>CAZAZY010000029.1:0-6411 GCA_964489785.1 uncultured Candidatus Saccharibacteria bacterium
TACCCATTCTGTTTGTAACGTGCTTTACATTTTCCATGTTGCGTAACGTTTTTTATGCCAGCCTAACTCTTATGAGGTTTGTCATGGCTATAAAACTCCCAAATTTGAGAAACTTATAGCCATGGCAAACGATATCTGTTGGTGTGAAAGAGCGTATTTTCTGAATATATCATAGCATGGATGAATAATAAAGTCAAGAACTCGTAATGATTCAATACCTTGGAATCACATCCGAAAAATCTGTTCACCAACTACCACTTTGAGAAATATTCCAAAAAAGGTATACTAAACACACCATGAAGCAAAAACCTATTACCCTATTTAATACTCTGGGCAAACAAAAGAACCTCTTGGAGCCTATTAAAACAGACTACGTTGGAATTTATCACTGTGGACCCACAGTCTATTGGACCCAACATATTGGCAACATGCGATCTGTGGTTATCTCAGATTTATTGGTGCGAACATTGCACATATCGGGATATAAAACTACACTGGTTCGTAACTATACCGATGTGGGGCATCTTACGGGTGATAATATCGGGGATGCAGATCAGGGTGAAGACCGCATGACAAAGGCCGTGCAACGCGAACAATCCACCCCCGATGAAATCGCACAAAAATATATTGATGTTTTCCAAAAAGATATAACCATATTAAACACATTACCGGCAGATCATACACCACGTGCGACTGATCATATTTCGGGGATGATTGCATTGACCCAAAAATTATTGGATACGGGTTATGCATACGCAACTGATTATGCTATTTATTTTTCCATTGAAAAATTTCCTGAATATACAAAATTATCTGGGCAAAAATTAGAATTACAAAAGGAGGGTCTAGGTCATGGTGATATTGCTGATACCAACAAAAAACACCCTCAGGATTTTTCTTTGTGGTTTTTCAAAGCCGGTACGCATGCAAATGCATTACAAACATGGGAATCACCTTTTTCTTCGTCGTTGGTAAAAAATGGCCAAGGTTTTCCAGGATGGCATATTGAATGTTCTGCCATGAGTAAACATTTTTTGGGAACTACATTTGATATCCATATGGGTGGTATCGAACATATTCCTATTCACCACACCAATGAAATAGCACAGTCTGCATGTGCCAATCAGGTTCCTCATACAGAATATGCACATATTTGGATGCACAATGAACATTTGGTAACTGACAACAAAAAAATGTCAAAATCAGAAGGTACAGCATATACAATTCAGGATATTATCGATCGAGGATTCAACCCCCTGTCATTGCGATATTTTTTCTTGCAGGCACACTATCAATCCAAACAAAATTTCACCTGGGAAGCATTGCAGGCATCGGAAACATCATTGCAAAAACTCTACACCACAGCAAAGACATTATACAAACAAATTCCCTGGTACAAAAGATTATTCATGAAACCCCATCCACAATATGCCCATGATTTTGTTTCTTTTCTTGGTGATAATATAGATACCCCGCAATCACTGGCATTGGTGTGGAACATGATCAAAGATGATTCGTTGTCTCCATCAGAAAAATATGCAACGTTAATTTATGCTGATCAGGTTCTGGGATTACATATACATCAACAAGCAACCGCAAAAGAAAAATCAGTGTCTATCCCACAGGAAATAAAAGAGCTAGCAATGAAACGAGAACAGGCGCGAACCAACAAAGATTGGAAAGAATCCGACCGACTGCGAGATGAAATCCAAAACAAAGGATATGAAATCAAAGATACCTCCACCGGACAACAAATACATAAAAAATAATCCCGCAGATGCGGGATTATTTTTTGTATCTATTTTATAGACCTTCTTTCTTTAATGTTTCAACTGCCTTTTCAGCATCTTTTGATAATTTTTTAGGAATTTGAATAGATGTATAGACAAGAAAATCTCCACTGTGCCATTTACCTGATGGAATACCTTTTCCTTTGATACGAAGAATCGTTCCTGGTTGCATTCCTTTTGGTACGGTAATTTTTTCTGGACCATCTAATGTTTCTACCGTATGTACTGCACCCAAAATAGCATCAGTCAAAGAAATATCCAGACTCATAACAACATCCATTCCTTCGCGTCTTAATTTTGGATGAGGTTCAACCGTAATCGCAACAACCAATTTCCCTGTTTGACCATTCGTCAATTCTTCGCCGTATCCATCGACACGCAATGATTGACCGTTATCAACTCCGGGTGGAATAGTAATACTTAATTCTCGTTCTTTGGATTGTTCTTTTCCATCTTTGATATGAGGAACGCGTATTTTCTTTTCTACACCCTGGATTGCTTCTTTGAATGTCAAACGTACAGAAACTTGAATAGTTCTCCCTCGTGGAGGGCGTCTACCACCAAAACCAAATGCGCTAAAGATATCGCCGAAATCATCGAAATCAAACTGAGCACCACTCTGGTTTCCTGCCTGACGCATGATGTCTTCCCATTGGAATCCACCAAAACCACCACCCTGAAAACCTCCGGAACCGCCACCAAATTGTGGGCCAGCAGATCCAAATTGATCATACTGTGCTCTTTTTTTGTCATCTGACAATGTTTGATAAGCTTCGTTAATTTCTTTGAATTTTTTCTCGTCACCACCCTGTTTATCAGGATGATGTTCATGAGCTAATTTACGAAATGCTTTTTTAATCTCATCTTTTGATGCAGATTTTGAAACACCTAATAATGCATAATAATCTTTTGACATACAAGAGTTTCAAAGCTATGAGCGACCGGCATCACGCTTGTTAATAAATACTGCGTGACACTTATTTCGCTTCATTATCCCCTGTTTCTTCTTTTGCGTCTACGGGTGTTTCTGTCTGATCTGCTGATGCGGAATCTGTTCCAGATTTTTCTGCTTCTGCTTTTTGCATAATTTCGTAAATTTTTGATAATTCAGCAGATAATTCTTGTTGAGCGGTATCAATTGCGGAACCATCATCTCCATCTTTTGCAGTTTTTAATGCAGATACTTTTTCTTCGATTGATTTCTTTACGTCTTCTCCTATTTTATCTCCATATTCTTTCAATGATTTTTCTGCGGTAAAAATAGATGAATCGGCAAGATTTTTCTTTTCAATAAGTTCTTTTTTCTTTGCGTCTTCTTCTGCGTGTTTCTCTGCATCTTCTTGCATGCGTTTGATTTCTTCGTCAGTAAGACCTGATGATGCTTCGATTTTGATTGATTGTGTTTTTCCAGATGTTTTATCTTTTGCGGTAACATTTAATATACCGTTTGCATCCACATCAAAACTTACTTCAATCTGAGGCATACCTCGTGGTGCTGGTGGAATTCCATCCAACACAAATCGTCCCAAAGATTTATTATCTGTGACCATTGGTCGTTCACCCTGCACCACGTGAATTTCTACCTGAGGTTGATTATCAGCTGCCGTAGAAAATACCTGAGATTTAGAAGCAGGAATAGTGGTATTTTTTTCAATTAGCTTTGTTGCAACACCACCTAGTGTTTCGATACCCAAAGACAATGGAATAACATCCAACAATAGTACATCTTTAACGTCTCCTTGTAATACACCGGCTTGTACCGCTGCACCCAATGCTACTACTTCGTCTGGATTAATTGATCGATTTGGTTCTTTGCCAAATAGCTTCTTTACTTCTTCTTGGATTTTTGGCATTCGTGTTTGACCTCCTACCAAAATAACTTGGTGAATATCAGATGCAGAGAATCCAGAATCTTTTAATACCTGACGTGTGATTTCAATTGATTTATCAACATACGGAGAAGCAAGATCTTCTAGTTGTACACGAGTTACTTTTACTAACAAGTGCTGAGGCCCTGATTCAGTTGATGTGATAAACGGAATATTTACTTCTGTTTCTGTGGTAGTAGATAATTCATGTTTTGCTTTTTCTGCAGCTTCTTTCAAACGTTGCAGAGCCAGAACATCTTTGGTAATATCTACTCCTGTTTCTTTTTTAAATTCATTTGCGATAAAACCAATCAACGCCTGGTCAATATCTTCTCCACCCATGTGTGAATCTCCACCTGTTGATTTTACTTCGATAACCGAATCTCCTACTTCGAGAACAGAAATATCAAATGTTCCACCTCCAAAATCGTATACAACAATTTTTTCTTCTTTCTTTTTATCAAATCCATATGCCAACGCTGCTGCGGTTGGTTCGTTAATAATACGTTTTACATCCAATCCTGCAATTCTACCAGCATCCTGAGTTGCTTTTCGTTGTGCATCATCAAAATATGCAGGTACAGTAATAATTGCTTCGGTAATTTTTTCACCCAATTTTGCTTCGACGTCTGCTTTTATTTTTTGTAATACCATCGCAGAGATTTCTTCTGGACGATATCCCTTGCCCCCCATATCAATCGTTACACCACCATTTACATCTTCTTTTACCGCGTATGGCAACTGATTAATATCTTTTTGTACAACACCATCCTTGAAACGATGACCTACGTATCGTTTTACACCATACACAGTATTTGATGGGTTAGTTACCGCCTGACGTTTTGCCAACAATCCAACCAATCGGTCGTTGCTTTTTCCAATAGCAACAATAGAAGGAGTAGTTCGGTTCCCTTCCGCATTTTCAATAATTTTTGGTTGACCACCTTCCATGATGGCAACCGCACTGTTTGTAGTTCCTAGATCGATTCCAATTATTTTTGACATAAATGTATATAAATAAAATTAATAATTATTTTTCTTCGACAGTTTTTAACACATATACTTTTACTTTTGCTGGCCTGATGATACGATCTCCTATTTTGTATCCTGTTTGAATGATTGATTCAATCGTATTATCTTTACCTGCATCATCTACGGGAACATGTTCGAACGCTTCGTGTAATCGTGGTTCAAATAACACACCCGTTTCTGAAATACTTTGCACATTTCTATTTTCTAAAAAAGTCATGAATTGTTGATGAATATATTCGATTCCTTTTCTCCATGTGGCGTCTACCTTTTCCCACGATTCTTTATTTTTGAAAGCCATTTCAAAACTGTCTAATGTGGGTAATAAATCTTCGATACATTCTGAAACATACAATTGTTTCAATCCTGATCTTTTTGATTCTTCTTCTTTTTTAAGGTTCGCATATTCTGCACGAGATTTTTGCCATCCGGCCAGATATTCAGCACGTTCTTTTTTTGATTCTGATAATTCTTGTTTTAATTTCTTCACCTTTTCTGAGGCTGATGATCCAAATGAATCTGTTTCATTATCATCTTCTTCGACAAAAGAAACATCTTCTTCTTGAATAATTTCCTCTTCTGGAGGCGAATCTATATGTGGTTTTTTATCATCTTTGCTCATATGTTTACGAGTATATACTATTCTTAAAATTTTGACAAGTATTTTACGTACATAAAATACTTGTAAATAATCCAAAGATATGTTATATTTTCAGCATGAGCCCAAAAAGCACGAACGACATCCAAAAAAACATACTGAAATTCCTTCAAAACAAGCGAGCATCGAATATTTCCGAGCTATCTGACCATATACACCAAACCTGTAATAATGATGCCCGAAAAGTGAATATAAAGTACATTATTACACGCAGTTTAAAGAACCTGGAAACCAGTGGTGATATTACTATTCATAAAACAGACCAGGGGTCATTTGCCCGCCTGACATCTACTGGTCGCCAAAAATTACGCTCATTGCGTCTATCAGAAAAAACCCACCTGATGCCATTGGGCTGGGATGGAAAATGGAGAATTGCCATATTAGATATCCCAGAAAACGATAAAGAAAAAAGAAACGCGTTGCGATATATTTTAAAAAAAGCCAGTTTCATTTGTCTTAAAAATTCGGTATGGATATCCCCTCACCCATTTGAACACATGCTAGAAACAATGAAAGAAGATTTGGAATTATCCAATGAATTATCTGTCATTGTAACAGATTATATCGACCCCGCATCCGAAGAAGAATTCAGAAAAGCTTTTTGGAAATAATTATTCTTTCGCTATTTACTTCCCTTGTTTAACCATTTATACAGTGACCCTGTAAAAGTCAGCACGAGAATTCCTGTGAGAAGGAGTAGCATAGGATTCTCTTTGAGAAAAGGTATTTGATCAACAATTCTTTCAAAACCTTTCAAAGTCATCCCAACACCAAACACAACCAAAAAGGAAAAAACCAAAGGATACCGAGAAAGAACTGGTTCAGTATATTTACTGGTAGTATCATGAACTTCTTTTACAATTTTTTCTACACCCTGAATTGGGTCTTTTATATGCATCATATAGGTAATAATATCACAAAATCAATAAGTAGATTTAAATTAGATTCTATAACACAAAAATAAGAATTAACATAGTAACAATAGCAATAACAAATCCTACCAAAAAAATATTATTTCTTCTTTTATCCTGTATTGATGATTCTCGGGTAACCAAATATATGTAGC
>CAZAZY010000030.1:0-6219 GCA_964489785.1 uncultured Candidatus Saccharibacteria bacterium
AATTATTGAAATGGGTAAAAAGCGGAGAAATTGCCATTGTGGTCGGCACACATGCGTTGATACAAAAATCTGTTGCATTTAAACATTTGGCGTTGGTTATTATCGATGAACAGCATCGATTCGGAACACAACAACGATTATCATTGGCAAAAAAAGAAGGTCGTGCACCCCATTTCTTGTCTATGACCGCAACACCTATTCCCCGCACATTGGCATTAACTATGTACGGAGATTTAGATCTGTCAGTGATAGACCAGATGCCATCAGGGAGAAAACAGGTAGAGACAACTATTATCGCACCAAACAAACGTGAAGGCGTATACGAAGCAATCCGGTCAGAATTACAACAAGGTCGTCAGTTGTATGTTATCTGCCCGCGTATCGACGAACCCGATGAAACCGTAGCAACTACATTACAGTTAAAATCCGTAAAAGAAGAAGCGAAACGACTGCAACAAAATATCTTTCCTGAATACACCGTAGATATCATGCACAGTAAAATGACCCCAGCGGACAAAGAAGAAACTATGAAACAGTTTTCTAATCATGACATTGATATTTTGGTATCTACATCCGTTGTCGAAGTGGGTGTAAACGTACCAAACGCAACCATGATCATAATCGAAGGCGCTGAACGATTTGGATTAGCACAACTACATCAGTTACGTGGACGTGTACAACGTAGTGAACACCAGCCGTACTGTTATTTGTTTATCTCTGAATCAAATGGCAAAAACCAAAAAACATCCGACCGACTACAAGCATTTCTAAAAGCTAAAAATGGTTTTGAATTAGCCGAATTAGATTTGGAATTACGCGGTACGGGTGATTTGATTGGATCAAAACAATGGGGTATTTCCGATATTGGTATGGACGCAATCAAGAATATCAAAATGGTAGAAATTGCCCGTGAAGAAGCAAAAAAAATTATAGAACAAGATACACATCTGCAACAACATCCCCTACTGCGAGAAAGATTAGAAAACAAAAAAGAAATGCATTTTGAATAAAACCAAAACAGCATAATAAAAAACCACTCTAGATGAGTGGTTTTTTATTATACTGTTGGTTATAAATTTACATTACCAGAACTAACACTTTTTGCGGTACATTTTGCTGCGATAGAGCCGTTCGGTTTATACACATTAAATGATCCTGTACCTCCAGATGGGTCATTATCAAATGCAACGTCATATGATCCACCTAGCATTCCTTCTAATTTACAAGTAAATTGATATCTTCCTGCTGAAAATCCATCTAAAATAATTTGAGATAAGATTTTCATCTTTACCATATCAGTCATAATAACAGGTGCAGTAGATTCTTTTTGAATCAATGTTGCATCAGCAACTCCTTCCCCCCATGATGTTCCCCAGAAAGAAGCAAGGGTTTTTGGACCCGCAATACCATCAGGAGTTAACCCTTTTGATTGTTGAAATGCAGAAACTGCCGCGGACATTCCACGTCCATAAATTCCATCCAATACCCCCGTATATAATCCTTTTAATTGAAGAAGTTTTTGAATTTCTAAAACACGTTCACCGCGCGCACCTGGACGTAATGTCTCCATAGAGATTGACGCCGGAGCGGTTGCTCGAACCCCAACAACAGTAGGTATAACTGGAGAAGCTGTCCGATTCATAATAGTCCAAGATGGACATCTTTCTGGGTGATTTTTACATTCTATTTCTGTTACAATATCCCCAACACAAGAACCATTTACCACAGTACCAGTACAATACACTCGTTCTGTTGATGGTTCAGGCAATGTAGTAACAGTTGCCCGACTAGTTGATGCTCCTACTAATCCACCTAATTGCATTCGCAAAGATTCAATCTGATGAGAAATTTGTTGTAATAATGTTTGATCTATCTGTGTTTGTGCATGCACTGAATTTCCAAAAGAAAATACTAACGCAAATACAAACAATGTAGAGAAGATTACTTTTTTCATATATACATGTATTTAAAATAATAAAACCACTAATATGTATAGTATATCTTTAATAGATAAAACTCGTCAATCTATTTTTTCAAAGAATCCCGGATTTCACGTAACAAGAGAATATCTTCAGTTGGTTGTTTTGATTTTTCTGCCTCTTGTTTTTCTTTTTCTTCGTGTGCGCTTTTTATTTTGTTTATAACTTTAACCAATAAAAATATTGCAAATGCAACGATGGTAAATTGGATAATTGCATTAATAAACATCCCATAATTCAAAGAAATTACAGCTGTTTCTTCTGTAGCTTTTTTTAATACAATTATCTTTTCAGAAAAATCAACATTACCAGACAGTAAACCCAATGGTGGCATAATAATATCATCCACCAATGAAGTTACAATTTTCCCAAAAGCACCACCAATAACCACACCGACAGCCAAATCAATGGCATTACCTTTTACTGCGAACTTTTTGAATTCTTCTATAAAATTTTTCATACTTTTTATTATATAGTATTTACAAAAGCTTGCAAAAGGCACATTGATGTATTATTATAAAAACAGTTCTTTGAAGTAGTTATGAGTTCCAAAACAACGAGGAGTTGTTGGAACGGAATTAGTGCTCTGCTTTTTTCTTGCAACCCAAAGTGTTCTTCTGTGAACTGAAACATCTAAGTAGCAGAGAAACCAAACCGCTTTCCAGCAAGGAAAAAGAAATCACTAATTTTTAACGTAATATCCTCGACATAAGATCCTGCAAAAGGATCAGCTGGAAAACCAGCATTCCAAACGAACCCTGTCTACACTATCTTGGTGTAGCGGGGTTTATTTTTTTGTCAAAATAAGCTACAATCAGGATGTTCTTTATTTCCGCCCTTAGCTCAGTTGGTTAGAGCACAGAGCTTATACCTCTGGGGTCCATGGTTCGAGTCCATGAGGGCGGACAAAGTGTAATAACACAAGGCAGGCTCGCGCAAAAATTCACCAGAATTTTATGTGTGAGGACAAGATAT
This sequence comes from uncultured Candidatus Saccharibacteria bacterium, assembly GCA_964489785.1. Taxonomy (GTDB): domain Bacteria; phylum Patescibacteriota; class Minisyncoccia; order Phycocordibacterales; family UBA1006; genus JAIPIY01. The sequence continues at coordinate 2,955 of CAZAZY010000030.1, forward strand.
GGGAACCCAATACAATAAAACAAAAAACCGTCGCTGATCAGCGACGGTTTTTTGTTTTTTTACTTCTCTTCAGTTTCTTTTTTTACATCATCTTCTTTCTTCTCTCGTTTTTTAGGATGAATTCCATGTGCACGAATGATTGCATCATACGCATCTTGTTCCAATGTTTCTACATCCAACAATGCGTTGGCAACTGCATCCAATGCTTTTCTGTGTTCTTTTAATACCACTTCGGCACGTGCCATTGCTTCGGACATAATGCGAGATACTTCGGAATCAATAATAGATTCTGTTCTTTCAGAATGTGGTCGTCCGTCAACACCAGCACCAAATAATGCACGTCCATCATTCCCTTCTAATGCAATTGGGCCAATCAAATCTGACATCCCCCATTTGGTAACCATACTACGAGCCAAACGTGATGATACTTGCAAATCATTTGATGGTCCTGTAGTTACATCTCCAAAAATCATTTTTTCAGTAACATATCCACCCAATGACATTGCAATATCATCCAAAAATTCTGCACGTTTTTGTAATTTCTTTTCTTCTAATGGTAATTTTAATGTATATCCACCTGCGCGCCCACGAGAAACAATAGACACTTTGTGAACAGGGTCTGCATCTGGTAATACCGATGCGACGATTGCATGACCTGCTTCGTGATATGCAGTGATTCGTTTTTCTTCTGGTGAGAACAGATGGCTCTTTCGTTCTGGACCAATCATGACTTTTTCAATAGAACGAATCAAATCAAACTGAGATACTTGGGTTCGTTCTTCACGTGCTGCCAAAATTGCCCCTTCGTTCATCAATGAATATAAATCAGCTCCAGAAAATCCAGGTGTTCTTTCTGCAATGACTGACAAATTTACATCTTCTGCCAATGGTTTTTTACGTGCATGGATATTTAATATTTCTTCTCGATCTCGTCGATCTGGAAGATCCAACATCACGCGTCGATCAAAACGACCTGGTCGCAACAACGCAGGGTCCAACACATCTCCACGGTTGGTTGCAGCCATAACGATTACTTTTTCGTTTGGATCAAAACCATCCATTTCTACTAAAATTTGGTTCAATGTTTGTTCACGTTCATCATTACCACCTCCTGTTCCAACACCACGAGATCTTCCCACAGCGTCAATTTCATCAATAAAGATAATCGATGGAGCAGATTTTTTTGCCATGGCAAATAAATCACGAACACGACTGGCACCAACCCCAACAAACATTTCTACGAATTCAGATCCAGACAAATGGAAAAATGGAACCTTTGCTTCTCCTGCAACTGCACGCGCCAACAATGTTTTTCCTGTTCCAGGGTCACCCATCAACAAAACACCTTTTGGAATTTCTGCACCGATATCAAGAAATTTCTTTGGGTTTCGCAAGAAATCAACAATTTCTTCTAATTCTTGTTTTGCTTCGCGATTACCTGCAACATCTTTGAATGTAATTTTTTGTTTCGAAGGGTCTGTGATTCGTGCCTTTGATTGACCGAATGTAAATGCCTGCATCCCGGCCCCCTTTACTTGTCGTGATAAAAACCAAAAGATAAGAACAATAAATATTACCGGAAATAAAATAGGTGCAAGATTCATCAACCAATACGCTATTCCGCTTTCATTTTTTACTTCGATAACTACGTTTACCAAATCATCCATGGATACACCGTAATTTACCAACGTCTCTGACAATGATGCTTCGGCTTCTTTTTTTGCAACCGCCTCTGTTCCGTCCAATAGTGTTACCGACAATTTATCACCCTGCACGATGATTTTTTCTACTTCACCCACACGAACCTGCTGTGCAACCCATGATACAGAAACATCTTCGGGCTTTGCGTTTTCACCACCAAATACAGAATACAAAAAAGACAACAGCACAAAAAATGTTAAAACTGAAAGAAAATGCTGAAGAAAACTAAAACCGGGTTTTTGTGGACCCTTCTTTTTCTTCATGCTTTTATTGATGTTATTAAAAAATTTCATATAAAACTCATTATACGCTGAACCGACAACAAAGACAAATTATAAATTCTCTGTATAATAGAGAAGATGACTACGTTTATCAATCACAAACAAGCCGGCTTTCACTATGAAATATTGGAAACCTTTGAAATGGGTATCCAATTGGTGGGTACCGAAGTGAAGGCAATCAAAAAAGGTCATGGCAGGTTAACCGGTTCACATGTATCGTTTCTGGGGAACGAGGTTTTTCTGATTGGTGCAGATATTCCCGCATGGCAGATTAACAATGCGCCTGTAGGATATAATCCTTTGCGTCCCCGCAAATTATTATTACGTGCAAAAGAAATCCAAAGATTGCAAAAATTAAAACAATCTCAGGGTTTGACATTGATACCAATTTCAATGTATAATAAAGGAGATATCGTAAAGATATCTATTGCATTGGCACGTGGAAAGAAAAAACATGATAAACGTGAATCAATCAAAAAACGAGATACCGAACGAGACATAGGAAGAAAACTGAAGGGACGTTAACAAATACATATTGGGGATGATCGGTATTGACAGGAGGATTCGTTGCATATGCTGCGTATCGAGCTCGTCTAACTCGTATAACTGGACGAACACTTCAAGTGCAAACTCACTTGGTATCAAATCTCCGTATTTTGCGGGATTTGCTCCAGCGTACGCATAATCGCGATGGCTGGTGTCGACACAAACAAGAGTCTCATAGTTTGTCGTTCGGCATAATATTCTGAGGCTGTGTCTATGTACGCGCTTTGATACATAGTCAAGATATAAAAGCTCGATGTGTGCATGTTTTGTCTGTTTCGGACATGTACATATTTAAATTAAAGAAATAGACTACATACTGTAGATTGTATGTGCACACCTACCTACACGGGGGTTCGATTCCCCCCATCTCCACATAAAACGTTGGGCCCCAATACGGATGTATTGGGGTTTTTCGTTTTACGGAGATGTGGGAATCGAACCGAGGGCGCACGAAGTCTGCGAAGCAGAGCGCCCGAGAGTGGGGGTCGAGCGAATGAGATATTTATGATCCGCCAACTGGCGGAGAAATAAAATATCCATGAGAGTGACCGATTCCTATTCATTTAAAATAATGACCCCTGATCGATTTCACCATTTAAAAGCACGGGCTAGCCCTCAGAAAAAGTGCTGTTTTTATAAAAAAATTGTTGACAAAGAAATCATTTTTATTTATAATGTAAACAACCAAAAGCTCTTTGCCATGAAAGATCTAAAGGAATTAAAACAATTTTTGAAAT
>CAZAZY010000031.1:0-5066 GCA_964489785.1 uncultured Candidatus Saccharibacteria bacterium
TATCGCTTCTTCAAGATTACATAAAGCATCTGCTGTTGTATCTGCATCTGTAGAGTCAACGGTTAATGTTGCGGCAGAAACTGAGCCTGCAAGGAAAAAGAATCCCAGGAGCGCGATGGTGGTGATAAAGAAATATGAAAGTGAACGTTGTAGCAATAACATATGATAATAAAAAAAATAATAACTAATATTGCTTATAGTATACCATATTTATTTTGAACATAAAATATATCTTAAAAAAATATACATCACGTGCGGTTTTTTAAAAAATATGCTTCAATGTATTTATGAATAAAAAACATGTCATTACGATTGCTGGCAGATTAGGTAGCGGCAAATCCAGCACTGCAAACAAACTTGCAGAAAAACTTACCTACCAGAGATTCTCTTCTGGTGATTTTATGCGCTCTATTGCAGAAAAACACACGGTTACATTACAAGAACTATCAGAAATGGCAGAACGTGATCCATCAATTGACCATGAAATAGATACTGAAGTAAAAAATGCAGGAGAAAAAAACAATCTGGTTATTGATTCTCGTTTAGCATTTCATTGGATACCACAGTCATTCAAGGTATATTTATATCTCCGACCCGAAGTAGCCGCTGATCGTATATTAATTGATGCAGAAAATAATCCAAACCGATATTCTGAAGGATATTCTGCATTAACAAAAGAAGCCATAACAGAAAGCATCACCACGAGATTAGAAAGCGAGAAAAAACGGTATCAATCATTGTACGCGATTGACCATACAAATCCAGATAATTTTGATCTTGTCATAGATACCGAAAAAAATAATCTCGACGAGGTTGTCGAGATTATTTTAGAAAAATATAAAGTCTGGTTACAAGAATAAATTAATATTCTCTCATAGAAAGCTGTGCGTCGTATTTTTTGAACAAGTCAGTAACTACAGATACCACAATCAACAATGCTGTTCCACCGATTGCAAATGATGCAACACCTGTTACCGCCTGTAGAATAATAGGAAGCACCGCAACTATTGCCAAGAACAAACCTCCTACCAAAGTGATTCTATTCATCACCTGAGAGATATATTTTGTTGTAGGTTCTCCTGGTCGTACTCCTGGAATAAACGCTCCATTTTTTTGCAAATTAGAAGCAACTGATTCTGGTTCAAAAGTAATTGCAGTATAAAAATACGTAAACAAAAACACCAACAAGAAATATGTTATTCCGTATACCCAACTGTTTTCAAATGTTTGTATCACCGTAGACCCAATAGATTGCAATGTAGCCGAAGAACTTGCTGCCATAAAACTTCCAATCATTTGCGGGAAAAGTAAAATGGACATTGCAAAGATAATTGGCATTACACCAGCTTGACTAATACGTAATGGTAAATAGGTTGAAACACCACCAGTTGACTGTCCACCTGAACGCACCTGACGTGCATAGGTAACAGGGATCGGTCGTTCTGCTTCTGTTACCAAAACGATTCCATAAATAATAACCAAAGCAATAATTCCAAAACCAATATAGGTTAAAAGCTGGCTTGGGTCATATGCAAATATTAATTGTGCAATTTCTCGAGGTAAAGCAGCAATAATACCAGCAAAAATCAAGATAGAAACACCGTTTCCAATTCCAAATTCAGTAATTAATTCCCCTATCCACATCAAGAACATTGCTGTGGCTGTAATTACAACAACATTGAATATTTGATCAATAAAAGAAATATCCATAAGAACCCCTTGTTTTTGCAAGAAAGACAACAAGAAATATCCTTGAAAAGCAGCCAACGGCACAGTCAACAATCGAGAATATTGGTTGAATTTTTTTCGCCCAGCTTCACCTTCGTCATGATACAAAGTTTTTAAACCAGGAATCATGATCGTAGATAATTGCATGATAATCGAAGCCGTAATGTATGGCCCTACCCCAAGCATCGCAATAGATAATTGTGATAACCCACCTCCAGAAAATACATTCAAAAATCCAAATAATTGGTTATTTGAAAGAAATGAAGCCAAAGCGGTAGTATCAACTCCAGGAATTGGAATTGATGTTAAAAGACGAAATAATATTAACAAACCTAAAACAACGAGTGTTTTATTACGAACACCTGGATCAAGAAAAAATATTTTTAGTTTTGAAACAAATGAGTTCATATAATGTATTAAGCGAACGATCCTCCAACTGCTTCTATTTTCTGTCGTGCAGAAGCTGAAGCTGTACAACCTTCGATAACAAGTTTCTTAGATAATTCTCCACGACCAAGTATTTTTACTCCCAAAGTCACAGCCTGACGTGGTACCAAAGATTTCTGTGTCAGTGTTTCAAAATTTACTTTTTCACCATCAGAATATGCAAGATTTAAATCTGAAAGATTTACTTCGCATGCAGATTTTCTTGGAGAAGAAAATCGATACCCTCGTAATTTAGGTAATTTTTTGATCATGTCACGAACTGCTGGTCGTGTACTGTTTCCAGAACGCGCTTTTTGTCCTTTGTGACCTCGTCCTGAAGTTTTTCCACGAGTACCTCCACGTCCAACAACCTTCTTTGTTGTATTTTTTGTTTTTCGTTGTAATGTTCCTAAGTGCATATAATTATGATTATGCTTCTACCTTTTTAGCTCGTGGTGATCGCGACCGAAAATCACCTGGTTTTGAAAATTTGTTTGTTTTTTCTACTACTTTTTCTTCTTTTGCTATTACTGAAACAGTTCCTGGCAATTTTTTGAATGCAAGAATAGTAGCCTGTGCGTTATTCAACATGTTTTTACTTCCAGAAAATACTTTTGCAGTAATATCTTTTAGTCCAGCCATTTCAACTAACATACGAACAGAACTTCCTGCTACTGTACCACGTCCATAGTTAGGCATTAATGTAACCCGAGAGCTACAGAATTTTGCTTCGACATGGTGTGCAATAGATCCTTCTTTTGTAATAGGAACAGTAATCATGTTTTTCTTTGCATCTCGAAAAGCCTTTTGCATTGCTAACGCAGTATCAGAAGCTTTCCCTAGACCAACACCGATAGAACCTTTTTTGTTTCCAATTATCATTGCAACAGAGAAAGAGAATCGTCGTCCCCCTGCCATAACACGAGTTACACGACGAATAGAGATTGCTTTTTGTTCAAATTCTGGTTTTTCTCGTTCTCGAAAACCACCATCACGACGGTCTTTGTTTCCTCCTTCTCGTGGACGGAAATTTCTTTTTCCACGCATTGGTGATTGAGTGATACCAACATCTTGAGTTCCTGTTGCTGGTGTATCTATTGTTTTGTTTTCTTGTACTTCAGACATATTATAAAATTAAAATTGCAAACCAGCTTGTCTTGCAGAATCTGCTAATGCTTGAATACGACCAATATACATAAATCCACCACGGTCAAAGACAACTTTTGCAACACCGGCTTTCATACCCATTTCTGCAATAGCTTTTCCAACACGTTCTGCTCGTTCTTTTTTTGTTCCCGCTGTTTCTTTTACATCATTTGCCGAAGCCAATGTTACTGCATTTTCGTCATCGATAAGCTGTGCATAGATATATTGATTTGAACGGAATACAGAAAGTCGAGGCAAAGAAGCTGTTCCCGCAACTTTTGCTCGGATTCTTTTGTGTCGATGTACTCGTTTTTCTTGTTTTGTTTTTTTTGTGTTCATATATTTTATCTACAAAAACTATACCGACTTCTTACCTTGTTTTCGTAATATAACCTCGTCGCTGTATCGGAATCCTTTTCCTTTGTACGGTTCTGGTTTCTTTAATCCACGGACCATAGCAGAAAAACTTCCTACAGATTCTTTGTCGATACCTACAACAGTAATGTTATTTTTTTCTGCAGTTACTGTTAATCCCGCTGGGATAGGAACAACAACAGGATGAGAAAATCCAAGAGCAAGTTTCAAGTCTGTACCTGCAACTTCTGATTTGAATCCTACTCCTTCGAGTATTAATTTCTTTTGATATGGTGTGTTTACCCCAGCAATCATGTTTTTTACATGAGATGCATAAGTTCCCACAAGAGCACGAGCGAATACGCTTTTCTTTACCTGAGTTACCGCGATGGTGTTGTTTTCAACTACCAAAGATATTTCGTCTCGGAAGAAACGAGAAAGTTTTCCATGAGGACCAGAAACAGTCAATACACCGTTTTCAAAAGTAACGTCTGTTTTTGGTGGTATCACGATTGGTTGTTTTGCAATTCTTGACATACGTTATTTCTTACCACATTTCGAATAAAACTTCTCCTCCGACCATTTCTTTTTTAGCTTCTTTTCCAGCAAGAATTCCTTTTGGTGTTGAAAGCATCAACATTCCATATCCTTGCTTTACAGAATAAATATCATGCACCCCAGCGTATACACGTCGAGATGGTTTTGATACACGTCGTGCACCCTGAATTTTTGCGTTCCCTTCTGCATCGTATGCTAGTTCGATTTCGATTTCAGTACCTACTTTCTTATTTTTACGAGCATATGATTTAATGTACCCTTTTTGGAACAAAGCTTGTGCAATAGCAAAGCGAAGATTTGATCCAGGTACAATTACAATGTCTTTTTTAACGCGAGATGCGTTCAAAAGAGATGTAATCATGTTTCCAATAGTATCCATACAACAATATATTAATAAATAAAACTACCAAGATGATTTGCGAACGCCAGGGATTTTACCTTCGTTTGCAAGTTCACGAAATTCAATACGATCGATTCCAAAATCTCGCATATATCCTTTTGCTCGACCACTGAGGAAACTTCGGTTTTTAATACGGGTTGGAGATGAGTTTTTTGGTAATTTTTGCAAACCAAAAACATCACCCTTTGCCTTGAGTTCTTCACGCTTTACTGCAAATTTTGCAACAAGCTTCTTGCGCTTTTCATTTCGCGCTATTACTGATTTTTTTGCCATAATATATATACGGTCTTTTCATGCGCAATATCGCGTGGTTTTTCTTGCAATTTCCTTAAAAAATAACAAGAAAGAACACGGATTAAACGTATGTATCTGACCAGAAATGAGTATATCATATAGGGATTAAATGTCAACGATTTGGTTGGCGTTGTATAAAAAATACCCCACATCTGAATCC
>CAZAZY010000032.1:0-3046 GCA_964489785.1 uncultured Candidatus Saccharibacteria bacterium
GACCTTGCTTGGTCAAACGACGACCACCTTGAGCAATCTCCATGAGATTGTGCTTCAGAGGGTAAAGCTCAAACTCTGCGCGCAGGGCTTGAGTGGACAAACCAGTAACCGCACTGATATTTGTGAGCGAACAAATGCTGCGCTCTTTAAGAACTTTGAGAATTTGCAGTTCGGTATTCTCAAGACCAAGAGGCAAAATACCCAAAACACCTTTGATACGATTCCAGATAGCCATGTCAATGTATGAAACATTGTGCCGACGAGCAAATTGAAGAATATTATCTTTGGCCATGAGTGTAGCATTACGAGCATTGCCACGGCAAACACTGGCAATATCACGCAAAGTTTCCTCATCAAATTCCAAATCTTCACTATTATTCTTGACAATTTGACCCAACTCATCGTATGCGTATTCTTCCATGTGTACCATACGGCAACGATCTTTAAGAGGGGTAATCACCCTTTGCGGATCGGTAGTCGCAAAGATAAAGCTGACTTTAGTAAAATCAAACTCAATATGATAGTCCTCGAAACGAAGAGTATTCATGTTGTGTTTATTTGGATTGAGAACTGTCAGGAGACAGGTCTGAATCGGAACAGGCATTTCGTGAACCTCATCAAAAAAGAGTGTGATATGCTGATCACGAACATACTGGAGAACAATATCCTCAATAAACTGTCGGACGTTTTTAAGCGTCGAGCAGTTGATAGTCAACATAGGCTTGACGCGACCAAGAGTTTTGCTACGCAAATTCTTGGCAACTTGGGTGGCAAGCATGGTCTTACCTTGACCACGCTGACCAACAATAAACATATGCGGCAGGATCTCAGTCTTTTCAAAAGCATCAATGTAAAAACCAAGAACGCTTTTAGTTTTGGACTGACCAATCATTTCATCGAAGTAGCTCATATCATCAATATACCAGTATTTTTACAGTTTGCAAGGGATTTTTTATAATTTATTAACGTATTGAATTTTAAGTACGTTTATTAAAACACTTCTAGTGTAACAGAAGGTTTGGGAACAAGATCTTCTTGCGGTTCGGTTTTCTTATTTTCCGGTTTGGCGTTCCCAAATGTCTCAAGCTCAACTTCAGCCGTGCCACCATTGACGGCAGCAACGAGAGTATCATGCTTGGCCTCGACTTTTTTACCATCAAGACCCAACATCTGTGCGTAACGGCCCCAAACAATCACACGCGCATTTGGTTTAAGAACTCGATTGAGTTCCTCCAAAGATACTTGTGCAAAACTACCACTGCCAGCTTTTCTACCACGTTTTTTCATATTCCCAATATTAATGAATTTTTAATCAAAGGTCAAGAACTCTTCTTCATCTTTTTGAATAAATTCTTCTTTATCTTCTTTAACTTTTTCAATTTTAATCATCTCAATAAGTTTGTTCAATAAAAACTGCGCTGCTTCTTTATATGTATCAAATTCTTCTTCAATATCATCAAAGATATACCCAAAGTGTTCGACACGGTATTTTTGTTTCTGGCCGTAACTCCAAACAGTATTGATATAAAAGTGGCAGTCACGATCTTTATGATGGTCACTACCAATTTGAATATACCATTCCCTTGAAAGCTCTGTAATTTTATTTAAAATTTCTTCAGTTGTCATATCTTATTAAAAAACTGTGCCATTAAATTATTTTCTTCTTGACCCCAATCAACAAGAAGAACTTCAATCCCAGCCATCGTTAAGAGTGTGCAAGTTTCAACATGGTCGTCAATATGTAGAGAGCTATTTAATTTTTTTATAAATTCAGTTTTGTTCTTCCCCTCTGTGCAGATGACATCTTTTACTTTAATACCATACCCTTTACAAAAGTCAACAACTTCTTTTTTATTGTCCCAATTTCGAAATGTAACAATGTAAACTTCAAAACCAAAATCAATTTTTGATTTTACAAAATTAACAATACGTTCTACTGGCATAAGTGTAGAACCACCCCAAGCTGTAGTTGTAGTAACAGCAAGAGTGTCATCAAAATCAACTGTAATTACTTTATTCAATTTAATTTATCTACTAGTATATCAAAATGTTCACCAGTTCGCAAGTTTTTTAAATACAACTCTTTTATTTGTTGCAGATTTAATCGACGCAATTTTTCGTAACGATTATATCCTACAGTAAGAGTATCAATTTTATTTTTTAATTCATTAATTTCTCTATCTTTAACTTCGATGAGTGCTTCCCAAAAACTTTCTGGTATTTCTTCTTTCATAATTCCCAAACGTCCCAATGAACTGTGTCGCCGCATTGATCGCAAGGTTCAGCATCGCTTCCATGATCAGAAGTTTGAAAAGCGCGAACAATATCAGAAAACAAAACCGTGCCATTGTCAAGACCTTCTTTCATCTTCTCGCAAAGATAATCGACGATTTCTTTTTGTTCGTCTTTTGAAATGTCATTTAGGTCTTTATCATTTACTGTAAAGCCAAATGCCGTGCAACCTTGTGTTTCTACAAATTTATATTTCATAAGGAATTTTTTCTATTTTAGGGTTAGTAAGATCAACATGATCGTCAAGATATTTTTGTGCTTTCATTTTAGAAGCAAACGAAACTTCCCATTGCCCACCAAAATCATTCCAAAACCAAAGAAATTTCCATTGAGGATAATACTTTGAGTGATTTTTATAATGATATGCTTTAATTCTGTATTTCATTTTCATTTTTTAAATTAATAGAATCTCCAGCTACAGCAGAACAATTATCCCATGTATATTTTATACTTGATGCTGTTGTTTGTCCAACACCTTTTGGTACAGTAGCATCACAAAAAGTAATCGGTGAACCAGCAACAACTGTTTCTGAACAATGAGGACATGCAAGACCTTCTGGTGGAATTACCATATTAAGAATCATCCCAATACCTGTATCCTTTCCACATTTTGGACATTTTATAGTTGCCCAAGGTGTCACTGTTTTTGGTTGAGATTTATATGGCTGTGATGGTATCTCTGATGGCATTGGAGCGTAGGGTCTGTCCAAAAGAGTTTTACCAGCAATTTGCTGTTCAATTCTTTCTAGCCTTT
>CAZAZY010000033.1:0-2925 GCA_964489785.1 uncultured Candidatus Saccharibacteria bacterium
ATTTTGAAAGTTTAAAAACAACATGAGTAATAATTGTTTTTCCCCGTAATGATTGTTTGAAAATACTGTCTCTGTATGCAAATAGGCATTCATTTTTTAATAACGTATGAGATTCACCTGTTTTAATATCAACATACTGTACCTGTATTATTGTGTCAGAAACTTCGGCTCCATATGCACCAATGTTTTGCACAGGCGATGCACCCACAGTACCAGGGATACTGGATAATGCCTCAATTCCACTCCAACCATGTTCTACCGTATATGCAACAAATTCATCCCAGGATTCACCTCCACCGACCGAAATTTCTACACATTCGTAATCTTCTTTTTTTATTTCAATTCCCAAAATACACATACGTATAGTAACACCAAGAAAATCTTGTTCTGATACGACAACGTTTGTCCCTGATCCCAAAATACGCAATGGCAAATTAGATAATCGTGCGAATTCCAAAACCTCTTGTAGTTCATTCGTATTTGTTACATCAGCAACATACCGAGAAATACCACCAACACGTAATGCGGTTTCTTGTGACAAAGGAACATTCTCTCTAATACACGATGGGATATTATTTTTCATAGTATGTACAAAATATATCATATATGCTATATATATACAATATGAAAACAACATCAAGTACGGCAAAAATCGGTGCATTGATTAAAAAAACTCGTGAAGAAAAAGGCATGACCCAAGAGGAATTTGCAAAAGCACTAAAAACGTCTCAAAGCGCTGTTGCACGCATGGAATCAGGAAAACAAAATTTTACCACCAGCCAGCTAGTTAAAATTGGTGAAGTATTGGAAAGAAAGATAGTAGAACTATCCCGAGGTGGAAATGATTTTGAAATCCAGGGTGGACATAAATTATCTGGGACCATTACCACAAAAACATCAAAAAATGGCGCACTGGGATTATTATGCGCTTCCCTGTTAAACAAAGGAAAGACAACATTGCATAATATACCAAACATCGAAGAAATTCATCGTATCATAGAAATCTACGAAAGTATCGGTGTAGATGTAGAATGGATATCAGAAAATAGCCTACGTATTCAGCCACCAAAAAAATTCAAATTGGGTAATCTAGATAAAGAAGCTGCTGGTAAAATCCGATCTGCGTTAATGATGATTGGTGCATTAATTCATACAGAAAAAGATTTTCGATTACCCCATGCAGGTGGTTGTAAAATGGGTGAACGGACTATTATTGCTCATAAACACGGGTTGGAATCTTTTGGCGTATCTATTAAAACAGAACAAAATGCATACCATATTACGAACAAAAAATTAAAACCAGCTACGGTTGTATTATACGAAGCCAGCGACACCGCAACTGAAAATATTCTTATTGCTGCGTCTGGTATTTCTGGTACTTCGACCATAGAATTTGCACAACAAAATTACATGGTTTTGGATGTATGTTATTATCTGGCAAAATTGGGTGTAAAAATAGATGGCTTACACACACATACCATCACGGTAACAGGCAAAAAAAATATCAATGTGGATGTAGAACATCACAACAGTGAAGATCCTATAGAATCTATGATGCTTGTTTCTGCGGCGATTGTTACTAAATCAGAATTAACAATCACACGATGCCCTATAGATTTCTTGAAACGAGAACTATTGGTTTTGGAAAATATGGGTCTCCGATACAAACAAACAAAACCATATCTTTCATATAACAAAAAAACAAGATTAGTAGATATCACAATATTTCCATCAAAATTTACTGCAGTATCTGATAAAATTCATGCTACACCGTATCCAGGAATTAATACCGACAACTTGCCATTTTTTGTACCTATTGCAACTCAAGCAAAAGGAACAACATTAATTCATGATTGGATGTGGGAAAATCGTGCAATCTATTTCACTGAATTAAATCGTCTGGGTGCACATATTAATCTGGCAGATCCACACCGAGTGTTTATAGAAGGTCCAACGAAATTACAATCAACCCAGATTGTATGCCCACCAGCACTACGACCATCAACTATGATATTTGTTGCCATGTTAGGTGCCGAAGGAACATCAACACTGCGTAATGTATACGCAATCAAACGTGGTTATGAAAATATCGTAGAACGACTAAATGCTATTGGTGCACGCATTAAACATCTGGATGATTTATAAAAAAGACCCCGACAGAATTCTGTCGGGGTTCTTGCCTTTTTAGGGACACTATTCAAGACAATAAGCTGATTGAGCTACTGCCGATTCAAAAACTGTATACATTTCTTCCATTCCTGAACCATAACCATGGAATGTACCAATGATCTCGATAAGAATGTATTTCTTTTCTGTTTTACTCGAAACTTTCTTTGAATCTTTTTTATAATGAAAATATGTTTCATATCTCTCTTGTTGTGACAAGGTGACAGTTTCCATATCATCATAAGAAATGGCAGTGGTATGCAAAGCATCCGACAACTTTTTAACAAAGTTGTTAATACTGATTCGCGATACAGGATAATTGATTTTCACCGAAATTCCCGCTCTGACATCTGGTGTATTACCGAAATGTGCGGGTTCGGTTCGATTCACTCTTACGACTGTGTATGGTTTGTCCATGAGAAGTACAGTTAGTTTATTCACATATTACATATATTTTATAATATGTCAAAATAAAAAACGCCTGGAGTAAGTCCACCCCAGGCGTTCGCTCTTCTGTAATATTGTGTTTTTTTGCGTTTCGGATTGCTTCCAAGTCAATTCATGGGTGCAAGATTTCAAACTTGTACCAAATCAATATGACCTCTTTTCCAGGTTTTACCAAATGCACAAGAACAAAAGAACTTTGACACTAATGCTATCACATATATACTTAAAAACAATAGCAAATATGAACAAAACTATTTTAAAACCAAAAATCATTGTCATCTGCGGACCAACCGCCACGGGCAAATCTGATCA
>CAZAZY010000034.1:0-2849 GCA_964489785.1 uncultured Candidatus Saccharibacteria bacterium
AGAACGTGGTTTAAGAAATATGTTCATTAGTATATTCTTTTGTTTTTTTATCAGGTGCAATATCATAGATTTCTTTTGGATCAATAGCCAAAAGACCATATAAATTCCTTTCAGGAAAAGTAACACTGACCCAGTTTTTCATTTCTTCATATAATTCCCCGGTGGTTATATAATCAACGGGTCCCTTGATTTGATATCCAAACATATCAGACCATGCAACCAATGCAATATAATTATTTTGTGTAATATTTTCTTGTGTCTTGCCCATAAAATAATTCATCAGGATAATTTTATTGTCTCTTATTTTTAACGTAGACACAGGAATAACATTTATAATTCCTTGAGGAGATACTGTTGCCAACGCTTTTGATTCTGCTGCAAGTAAAAATTTTTGTATATGAGTTTCCATAATATTAAATTAATCTTATAAAATTGAGTTATTAGATACAGTAGTATATACTTGTACTATATAGATAACCATCTATATAGTACAATATCATAAACATCTCATAATATGAAGAAAAAAATTCAAAAGAAACCAATCTTATCTAAAAGTCAAAAAACCTATCCTCGACCATCATGGGTTCCAGATTCTATTCTCTCGGAAAAAGAATTATGCCCCGATTGCTTCAAGGTGGTTGGCGAACGCAGTCGATATAATGTCGTGTGTATATTAGGCAAAGAACAAGATGGATTAACAGTTACAGAAATAACCAAAAAGCTATCTTTGACACAGCCAACAATATCTCATCATCTTAATGCCCTACAATCTGTAGATGCAGTAACAGTTACTAAAAATGGTACGGAACGTATTTTTAAATTAAATCGTGAAGCACATTGTTTTGAAGAGTGTAAAATACCTTATTAATAATTTTTATTTCATGTTTACATATATTTTTTTAGAAACATTAGCGGGTTTGATTGGTTTTAGTGCTTTTATAATAATTCTATATGTTATTTGGAAAAAAGGAATAAAAATATCTTTATTTCAAGACAGATATTTTTTGTTTGCGTTTGGTTTATTTATTCTCATGGTTGGTATAGGTTTTTTTGCAAATAAAACATATCCGCCGAACTTTGCGATGCCGTCTTTTATGCATTCACATGCCCCAGGCGGACTCCCGCCATCTATTCCTTTTGCTAAAATTATAGATTTTTTTAGATATGAAAATCGTTTTGATAAGGTTACTGATATTGGTGCGGACCCAACAGTTGTTCCGGAAAAACCCCAAACCCCTGATGCGGACGGTATTGTGCGCATTAGCTTGACTGCACAAGAAGTTCTTTCAGAAATATCTCCAGGAATTTATTTCAATTATTGGACATACGATAAACAAGTTCCTGGTCCGATGCTTCGTATACGTGAAGGCGATACAGTAGAATTAACACTTACAAATGATCCATCAAGCCTTCATGATCATAATATAGACCTACATGCGGTTACAGGCCCAGGAGGTGGAGCTTCAATTACCCATGTTGCACCCGGAGAAACAAAAACATTTAGATGGAAAGCATTAAACCCAGGACTTTATATATATCATTGTGCGATGCCAAATGTTTCTACACATAATTCACATGGGCAATACGGAATGATTTTAGTAGATCCAAAAGAAGGGCTTCCCGAAGTTGATAAAGAATTTTATGTTATGCAGGGAGAACTTTACACTATGGGACAATTAGGTAAAAAAGGTCTTGTTGCTTTTGATTCTAACGCCTTAATTGATGGTCAACCAAATTATATAACATTTAATGGTCGCATTGAAACAACACCCCGAATGCAAGCAAAAGTGGGAGATAAGATTCGTATGTATGTTGGTAATGGTGGCGTAAACCTCATTTCATCTTTTCATGTAATTGGTGAGATTTTTGATACTGTGTATCCAAATGCAAGTATCGGTGGCGCAATGGAACATAATACACAAGCAACTGCTGTCCTACCTGGTGGAGCGAGCATTGTGGAATTTACGGTTGATGTCCCTGGTAAATACTTACTTGTAGATCATGCTCTTGCACGGATGAACAAAGGTGCCTGGGCAGTATTGGAAGTTATTGGTGATGAAAATTCTGACATCTTTTCTTCAAAAGATACACAAATACAACACGGCCACTAAGATATCTAAAAGAGAAAGATGTATTAATTATTTTATAGCAAATATTTCAAAATAATTTTTACCATATTTAAAATAGAGATCTTCCGTCCCCTGTAAAAATTGTTCTTTATCTAAAATATCAAGCTGTATCAGAAAATCCTTTAAAGGCATCTCAAGTTCGGATGTATCTATTTCAATAAAAGGAGGAATGAAGGGAAATTGATCAATATCAATATCCACCCCATCAAGTTCATAGGATATTCTATGAGATGTAACTTCGCAGATTGGCATGATGCCTAATTTAGCAAATAAATCGATAGCCTCTTTTTTTCGACTAACAAAAAGTTTTATCGTTTCTTTATTTATACCATCAGGAAAATCACTAATACTGAGCTTTAGTTTTTCCTCCTCTGTAAGACGAATAATGGAATGGTTTTTTGTATAGGTTTTTTCTAATGTATCAAAAGTGGTAAATACCCGTTCGGCATCAAAAACTTTTTTTGCACCCAAACTTTCGACAATATTTTGCAGTTTTACTACGTCAACATCCAATATTTTAATTTCATTCTCATGAGTAATTTTTACCATAGACAGTTAAGTTAATTGCACTTCCTGTAATTTTCTGCGGGCGATGGAGGAATCGAACCACCACCAAAGGTTTTGGAGACCTTCGTTCTACCACTAAACTAATCGCCCGAACGAAGCCAGTATAACAAAAAAGTAGCCATGTGGCTACTTTTTTGATTCATTGAAAGTGAT
>CAZAZY010000035.1:0-2823 GCA_964489785.1 uncultured Candidatus Saccharibacteria bacterium
ATTCTCAAACTAGGTCAAAAAACATACTGACCTCGCACCCAATGCATTCCCCCCAACAAGATCGTTTGATTTTGTTGGGGGATCTTTTTATATACAAAAAACCTCTTGGTTATCCAAGAGGTTTTTAATCATTACGATGCCATTTCTAACTGTTCGCGAGGTATCGGATTATCCAAATAGGTATGTACTTCGAATTCTGCTTTCAGTTGTTCAACAATATCCAAAAGATGCATTTCAAATTCTTGCTCTGCTAGATACTGACGAATTTCTTCTGATACTTCTTCTAATGAAGGTGCATTTTCTTGGGGTGCAACCAATGATGTATATGCTTGTGCCACATCTTCATCGGTAACAGTAACCTGAAATTGTTCTCGCAATGAGATGGTGTATTTTTGTACTAATACTTGCTCTGCTAACATTTCAGAAACCTGGTGAGGAGAAAGACCCAAAGATGCCAGTTGTTGATTTAATAATTCTTCTGAACCAAATTGTTCTACTAAAGATGCATACGCTTGTTGTAATTCTTGTTCAGATACGGTAAGCCCTGCAGACAAAGCTTGTTGTCGGAACAACGATTGTCCAATCATCTGAGAAATTACTTGTTGTTGCGCTTCGACAGATGCAATATCTCCACCCACTGCATTAATTGATTGCTTCAATTCCCCCGCGGTAATCATATCGCCATTTACATAAGCCACGATCAAAGAATCATCGGTCAAAGCTGATGATGGAGCATCCAAAGGTGCTACTTTTTTCTCGAACCAACCACGATCAGATCCTACGTAACCAAACCCAACTAACAAAAGACCGAGAACCAAAATAATGATAATGTTTTTATTCATAGTAAAAGAAACTGTATTAGGATTAATATTTTTGTCTTGTTCCATATTCGTGATTATATCATAGGTTAACCGTCTTATACAATTAAGAGTTCCCCATTATGAACACATGCCATGTTTCACTATTTCTTGATCTTCCCCAGTGCCTTGATTCATTTGTATTCGTGTTGACAAGTCACCCCCAGGATAGACATACGACCCTCTTAATATATAACTAAGAGATTTATAATTTTCAGTAGAATAATAAATGGTAAAAGGATTACTACAATCATTATTTTGCAGTGGTGTAAATTCAACTTGATAATATCCATCCGCAGATGTTGTCGCAGCAACCACGGAAGTACCACCAAATCCAGCAGAACTTACTTGAACTCCAGCCAACGCATTATGGTTTTCATCTGCAACATATCCACACAAAAAGAAATTATTAGCGTTAGATGAATTACGAGGACAATTATGTGCGGACACCACCGGCTCAAGATTAATAACCATATCAGTAAGATTTGCAGGAACAACAATTGTTATTCCAGTCATTGATTCATATCCCGAAGCTGAAACATTTACACTGTATGTTCCAGGAACAACTGTGTTCATATATAACAAGAAATTATTAATTCCCTGGTAAGTATTACCATTCACCGTGAACACTGGATTTACAACATTAATACCACTTTCCGCATTTACAACAAAGAAACTTTGTGAAGACATACCAACCGAAATAGGAGAATTTTGTGTACCCGATTGCGTTCCACCAGAATTTATCGATGGTTGATTTGGAACAACGACCGTGGTTGCAGTTGAAGTATCCGACTGTGCACTATTCGCATCAGTGATAAGCGACAACACATCACCATTTTGATCAGTTGGCATGTAATTTGATCCAGACATTGATGGTTGTGTAGCGTAATATACAATCCCACCACCAATAACAAAAGCCAAAACTACAGCAACGATAACACCAACCCCAATAAAACCTTTATGATATGTATGGTATTTCATAATAAATAATTACATTGAATAAAACTTATACCCAGTATACAACAAAAAAGAAAGATCTAGAATATTTTTGGAACCAAAACTGGTGTCTTTAATTTATATTCTTGATATTGTGGATTATTCCCCCATTTTTCATCTGCGCTTTTTTCCAACAAAGGAACCCCGCTACCAAAACGCAATAACAAAATAATAAACAAAGGACTGGTGAACCCAATCACAATCCATAAAAATGAAAACGAAGGCACAACAGCAATATAGATACCAACCCATACCAGAATCTCGCCAAAATAATTTGGATGTCGAGATATTTTCCAAACACCAGAAGAAATCCACAAACCTTTGTTTTCAGGGTTATTAATAAATACATATTTTTGATAATCTGCAATTGCTTCGAACACAATACCAAACAAAGAAACACACCAACCAATAATAAATTGCAAACCGAAAACTTGTTCTGATTGAATCAAAAACACACTAGAAGGAATCATAATAATAAACACCGCAATTCCCTGTAATAACCAAAAACGTAAAAATGAAATTGGGTCTTCTCGCATTCCATCAAATCGTGCATCTTTTTTTATGCGACGAATACGGATAAAAAGATACGAACCCAAACGAATTGCCCAAACATACAAAAGAATTCCCAACATTATGGTAGGAAAAGAAAATCCACCAATAATACCCGCCATAGTGGTTATGATAATAAAAGTCAGCGAATACGAAAGATCGGTAAACACATCTGTTTTAAAAAGATACGCAGGAACGAACATGATAATTTGTACACCAACAGCTATGATAAATATGTATTGTAATAATTGTATAATTTCCATGCTCTACAGTATAGCAGAATACAAAAAATCTCATATCGTTTTTTGTTTAAAATAAAATACTATTGATATATAAAAAAGCCCCGTCATTAGCGAATGACGGGGTAAAATTAAAGGGTCCTATTTTCAAAGACCTTAGTTGCGAGAAAGGAAGGCATAGC
>CAZAZY010000036.1:0-2422 GCA_964489785.1 uncultured Candidatus Saccharibacteria bacterium
TTTTTTGAAGACAAAACAAACAATGACAATGCGCGATTCTGAGCCATTCGTTCAATATCATCAATAATAGTATTTCCACCATAGTAACGTGCACCTGGATATCCTTCGGCATATTTGTTTGTTAATTCAGAACCCAACGCAGTCAGTACGTCTTTTGATACGTAATTTTCCGAAGCAATAAGATTAATAACACTTTTCTGTCTTTTCTTTTCTGATTGAATTAATTTTTCTATGTCTTTGTCTTGCATGGTATATGTACGTATATGAATAATGCCTACAGTATACCAAACCAATCCAAAACTACCAAAATATCTCAAAAACAAGATTCTACCCCATTTGTCTCACTATGATATACTGTACCCATATGAAATCATACGAATATCACGAACATCCTGATCTTGAATATTTATCACTCATGCAACAGATTTTGGATCATGGAGAACTAAAAGGCGACCGCACAGGAACCGGAACGCGAAGTATTTTTGGTACCCAAATGCGTTTTGATTTACAAAAGCACTTTCCCCTACTGACCACAAAAAAAGTCTTTTTCAAGATGATCGCCCATGAATTATTATGGTTTTTAAACGGAAGCACGAATATTCAATACTTGGTACAAAATAATGTTCACATCTGGAGCGAATGGCCATACAAGGCATATCTGTTGAAACAAGGAAAAGAAGTTCCCGAAATTAACGGTGATGAGTGGAATACGGGACTGAAAGAGTTCGAGGATAAAATTGCAACCGATCCAGAATTTGCGCGTGAACATGGCGAACTGGGACCGGTATATGGATATCAATGGCGAAACTGGCCAGCAGCAAATGGCGAACATATCGATCAGATTACGAATGTCATTAATCAAATTAAAAACAATCCGAATTCACGTCGTATGATTGTGTCTGCATGGAATGTTGCCGATATTGATGAAATGGCAAAATCTGGATTACCACCATGCCATTGTTTGTTTCAATTTTATGTCGCTGATGGAAAATTGTCGTGTCAGTTATATCAACGCAGTTGTGACTTTTTCCTTGGGGTGCCGTTTAATATCGCCAGTTACGCATTACTGGTTATCATGATTGCAAAAGTTACAGGACTGGAACCCGGAGAATTTATTTGGACTGGTGGAGATACTCATATCTATACTAACCATTTTGATCAAGCCCGTGAACAGTTGGTGCGTGAACCAAAAACTCCTCCGCAATTACGCATCACCCGTGATGTAAAAGATATTTTTGATTTTAAAATCGAAGATTTCGAAGTCGTTGATTATGACCCACATCCGTATATCAAAGCTCCGATTGCAGTGTAAATAAAAAACCACCCTCGGGTGGTTTTTTGTAATTTTAAAAAATGTTATTCTTAATCTTTAGATACCCCCCCTTCTTGCTCGGGAATATCTTTTTTAAACAATAGAACTTTATTGGAGGGTGAGAATCTATCTACCAGGTTCTCCCCCCGATAAGGTTGAGGATTTCCGTCGGCGGTAGTCACTTCTACAAACCATTCTCCACTTGGACGCCTAAACACAGAACCCAAAAAATAATAAAGATCACCACGCTTAAGATAATTGGGAGTCTTCTTTTGCCTTTTAAGTTCTATAATGTATTTATCATATTCAATACCGGGAATATAATGAGTATCTGCATAGGTTTCATAAACATAATCCATAACTGATGCGATGTTTTCTTTTCTATTATTTTGTTGTAACCATAATTGATACTGATTGTCGATAGTTGGGGTAACTATGATTGGCTCACCTAATGATTCATAGTCAAGAAATGCTGTTTCAAGATTGGTAATATATTTTCCAAATTCATTTTCATCATCAGGTTGTTCTGAAAGCTCTTTAAAACTAATTTCTCCGGGAGATCTAAATTCTGGAACAAATTGCATTTCTGAAATATTAGGTAGGCTATTTCTATTATATTCCCAATAATTATTATCTTTCCAAAATTTATAAGCATCTTTCCAAAAAGCGTCATATTCCGCAGTGAATTGTTTGATTTGTTCAGGGGTGAGGCCATGCTCACCAGCAAAATTTTCAATATGTGATTGTACCTGTTCAATTAATTCTTTTGTTTTTGCAAGATCTTTTTCTTGTACGGCTTTTTCTATTTTTTCTTGCATTTCTTGTTGATAGTCTTGTGATGCCTGCGCAATCAAATCTGGAAGATTGTTTTGCACATAATCACGAATAGTCTCAAGATCAGCATTTCCAGCTTGTATTTTTTCTTGAGCTTGTGTTGTTTGACCTTTTAATTGCTCGGGGGTGAATTTTTCCATAAATGTATACATCCTAGTTAATAATATTCGCCCCATGATTGTACCCCCCCCCCGATAGGGTGTGTCAAATAGAAAAATCGAGGAATGGCGAAAAGGGTTGAAAAATAAGGTTTTAGTGAAAGATAATAAAACCCCA
>CAZAZY010000037.1:0-2284 GCA_964489785.1 uncultured Candidatus Saccharibacteria bacterium
CAGATACTCTTGGTAGTCTGCGTTGGCGGGATCGAAAGGGATGCTTAAATAAATATTATTTTCTGTTTTGCTAACAGAAACAACAACACCATCTAAATTTTTATGAATTTTATACATTTATAACTCCGCAGTAAATCCAAGAACACCAGTTGCATTGTATCTTCTGATAACACCTGCGTATCCTGTGGTCAACCCAGAAAAACCCCCAACTGAATACCCAGCAAAAGATAATCCAACATCTCCAAGTGACATATCGCTATTTGAATTTGAGTCAACATTTGAATTAAATCTAAATTTATCAGTTGCTGACAATGTTGAATAAAGTGAGGGGGACGCTCTCATAGAGACTGGAAAATAAACTATTCCACCAACCTGTGTTGTGCCTGTAGCGGCTCCCGCACCAAGTGTTTTATTGGTGGAATCTGAATGCAAATAAAAATACCTCTGACACTTTAATAACTCAGTACCATAATCCATCCACTCATATGGTGTCGCAACAGTTCCAGTTTCTAATTGAAAACCAGTGACCGCCCAATAATTACCTGTGGCGTTTGCAAGGTTCAATTGACCAACAGCACGATTGGCATTTGTAAGTGATGCCCATGCAGAAGAATTGAGAGTACCAGAACTATAATCAGTACCTGCGGCTAACCAAAATAATAATACTAAACTTGCTGCATTATCATTATCAAATTGTCCTGTGGTATCAGGAGGAATTGTAATTGTTTTCTTTTCCCATGTATTTGCGGCATTGATGGTGTAAGATTTTGAAATTTGACGAGGACCATTATCGTCATCAATAAATTCACAGATGTATGTTCCTGTATTGCTTGATTTTACCCAAAAAGAAATGGTGAGTGATTCTGCATTGGCCGTTCCTTTTTTGATACTTTGTAAATTTTGGCCTTCAATAAGTTGTCTAAAATCGAATCGGTCTCCTGCACTTAATGAAGAATCTGCGGTGGTACAAATGACATTGGCGGACTTGCGAAACTCGGTATCAGTAGGTGCAGACGATTCAACATTCATTGTCCATGTGCCGGCAGAAGAAAGAATAATTTTCCAACGGTCCGCAGTATAGTATCCGGTCGTTGTAATTCCTGTATTACTTGTACCTCTTTGTGCGACCTGCATGGCGCCATTGATAATCAGATTACGATTTGACAATGGGCGACCAGAAGTCGCCATGTAATTTTCAACAGAGTTTGTCTGAAGAATCGATGCGTTAACTGAATTAGCTGCCAACTGAGTAGCAGTAATTGTACCAGTTATTTTTGAGTTGGCAACAGTATCAATTTTTGCAGATGTTATTGAACCATTTACAATATTGTTTGCATTGATTGAGGTGGCGCCTAATTTATCACCAGTAACAGCACCAGTGACAATATTATTTGCATTGATTGCCGTGAGACCAATTTTGTCACCAGTAATCGATTGGGTGCCGAACGAATCTACAACAGCGTTAGCTGCGATTACTCCGGCAGTTACCTTTGTCAAACCTGCCATATTAGACTCCTATTAAATTTCCAGTATGGCCGGTCAATTTTACTTTTTGCCATTGTTCTTTTGTTTTTTCACTAAGCATTTTTTTATATTCTTCAGTAACATGTTTTTTGTTAGTTCCTTTTTGCCACCCATTACTCAAAAATGAATTAACTTCTTCAGTTTTTACTTTTGTTTGAATGCCATCTTTGTTCATCCAAGTCTTTGGCACCCAATTTTTCTTTTTAGATTCAATCATTTTTTGTTTATGTTCTTCAGACATTGGTCCACGAACTATACCTTTGATTGAATTTGCTATTTTTCTTTTAGTTTCTTCTGTAAGTTTGAGATTTTGAGAAAGTTTTGTCATTGAAACTTTCTTTTTTTGTTCCTCTGATTGACCAACTTCAGCTAATTTTTTTCGAATAATCTCGTATAGTCTAGAGTTAAAATACTTTTTATTTCCTTTTAATCTTTGAACCGCCCAAGACATTTTTCTTTGTTCGTCTTTACTGTCTAACATTTTGACTAAAAGAACATGAACGATGAAATGTTGTCTCGCACTCAATTTTACAAGATTCCATTTGCATTTTTCATATTCTGGAAATAAACTTTTAGGAAAAATGTGATGAGTTTCGGTATAAGTGTCATTAGATTCTTTCGATACTATTCTTAGATACCAATTTGTATATTTGTTGTCTAAGAACGGTCTGTGAATTTCTAAAGCCTCTACCAATGTCATTCTATATTCCTATGATGAATACATTATTTAGTGTATTTATAATTCATATTCTTCGTCAGC
>CAZAZY010000038.1:0-1898 GCA_964489785.1 uncultured Candidatus Saccharibacteria bacterium
ATTTGAGAGTCAAATAAAAAAACGGTTCCTGTTGTTACAGAAACCGCTTTTGCACCTTGTTCATTTCTTTGGTTACCAAGGGCTTCCAAACATGGTTGTATAATACAACCCGAAAATGAACAGCATCATGAAAATAAAAAAGAGTGCTGTATTACTCTTCTCGATAGTGCGTCCCTTTATAAGGACAACTCCCACAAGAATGTACACCGCGGCAGCCCCCAGAATCAAAAATGTGAACATCACCTTATCCATAAGAGAGTCTGTGAGTTCTGGATTCAATCCTCCTGGATCAACCATAAATTGAACCCAAGAGAATGCCATGGTTAACCCTGCAATAACTGAAAGAATTCCACCAAAGATTTTCATTGTAAATGAAGATTAGATTATGAACAACAACATTATTGCTCGTTTTAGGCACAATATTTATGCGCAAAACGAGCAATAATGTTATTAAAACCGATGTGAATGTGCTGTATTTCTTGATATATATCATAGCATAATACATTATATATGTCAATATTTGAGAGTCAAATAAAAAAACGGTTCCTGTTGTTACAGAAACCGCTTTTGCACTCTTGCTCATTTCTCAGATTCTAGAGACCGCCCCCCCTACGAAAAAGCATGTCATAAAGAAATAAAAAAGCTTAGGATTACCCTTATGCGGAGCAAGCCCCCTTACCAGAGAAACCCCACCAGTAACAGACATACCGCCCATACCCAAAAAAAACATTGTACATGCGACCTTATCAATAAGAGATAAGTGTTGGAGTTTTGGTGAGTTCAATTCTCCTGGAATGAACATGAGGTGAACCCAATCGAACACTATAAATAAACCAGTAATAATAGCAAAAATTCCACTGAAGAAAAGGATTTTGTTTTTCATCTGAAATGAAGATTAGATCTTGAACAACAAAATGTTGCTCGTTTTTTCAACAAACTTTGCGGAAAAAACGAGCAGCACTGTTGTTTAAAAACCACTGTAAAAGAGCTATATTGTCTATTTATATGGTATCATAATATATGATATATGTCAAGTATCATTATAAAAAAAGCCCCTGTCGCACAACATTGTACGACAGGGGTATGCATTCAGAAATCATGCACTCTTTGGCTTTGTTAGCCAATATACTATGGGGCCAATTAATACACTTGAAAAAACCGTAACACCGAGGGTGAGAGCATTACCACCCACTTGAACGGAAGATACTACAACCCCCCAAGTAGCGCCCAAGAATAGACCGTAAATAATCCAAAAAATAAGAGATAATCCAAAGATTCCTCCTCCGTAAAAAATTGACTTATTCTTTTCTTTGGCGAGAATAAAACAAAGTGCATAAGTTATGCCGAATATAAAACATGCCATTATCACACTGATAATAATCACATCGATTTCAACATCATTACGTGTACTAACAATTGATGCAACTGCACCAAGAATTACGGGAACAAGAAGCAATTTCTTCATGAGATGTATTATTAAAGAACAGTATTTGGTCACCGTTCAAAAAATAATATATCACATGGAATAAATATGTCAAGTTTATCTAATCAAGAATTCCTTATCTTATTTCCCCATTTTTTCTTGCAATATACGTATTTCATCTCGCAACAATGCAGCGGTTTCAAAATCCAGTAATTTTACCGCTTCGTTCATTTCACGTTCACGTACTTTGATATATTTTTTTAGTTTTTTTGTATCTTTCAAAATAGATTCATCCAATGCAATTTGATCAGCCAATGTTTTTGAACGCAACGATTCAATCGTTTCGGTAATATCTTTGATATTTTTTTCAATAGTTTTTGGAGTGATGCCGTGTTTTTTATTATAGTCCACCTGAATAGAACGTCTTCGGTCTGTTTCATCAATTGCTTTTTTCATTGCATCAGTAATTAGATCT